>NZ_JBOZWP010000001.1:0-510174 GCF_050865035.1 Shewanella sp. GXUN23E | reverse complement strand
AACGCAAGATTCTCTGATGGCTCGGGCGTATCTCTATTCGTATCGGCTTTGCTGAGTCTATTTACCCAACCGCGTCATTGGTGGTGGACTTCAGTCAGTTTTCTGTCCTCCAGAAAGGTGAGTAGGGCGGGCATAAGGGAGCGATTGAGGGCTCCCTTAAATTTCTCCACTTGTCAGCTTAGAAGTTACCCGGACCGCTGTTGGCAAGCAGCGCTGTACAGGATTCGGTATCTGTGCAGCTCTTTACTTTGCCATTGACCGCGCTGTAACGGATTTTAAGGTTGGAATTTTCTTTATCGGTAAATACGCAATCCCCGCCAGCCGGTGGGAATGCCGCAGTATTGTAGTTGTTGAGAAACGCGGCCGGGTCATCCAATAGTTTTGGGATTCCACCATTACAGCCTCCCGCATTGGCGATACCGCCATTGAGAGTACAGCCGTTTTCACATTCCGGATAACCGGATACTCCCCAAAAACCAATACGCACACCACCGTAATTCAAATAGCCGCCATTTCCCACAGTGGCAGGATCGGCACTGGATTTGCGGATCTCCCAGGTTGAGTGAGCCAATTGTACCGAAGATGCCAGCGCGCCGGTAAATCCCTGATGAGCGGATATTTTGGCATCGTCTTGCAGATTGATAAATTTGGGCGCAGCAGTCACAGCCAAAATACCCAGAATAATAATCACGACAACAAGTTCAATAAGGGTGAATCCGGAAAACGCTTTTTTCATGGCAATATCAGGTTGTTTTTTTGTTAATGGTATTGGCCTGTTTTTTGTGTGTCAATATACTGATTCTTGGTTATTTAATTTGTCAATTAACTGAAGAGATGCGAATTCACGATATAATTCGCTGCTTTTCAGCAGTTCATCATGGGTTCCACTGGCGACCAGTCGGCCTTTGTCCATCACCAGAATTCTGTCGGCATTCACCACCGTTGCCAGCCTGTGGGCGATGACCAGGGTGGTTTTACCCTGCATCAGGGTGTCCAGCGCCTGTTTCACCAGGACTTCGCTGCGGGCATCCAGTGCGCTGGTGGCTTCATCAAGCAAAAGTACCGGTCTGTCAGCCAGAATTGCTCTGGCAATGGCGATACGTTGCTTTTGTCCGCCGGAAAGCCGCACGCCACGCTCACCCAGGTAGGTGTCATAGCCATCTACAAATTCAGCGATAAAGTCATGGGCTCTGGCTGCCTTGCAAGCCGCTATCACCTCACCTTGAGTGGCATCGGGTCTGCCGTAGCGCACATTCTCCAGTACGCTGGTGGCGAAGATGACCGATTCCTGAGGTACCAGGGCAAACTGGGCCCTTAGTTCACTGAGACTGAGTTGCTCGATGGGAATATTATCCAGCGTAATAACTCCTTCAGGTGCGGGATAAAAGCGTTGCAGCAGGGCAAACAGGGTGCTTTTCCCGGCACCGCTGGCGCCGACCAGTGCGACTCGCTCGCCAGCTGACACGCTGAAGCAGAGCTCATGCAATACAGTTTCATCGTGTCCCGGATAGCGGAAACTGAGGTTGCTGATGTGCAGGTTGCCCTGAACCGGATGGGGAAGTGACTCCGGATGCGCAGGCTGGCTAATGTCACTGACGGAATGTGCCAGCTCCATTAAGCGCTCACTGGCCCCGGCAGCCCGCTGTATATCACTGAACACTTCACTGATGGTGCCAACGGCGCCGGCGACCAGAACGGCGTAGAACATAAAGGCCGACAGTTCCCCGGCTGAGATACTGCCGGACATGACGGCGTTGCCGCCGGCCCAGGTGATGGCCAGGATGGCAAAGAAGGCGAGGGTCATGATGAGGCAGATAAGCAGCGCCCGGTAGAAGATTCTGTCTTTGGCGGCAGCCAGAATGGCCTCTACATGGTTGCTGAAATGCTTATCGTCCTGGACCTCATGACCATAAGATTGCACTGTGTATATTTCGTGAATACTTTCATCCACATATGCTCCCAGATCGGCAATTCTGTCCTGACTGCGTTTGGCGAGTTGCCTGACTTTTTTGCCAAGAAAGATAGCGGGAGCAACGACCAGAGGAACTGCTATCAGTACCAGTGCGGTGAGTTTCCAGCTGGTGAATGCCATCATCACCAAGCCGCCCAGCAGGGAAACCGCGGATCTCAGTGCCATGGAAAAGCTGGAACCGACGACGTTTTCAAGCAGTGTGGTGTCTGAGGTGAAGCGGCTGATCACTTCGCCGGTGCGGGATTTGGCGTAAAAGGCGGGAGACAGTGTGAGTAAGGCGCGATAGACCGTCAGCCTGATATCGGCGCTGACTCTTTCACCCAGCCAACTCATCAGATAAAAGCGGCCGAACACGGCGACGGAACTGACGGTGACAATCCCGCCGAGCCAGAGGATGACCTGATCCAGTCGGGTTTCACTGGAATCGCTGAAGCCCTGATCGACCAACATACGAACTCCCTGGCCAATTGCCAACCAGGCCAGTGATCCCAACAGCAAAAAACACAGTGCGGCAATCACCCGACGCCTATAAGGCAAGAGAAATTTGCCGACCCAGCGATACACTTCGGTCTTTGGTATGACTGATTTGGAGGACTGGGGCTGATCTGCAGCACTGGCAGCTAAGTCTGTCACCTAATATTCCCTGTGTCTGTCGAAGTCATCATGACTGTAACACAGCTGCTTGGCAGTTAATCACTGCCTGCATGGAAAACTCTTCTGCCGGGTGCGGCGTTCAATGAAGGCCTGCAGGAATTACTGACTGTGGGGTAACACCGCAGCTAACTGAATGGTCTTGTGCGCTGTTGGTTGTTTTTGGCCGGAGCATTCAATTGGCTATTGTATTTTTGGTGTGACATTTGTTTGTGCCCCAGTCGGCACAAAAGGCTGATTGAGGTCTGAATGGTATTGACCACTGCGGCACATTGCTTTCATGTTTTGAAATATTGGCGGTAGCTAAATGGTCTAAATGCCTGACCTGCATCTGCGTTATCCCTGCCGGCCGCAGGGCTGAAGTCTATGCGGTGCTTGTCAGGATATTGCTCAGGAGCCCAGATCGGTATCTGTGGTGACTTTTCCTGTTATGGCGTTGTAATTGATGGCGAGCCTTGGATCGACGCGCAGTTCGTACCGGCACTGCTGGCTGCTTACGCCACCATCGCCGTTTCCGCCAAAATGCGCAATGTAATCGGTAGGCTGGTCCTGCCCGGCTTCGGAAACACTGGGTTCTTCATGCGCAAACAGAGTATGCCACAAAGAGACGCAGTCGGCTGCGTTATCCAACTGTACTATATCGGTATCGGCGTACATGTAATTCTGTACTGGCCAGCCGTATTTGTTGAAATCCAGATGTCCTGGTTTTTCATAGGGGTGGTTTTCGTCTGATAAACCGGCCGTGGAAAACACGGGTAGGTCCTCGGCCTCGCCATCGCCGTCTTTTACCAGATAGACTGCTCTGGCCATATCTATGCCGGATTTGAAAGCACCGGCAGTGCCCTGCACTGAGGCGATATTGGCATCGTCCTGCAGGCTGAGCAGCTTGGGAGCGGCACTGACGGCCAGAATACCCAGGATGATAATAACCACCACCAACTCAATCAGGGTGAAGCCCTGCTGATGGTGAGCAGTTTGGTGAGTTGTTGCAAATTTCTTCATGGAGTACGGCCGGATCTCTTGAAAAAGCAGCAAATGATAGCAGGTATAGAGTAATTGCACTAGATTTGCGTCATCACGCCTTGAGCAGGAATATTGACGCCGGGACTTGTTCACAGTGGCGCAGGGTTTTACCCTTGTGGCCGCTTTTAATCTTACAGGTACGACTTATGACGCTTCCGCGCAGTTGGTCAGCATTTATTGACTCACAACAATCACAGGACTATTTCCAATCTCTGCAGGCATTTGTCGATGGCGAGAGACAAGCGGGCAAAGCGATTTTTCCGCCGGCAGATGAAGTCTATCGTGCATTCGAGCTGACACCACTGGAGCAGGTCCGGGTAGTTATTCTGGGGCAGGACCCTTATCACGGTCCGGGGCAAGCCCATGGCCTGTGTTTTTCTGTCAAGCCGGGGATAAAACCGCCGCCATCTTTGGCCAATATGTACAAAGAGTTGGCGACTGACGTTGCCGGATTCACTATTCCGGCTCATGGCTATCTGGAATCCTGGGCAAAACAGGGCATCCTGATGCTTAACACTGTACTGACTGTTGAGCAGGGCAAGGCTCACTCCCATGCCAAAGCCGGGTGGGAGGAGTTTACGACTCAGGCTATGAAGCTGTTGAATGCTCAGCCACAGCCTATCATTTTTGTGCTGTGGGGGAGTCACGCCATTAAAAAGGGCAAGGTGATCACCGCGCCTCAGCATCAGGTCATCACCGGGCCACACCCGTCACCACTGTCAGCTTACCGGGGATTCTTTGGCTGTCGTCATTTCTCCAGGGTCAATGAATTGCTTAATGCCCGTGGTGAAACCGGGATTGACTGGCAGGTTTGACACTATTGAGGATTGAAAACGCCGCATACTGATGCGGCGTTGTTGTCTTGGGATCAGGGAATGGTGGTGATGACATCACCGTTACCGGCGTCGTAGAAGATTTGATAACCAGTATCCCGGGTCAGCGCATAGGTACATTGATGCACGCCGGTATAGCTGGCCTGATATTGGGCGTCAGGATCTATGCCTGCCCTGGATACGGTTGGCTCATTGTTGGCGAACAGGATTTGCCACACTGAAACACAGTCCTCAACATTATCCAGATTAGGTAATGCCTCCACTGGCCCTAGGTAATGCTGTGCAGGCCATCCTTGGGCATTGATATCAATGGTTCCTGAACGGTCGCTGGCGTTACTGTAGAGCGGATAGTCCTCCAGCGGCCCGCTTGCGCCCTTGGCTATCCAGGCGGCATGAGCCAGATTGACACTGGCTTTAAATGCCGCGCCCGTTGAGCGCACGCTGGACGTCAGGGCGTCAGACTGCAGATTGATAAATTTGGGCGCAGCAGTTACGGCCAGGATCCCAAGGATGATAATAACGACAACCAACTCTATCAGGGTGAAGCCTTCAGAGTGGCTTTGGCTGTGAGTAAGATTCAATGTCAGGTACGGCTGTTATTGTAATTAAAGGTCAGCTTATCAGTTGCACCATGGGATGAGAAGTAGGTGAAATATATCGGATATGTTACTGGAGTTGGGGCGGTCGCATAAAAAATGCCGCACTGGGTGCGGCATTTCTGCAGAGCCTGGAAGTGCGCAATCAGTGATTACGGGCGACAGCCAGTTTAGCTAAAGAAACCAGCGCCATTTTGAATTCGGTCTCCGGCAGAGGTGCCAGGGCCGCAATGGCTTTGTTGGACTCTTCCATCGCACGCTGGTGGGTATAATCCAGCGCGCCACAGTGATTCAGGGCGTGAATGATGGCGTCGATATCTCGAGTGCCATCACCCTGCTCAATGGCGCGGCGGATCATCTGTTGTTCCTGCTCATTGCCATTGGCGATGGCGAAAATCAGTGGCAGAGTCGGTTTGCCTTCCGCCAAATCATCGCCGATATTTTTACCCAGCTCTTCGGCGTCGGCGGTGTAATCCAGCAAGTCATCAGTTAATTGGAAAGCGGTGCCCAGGTATTTACCATATTCACCCAATGCGCTTTCCCATGCCGGGTCGCTGCCAGCAACCACGGCTGCCAGTTTAGTTGCCGCTTCAAACAGCTTGGCGGTTTTGCAGTAAATCACCCGCATGTAACTTTCTTCAGTGGTATCCGGGTCATTGCAGTTCATTAATTGCAGCACTTCACCTTCAGCCAGCACGTTGGTGGCATCAGCCAGTACCGTCAGCACCTGCATATTCTCCAGCTCAGTCATCATCTGGAAAGAACGGGTATAAAGGAAGTCGCCGACCAGCACACTGGCACTGTTGCCAAACATGGCATTGGCCGTTTCGCGGCCCCGACGCATGGTGGACTCATCCACCACATCGTCATGCAGCAGTGAAGCGGTATGAATGAACTCGACAATGGCCGCCAATTTCAGATGGGCTTCGCCTTCATATTGGATCGCTCGGGCTGCCAAAACTGTCAGCAATGGGCGCAATCGTTTGCCGCCACCATTAATAATGTAAAAACCCAGCTGGTTAATAAGAGCAACATCAGATTCGAGTTGCTTGTAAATCAGCTGATTGACCGCTTGCATATCAGCGTCCGCCAATTGGCGGATGGCATTTAAATCCATATAAAGACTCTAGGTTTACTTTAGGGCCACTGAATACTGCCCGTAGTTCGGCGAAAGTGCTATGATAGCCCAGATTTTACCGAAATTAATCCCCCAGGACAGCACGGGGTCAGGCTTTGTAATGCTGGATGCGATCTTTTTTTAATCTTTGAGCAAAAAGGGTTGCCTGACTGGCATTCTTCGCGTAAACTCCGCGCCCATTGTCAATAAAGTTTTTATGGCGACTGCCCATGCCCGAAAGCTGGCCAGTACGTCAAATGTTTGGAGTAAAATAGCTATGTACGCTGTTTTTCAAAGTGGTGGTAAGCAGCACCGTGTGTCTGTAGGCCACACTCTGCGTCTGGAAAAAATTGAAGTTGCTACCGGCGAAACTATCGAGTTCGATCAGGTTCTGTTGGTTGCTGATGGCGAAAACGTGAAAGTGGGTGCTCCACTGGTTGAAGCTGGCAAAGTTGTTGCCGAAGTTATCAGCCACGGTCGCGGCGAGAAGGTAACTATTCAAAAGTTCAACCGTCGTAAGCACCACGAAAAGAAGATGGGCCATCGTCAGTGGTTCACTGAAGTTAAAATCACTGCTATCAACGCTTAATTAGGAGTCTAACTCATGGCACACAAAAAAGCTGGCGGTTCTACTCGTAACGGCCGCGATTCAGAAAGCAAACGTCTTGGTGTAAAGCGCTTCGGCGGTGAGTCTGTTCTGGCTGGTAACATTATCGTTCGTCAGCGTGGCACCAAGTTCCACGCAGGTGTAAACGTAGGTATTGGTCGTGACCATACCCTGTTTGCTCTGACTGACGGTAAAGTTAAGTTCGAAGTTAAAGGTCCTAACAACCGTAAGTTCGTTAGCATCGAAGAGTAATCTTCGACCTTAATTCGAATCATAAGCCCCGCCATTGGTGGGGCTTTTGTTTTATTTGGTGACTGGGATTCCATCGGAGTCTGGTCTGATTGTTTGGCGCAACCCGGGCTGCGCGGTATAATTCCCGGCTATGGTTGGCGTCAGGAGTAAGTATGAAGTTTGTCGATGAGGCAGTGATCCGCGTCGAAGCGGGTGATGGTGGCAGCGGTTGTGTCAGTTTCCGTCGCGAAAAATATGTGCCTGACGGCGGTCCAGATGGCGGTGATGGCGGTGATGGCGGCAGTGTGTATCTGGAGGCGGATGAAAACCTCAACACGCTGATTGACTACCGTTTCGAGCGTTTCCATATGGCGGAGCGTGGCGAGAATGGCCGCGGCCGTGACTGTACCGGTAAAGGCGGTAATGACCTGGTGCTGAAGGTGCCGGTGGGTACCCGGGCAACTGATGAAGAAACCGAAGAGGTATTGGGCGACCTGACCACTCATGGTCAGAAGTTGCTGGTCGCCAAAGGTGGTTTCCACGGTCTGGGCAATACCCGTTTTAAATCCAGTACTAACCGTGCTCCCCGTCAGAAGACGCTGGGAACACCGGGCGAAGTGCGTAGCCTGCGTCTGGAACTGATGTTGCTGGCCGATGTCGGTCTGCTGGGTATGCCTAACGCCGGTAAATCGACCTTTATCCGCGCAGTGTCCCGTGCCAAGCCAAAGGTAGCGGATTATCCGTTTACCACGCTGGTACCGAATCTGGGTGTGGTTAACCCTCGTCCTGGTCAGAGCTTTGTGATCGCCGATATTCCGGGTCTGATCGAAGGCGCGGCTGATGGTGCGGGTTTGGGGATCCGTTTCCTCAAGCATCTCGAGCGCTGCCGTATTCTGCTGCACATTCTGGATATTGAGCCGATTGATGGCAGCGACCCGGTTGATGCGGCCCGTGCTATTGTGGGTGAACTTGAGAAATATTCTCCCAAACTGGCAGGCAAGCCACGTTGGCTGGTGTTCAACAAAATTGACTTGATGCTCGAAGAGGAAGTTCAGGAAAAAGTTGATCGCATCGTATCTGAATTGGGCTGGGAAGGTGAGGTTTACACCATTTCCGCTTATGCCCGTGAAGGTACTCAGGCATTGTCAGAGAAGTTGATGGACTTCATCAACAGCTTGCCACCTGACGATAAGCGTCGTGATCCTGATGAAGATGTCGAGTTCAAGTGGGACAACTATCATCAGGCCAGCATCGAAGATGTTAACGAAGACTTCGATGATGAGTGGGATGATGACTTCGATGATGACGATTATGACGTCGAAGTGGTATATCAGCGCTGATAACCGCTGAATCTACAAGGGCAATGTGATGACATTGCCCTTTTTGTTATACCGCTCCCAAAGCCAAATTAGGGGCAGATGACTGCCCATCCCACCGATATTTTGTTAACCTGCGCCGACCTGTCTCAAGAACCAAGGAATATCGATGAAAATCGCGATGATAGCCGCAATGGCCCACGACCGGGTGATAGGCCTGGACAATCAGATGCCCTGGCATCTGCCTGAAGATCTCAGGCATTTTAAGGCGGTCACCATGGGTAAGCCTGTGGTGATGGGGCGCAGGACTTACGAATCCATCGGCCGTCCTTTGCCCGGCAGGTTGAATATTGTCATCAGCCGCAATCCAGAGCTCAAGATCGAAGGCGTCAGCTGTGTGACCTCATTTGATGAGGCGCTCGTTTTGTGTGGTGAGTGTGAGGAACTGATGGTGATAGGCGGCGGGCAACTGTATGCCCAGTTGCTACCGGAGGCGGATATTTTGTATCTGACCGAAATTGATCTGCAGGTACAGGGCGATACCCGTTTTCCTGAGTGGCAGGCCGATCAGTGGCAGGAATCTGAGCTTGGGAAAGGCATTAGTGAGCAAGGGCTGGGTTATCGCTTTATCAAACTGATAAAAAAATGTTAACTTGTTGATTCTTTGGCACAGCGCTTCTGCTTGTATGTCTCCTGGGAGGAAGGCTCAGAGGCTCTGGTGTCTGGTTTGATACAGAGTCCCTGATGAATGGACTCTTCAAATAACAGGAATGGACAAGGAGATTCAGATGCGTGTATTGCCCGTGGCGATGATGGCGCTGTTACTGGCAGGCGGGATAGCCAGACCGGTGCAGGCCAGCGATATGCTGGTTGCCAACATTTGTGAGTATGTTAAGTCGGACGACAGAAACCTGCTGCGACAGAAGCTGAAGGACAGTCGTCTCAAGTTACGGCAGATCTATGATGGGATCCGCTGTGACGGTCATACTCTGGTCCGTTTCGCCATGGTATCCGGCGCCAACGAATCCGGTGAGTTCATTGTCTCCCGCTTGCCATCATCCATGCTGCAGCAGGCCGAAAGTGACGGCCTGACTGTTGAAGCATGGGCGGAATCTCAGGGGCATGGTGTCAGCCCCATCGTTGCTGCGCTGAAAGCCCGTATCGGTGGATAAGAGATGCTGAAATACCGGACTTGATGTCCGGTATTTTTTTAGACCCTGAATTCTTTGACTGACGATTGCAGCTCTTCGGCCAGCTTGGCCACCTCAGCGCTGGAATACGCGGTTTGCCCAGCGCCAGTGGCGGTTTCATCGGCGATAGCCGATATTTGCTCAAGCTTGGCGGACACTTCCTGACTTAGCTGGCTTTGCTCATCAGCGGCCTGGTTGATACGATTTCCTGCATCATAGGCGCGGTGGACTGACTCGCTGATGGCTGCCAGCGCAGTGTTGGCCTGCTCGGTTTTCTGTACACAGGCAGTAGCCTGAGAACGCCCATTTTCCATGACAGATACCGCATCCTGCGCACCCTTCTGCAGGATCTCGATCATCTGGTGGATCTCCTGAGTCGAATCCTGGGTCCGGGATGCCAGACTACGCACTTCATCGGCAACCACCGCAAATCCACGGCCCTGTTCGCCGGCGCGGGCCGCTTCGATGGCTGCATTGAGCGCCAACAGGTTGGTCTGATCTGCGATGCCGCGAATCACATCCAGAATGGTGCTGATGGCGGCGCTGTCTGTATGAACTTTATTGATCACCTGTCCCGCTTTGGCGACTTCATCGGCCAGATTCTGGATAATCTGTTTGTTCTCATCGGCAATGGTCTGCATATGCCGGGCCTGAGCATCGGCTTTTTCGACCTGCTCCAGCGCGGCATTGGCGCTCTGGGCTACGTCGTTGGCGCGGGCATTCAGCTCGCTGGTTGCCTGCGCTATCAGATTGACCTGAGTGCGCTGTTCACGGATACCTGATTCCGTCTGAGTCGTGATGGCCGAAGTTTCCTCTGCGGCAGCAGCCAGCTGGGTTGAACGGTCCAAAATACCCTGAATAAGGCTGCTTAAGCTGTTAATCAGGCGGTTGCAATTACGCGCCAGTTCGGCAAATTCGTCTTTACCTGAATCGTCCAGCGTGTGGGTGAGATCGCCGCCAGCCAGAATTTCAAGCGCCTGATTGATGCGGCTAAGTGAGCGACGCAGTGGTCCTATTACGGCAAAACTGACGACAACGGCGGCTATGATGGCGATGACCATCAATACCAGAGTCTGAATACTGGCCCGTTCAATGGCATTGATAGCCTGCTGACTGAGAAGGTTGGCCGCAGATTCTATCTCACCACTGATGGATACCATCTGTGACTCCAGTGCAACGGCGGCCCTTTGGGTCTGCTTCAGCGTCGCGGCGGCCTGCTCTTGCTTGCTTAATTGCATCGACTTTTGTTTGATAAGCCCATCAGCACTGCTGACGGTCGTCATTACGTCACTCAGCCGGGCGGCTATGTCTGCCAATGTGGTCGTCAACGCCGGTAGATTGCTGCCATGGCGCTGCAAATAATCAAGTTTGCCGGAGATATCACTGGTGAGGAAATTGAGGTCACTGACCACAATCTCGTATTTTTGTCGGTCTTTAGCAGAGTTCAGTTCATACACAGCAGTGACCAGCGTGGTCAGGTTGTTGTCGAGTGCAGCGGCCGCAGCGGCAATATTGCGCTCCTGCTCATTGCTGCTGTTTTCCAGCTCTGTGATATCCAGCAGATTGGCAGCGATATCATCCAGATCATTTTCCAGGGCATCCCGGGATTGAACCAGCTGCAAGGTGATGTTGAGAGCACTCAAATGAGCGGTGTGCAGTTGTCGGGCCGAGGCCGCAAAGTCGTCATAACGGCTGGCCAGTTGCCGCACCTGAATCGCGGTCGGTTGTCCCTGAAGCAACTGCTCCAGTCGCTGCATTTCACTGCGGATTTCTCTGTCTTCCTGGTCAACATCAGACACCAGTGATGGGATATCAGCCGCATTCTGATTATGGTACAGGCTGAGCAGTAAACGCTGCTGGCCGGCCAGATTGGCAGCAATACGGTTGGTGGTGATTAGAGAGGGCATGCTGCTTTCTTTCAGGCTGGCGGTAGTAGCTTTCAGACCATTTTGGGTGTAGAGGGAATCTCCTCCCAGTACAACCAGCAAAAGGGTGACAATACTGAATCCCCCAATGACCCTGGTGGTCATGTTGATATTCATAGACGACTCCGGTTCTTATTGTTATTGGCTGCGCTTATCCGTATGCAATTCCGGGGGCCCTGTCAGTGTCGACAGCTGTCATCCTTGAGGCAGCAAAAACTGGCTCCGCTGGCGGACGGAACTTAATGTGTCAGATACGAAAAGCGTACGACTACCGGACCCGGGAACGCGACCGATACTGAATAGTATCGGCCGGACAAGGCGTTATCTTAACGTCTTTTTAACGCTTTTTGGGTAATTTTTTCACCGGTTTCCAGATGAAGCATGGTCAGGTATTCACCCCAGCAGCAGCCGGTGTCCAAAGCCTGAAAGCGGGGAGAGTGGGTTTGACCCATGAGTGCGGCCCAGTGACCAAACACCAGCGTAGTATTCTCAGGCAACGCCAGAGGATACTCAAACCAGGGGCGTAATTTGCCATTCTTGCCCTTGGCCGGAGGTTGTTTGCAGTCAAAATCCAATCTGCCATCTGGATGCAAAAATCGCATACGGGTCAGCGCATTGATGCAATAAATCAGTCGATTGGTCCCGGAGAGCTGTGGCGACCAACAGTCCATCTCGCCGCCGTACATTTTGTTGATCAGCGCATTCAGATAGTCTGGTTGTTTGAGCGCAGCACTGACATTTGCCGCTTCCTGTCTCAGGGTGTCCAGATCCCATTGGGGAGGAACGCCTGCATGGGTCACAATCAGGTTTTTATCGGCCAGCTCGTGCATCAGTGGCTGCTCGCGTACATAGTCAATCAGACAAGACGCATCATCCGCCTCAAGCAATGCCTCAAGCTTGTCACCGGGTTTGGACCGCTTCAGTCCGCCATATACCGCCAGCAGATGCAGATCATGATTGCCCAGCACTGTGTGAACAGCGCCTTCATTGGCGGCAAAAAATCTCAGTACATCAAGGGAGCCCGGACCTCTGGCGACCAGATCGCCCACGGCCCAGAGTTGATCCCGCGAGGGATTAAAGTCGACTTTGGCCAGCAGACGCTGGAATTCGTCATTGCAACCCTGAAGGTCGCCAACAAAATAATGTGCCACAACAACTCCTGTGGATCAGTGTAACAGTCCCGGGACAGCCAGGCGGAATGCGGGGATTTGTGCCTTGAAGATCTGGCCATCAGCGGACTGCATCTGGTAGCTGCCCTGCATCACGCCTACAGGGGTCTCCAGTACTGTGCCACTGGTATATTGATAGGAGGCGTTGGGGGCGATGGTTGGGGTTTCACCAACAACACCGGCGCCCTGAACTTCACTCTTGTGGCCATTGGCGTCGGTAATGATCCAGTGACGACTTTCCAGTGTTGCGGGGGCGGTACCTTCGTTGATGATGGTAATAGTGTAACTGAACAGAAATTTGTCCTGCTCCGGATCAGATTGCTGTTCTATATACTGGGTTTCCACTTCGATTCTGATGCTGGCTTCCAATGCTGTCATCTATCTGTCCTGATATAAAGCGGGCGCCAAAGCGCCCGTGAGGATTATGCCTGTTTGTCACACAGGAGATTGGCCATGGCAACGTATTGCTCGACGCTGATCTCTTCGGGACGGCGGCTGGCGTCAATGCCCAGAGCCTCAAAATCTGCATCGCTCAACAGCTGCTTGAGATTGTTTCTCAGTGTTTTACGACGCATATTGAATGCAGTTGAGCACAGGTGACGCAGTACATCCACATCTTTACAGGGGAATGGCTTCTGGGCATAAGGCACCAGACGCACCACAGCAGAATCCACTTTAGGTGGCGGAGTAAAGCAGCCTGGTGGTACTTCCAGTACCGGCACGACCTGGCAGAAATACTGAGCCATTACCGTCAGGCGACCATAGGCCTTGCTGCCCGGCGCCGCAGACAGACGCAGCACCACTTCTTTTTGCAACATGAAGTGCATGTTTTCGATCTGCTCGGCATATTCGAACAGATGGAACATCAACGGGGTGGAGATGTTGTAAGGCAGGTTACCAAACACCTTGAGTTTTTTACCCGGTACCAGCAACTGGGCGAAATCAAACTGCAGCGCATCGCCCTGATGGATTTCCAGCTTGTCTTTCAGGGTTGGGTGGACCTTGAGGCGTTCAACCAGGTCTTTATCCAGCTCGACGACGGTGAGCTTATCGATTGCCGCAGCAACCGGTTCAGTCAGTGCTGCCAGACCCGGGCCAATTTCGACCATGACATGGTCATTGTCTGGGGCGATGGCGCCCACGATACGATTGATAACATTGCCGTCGGTCAGAAAGTTCTGACCAAAGCGTTTTCTGGCCGTGTGGCCCAAATGGACTTTATTGCTCATTAACTCAGATTTCAGTTCTTTGAGGCCAGTTCAATGGCCTTATTCAGGGCACAGACAAAACTGCCTGTGTCGGCTTTTCCTGTGCCTGCCAATTCCAGTGCAGTACCATGATCGACCGAGGTGCGGATATAAGGCAGCCCCAGAGTGATATTCACTGCTTTGCCAAAGCCCTGCGCCTTGAGCACAGGCAGACCCTGATCATGGTACATCGCCAGCACCACATCGGCATCCTGCAGATATTTGGGCTGGAACAAGGTATCCGCCGGCAGTGGGCCGACGATACTGATTTGCTCTTCTCTGAGCTCATTAAGCGCCGGAATAATCACATCCAGCTCTTCCCGTCCCAGATGGCCATCTTCTCCCGCATGGGGGTTGAGGCCGCAGACGTAGATTCGGGGATTCTCGATCCCGAACTTGTTAATCAAATCCTGATGCAGAATTCGAATAATATGATGCAGACGATCCCTGGTGATGGCCTTGGATACATAGGCCAGCGGAATATGGGTGGTAACCAGCGCAACCTGCAACCCGGGACAGGAGAGCAGCATGACCACATCCTGACAATTGGCCTGATGGGCGAAAAACTCGGTATGGCCGCTGAAAGAGATCCCGGACTGATTGATAATACCTTTGTGTACCGGCCCGGTTACCACAGCGTCAAATTCACCGGCAATGTTCTTTTCACCGGCATACTTCAGGGTTTCAACCACATAGCTGCTGTTGGCTTCATTCAACTGGCCGCACTTTACATCGGCCCGCAGATTGAAAGGCACAATGGTCAGTGTCCCGGCTTCCTGCGCTCTGGGCGCCTGACCGGGCTGATAAGGACGAAGTTGCAGCTGCAATCCGAGCATTTTTGCCCGGGCCTGGAGCAGGCTGGGGTCTGCGCACACAATAAGTTCAGCGTCCCAGGCCTGCTGAGCCAACTGAACCACCAGATCCGGTCCAATACCTGCCGGTTCCCCCGGTGTGACTGCGATACGCTTGATGTCCAATCTGTTACTCCCCGCTCTGATCGTACACATGAATGTACGCATCGGCACGCATTTCGTCCAGCCAGTTCTGCAGCTCTTCATTGAACTTGCGACGGAAGATCAACTGGTGGGCACGATTGGTGTTGAATCTGTCGGTGGCATCAGTTTTGCGGCGATCTTCCAGCTGCACTATGTGCCAGCCATGGCTGGAGCGGAAAGGCTCGCTGAGCTCACCGACCTTCAGTTCGTTCAGGGTGTTGGCAAACGCCGGCACATACAGACTTGGCTCAGCCCAGCCCAGTTCGCCCCCTTTCGCAGCGCTGCCCGGATCTTCAGAGTACTGGCGGGCCAAATCAGCGAAGTTGGCCTTACCTTCACGGATCTCTTTAACGAACTTGTCCAGCATCGCCTTGGCTCTGTCTTCGGACAGAATGGGTGATGGCTTGAGCAGGATATGACGGGATTTCACTTCGTCGATTTCCTGAGTCTGCATGCCACGGATATCCATCACTTTGATGATGTGAAAACCGCTGCCGCTTTTAATCGGACCAATGATGTCGCCTTTCTTGGCGCCTTCCACAACTTCGGCAAACAGGGTTGGCATCTCATTGATGTTCATGTAATCCCAGATGCCGCCTTCCAGCGCTTTGGGGCCTGACGAGGCCGCTATCGCAACCTGACGGAAGTCAGCGCCTTCATTCAGCCGTTTGAGTACTGCTTCGGCACGTTTCTGGGCCGCATCCAGCTCAGCAGAGGTCGGGTTGGATGGCAGTTCAATCAGGATGTGGCCTATCTGGAAATCCACATTTTTCATGCCCTGTTCTTCAATCAATTTCACCAGCGCAGAGATTTCCTGTGGGGAAATCTGGATGCGGCGCTGCACCTGAATGCGCTGTACTTCACCCAGAGTGATCTCTTCCCGCAGTTGCTCACGATACTGACTGAAGCTGATTCCGGATGCTTCCACTGCTTTGCGCAGCTGGTCAACCGTCATTTTTTGATCTTTGGCGATATTTTCAATGGTCTGGTCCAGTTGCAGATCACCGACATGCAGCCCCATTCTATCGGCCATCTGCAATTGCAGACGGGTCAGGATCAGACGTTCAATGACCTGGGTACGCAACGCCTGATCTGACGGCAGTACCTGCCCGGATTCCGCGGCATTGCGCTTAACGTCGGCCATCATATTGTCGACTTCACTTTGCAGGATCACGCCATCATTAATCTGCACCGCCACTGAATCCAGCGGCTGTGGTGCGGCAAAAGCCATTTGGCTCATTACCAGGGTCAGAAAAGCTACTATCAGTCTGTTAATGGGTTTCATCCAAAAATCCTTGGCCTCACAGAATCAGGCCCAATGCCTGATTTGGTTTCGTTATTGGACTGCCGGTCCGCTAAGTGGTTCAGCAATCTATCACATTTTTATGCCCTTGAGGCGGGTTAAATTTTCGGCCACCCAAGGTGGCCAAAGTTCAGTTTCTCAGGTAGAGAGGTTTGCGGTAGTTGAACAGACCTTCGTTCAGCATATCTTCGACGCCTAGCGGACCTGAACCACCCAAGCCTTTGATTACAAAGTTAAGATACACACCGCTTTCGAATTGGTCACGGGGATCCTGCACAGTGGCAATATCATCATCGTAATTGGTCTTGATGCGATAGTGATAGCTCAGGCGCACCGCCCAGCAACATGACTCATATTGGAAGCCGGTGTAGGTTTCTATACTGCGGCTCTCGTTCAGATCGTAATACCAGTTTCCGACAAAGTAGAGGTCATCCATGATCGGCCAGGCACCCCGAATACCGGCCTGGGAAATATCGACTCTGTCATTGGTGTTGGTGTTGAGCAGATCCGGTACATAGCGGTAGCTCAGCTGCACCAGCTTATTGGCGCCGGGACGGTAGTCTAGGGTAAATTCAGTTTTTTTGTTGTCACGCTCACGGGTGTCGTACTGCAGCGCGCCGCTGAAGTAGAAATCCTCATAGAGTTTGGCGTCCATTTCAGCTGCCAGTACTGAGAAGGACGGCGTCTCCTCCACCAGATCCGGCTGCAAACTGACCTTGTTGTCTTCCAGATAGAAAATCTGTCCCAGACTGAACTTCAGCTGCTCTTCATTGTGGTCGTCAAACAAGCGGGTTGTGACCCCGAGTGTGACCTGATTGGCATTGGCAATGCGATCCAGGCCGGCATAGCGACGGTCACGGAACAAACCGTAGAAGTCATCCTGCAGCGCTGCAGTATCGTACAGGCCGATGTCAGATTGATCCTGATAGCCGACGTACAGATATTGAATTTGTGGCTCAAGTGTCTGGCGATAGTTGGCGTCAAACAGGCGGGTCTGACGCTCGAAGTTCACCTGACCATAGAGGCGGGCTTGCGGGATAGTGCGGCTGACATGGGACGCCATGCCGGAATCCGTGGCGAAATCACGCTGCCAGTAATTGGTCTGGTACAGCTTCAGTTCGCTGACGAACGAACCTGCAGGTCCATAAACCGGGAAGGTCAGCGAGGGTTCCAGATGCAAACGGGTTGCCGTTGGGATCTGTTGTCCGCTGGAAGCCAGTTCACCGGCATCTTTATGGGCAAAATTGGTCACTTCTGAGGCAAAGTTGAAATCCAGGTATTGCCACAGATCCGGTGAGAAATAATTGAAATTAACCTGGGGCATCACCTGATAGGGTTCGTCATTTTCCCCCAGTACCTTGATGTCCTGTACCCTGATACCGGCGTTCCAGTTGTTCTGGAAATAGGATAGTTCTCCCACCCGGGACAGCTGGTTATCGGTCGCCTGCGCAACGTCAGAATCCAGATCGTTAAAGAAGTTGTTGTCGGACACATCTGTGTAGTCTGCCAGTACCCGCCAGTTCTTATCGATGGCGCCCTGGTGATCCCAGTGGTACAGATACCGGTCCGGGCTGCCCGCCAGACTGCGGTCACTGCCCAGATATTCCAGATTGATTTTGCCCTGTTGTGCTTCACCGGCCAGATAACGGAACTCGTTCTTCAGAAACAGACCACGATTGGACATGTACTGCGGGGTAAAGGTCATGTCGTATTCAGGTGCAATGTTCCAGTACCAGGGCAGGGCAAACTCAACCCCATTGGTTGAGCTGGTGCTGAACGTCGGGAACAGCAAACCTGTCTTGCGTTTGTCCGATACAGGTACCGTCATGTAAGGCACATACAGTACCGGAATACCGCCTACTCTGAGTCTGGCATCCCAGATTTCACCCCATTCCTCTTTGGAATCGATTTTGATTTTGTCGGCTTCCAGCAACCAGGAGCTGTCTCCCGGGGGACAGGTGGTAAAGTTGGTTTCGCTCAGCAGCAGGTTGTTGTCAGGTGTAATTTCCAGTTCGCTGGCATCGCCATGTACCTGTTGGCCATGGAGCCAGTACTGAGCGCCCTTGAGTGTGGCGCTGTTGTTCTTCATGCGAGCCTGCAGCGCGTCGGCCGTCACGGTAAAGGCGCTGTCCTGAAATACCAGATTGCCATTGGCATCCAGCTGCTCTTTGTGCTGATCCAGTACGGCTTCGTCGGCTTTGATAAGCCGATTGCCCTGCGTCACTGTCACGTCGCCGGAGAATCTGGCCTGCTTGCCCATCTGGGCCTGGGAATCAACCGAGCTGATACGGATCAGTTGATCTTTATTTTGTTTGTCTGACTGGAGATCGGGAACCGGCACAGGAGGTTGAACAACGCACTGAGACGCTTGCTCAGCGGGTGCTTCGCCTGCCATAACGAGTTGAGGTAACAGGCTCAGGGCCACAAGGTAACGGATCTGCATCTTGAACAATAAAGTATGTGATTTCTTTGTCTGGACAAAAATCGGAGGGAAAGGTTGCACTTATCCTTGCGCAACTCAGTCAAACCAAGAAATTCATACTCTTGGCTGTTTCCGGATGTTATGGCGGGTATAATAAAGCAATTTTTCTCCAAGAGCCACGAGATGACTTTGCAAGACCCGAGATTTCTTTGTCTGCAGGCCTGGTTGCAGCAGCAATTGCCAGCAGGTTTTTCTGTTTGCCTGATATCCGGGGACGCGAGTTTTCGTCGCTATTTCCGGGTGCAAACTGCTGAAAATAGTCTGATCGCCGTGGATTCTCCACCCGAGTTGGTTCCCATTGCACCATTTTTGGCCTTGGATAATGCCTTTGCCAATGCTGGACTTGCCGTACCTGCAGTGATTGCTGCCAATGACAAAGATGGACTGATGTTGCTCGAAGATCTTGGGGATGTGCAACTGGGCAGTTTGCTGAATGCCGACAATGTGGCGTACTGGTATCGCAGGGCGCTGAACATGCTGCCACAGGTACTTGGTATTCAGCGCAGTGAGCTTGGAGTGCTGACCGATTATGATGCTGCCTTTGTTGAGCGTGAGTTGGCCATTTTCTCTGAATGGCTGCTTCAGGTACATCTCAAACTGGAAGATATACCTGAAGCCCTGCTTGAGCGCAGTTTCGCGCTGTTGACGGAAAGCGCCATGGCGCAGCCCAAAGGCGGGATGCACCGGGATTTTCACAGTCGCAATATCATGGTCAGAAATGATGAGCTGGTGCTTATCGATTTTCAGGATGCGGTGCTTGGGCCGATTACATACGATGCCGTCTCTTTGCTGCGGGACTGTTATGTGCGCTGGGATGACGCTCTGATCAATACCCTGCGGGATGAGTATTTTGACATGCTTCGTCAGCAAGGGCTGTTGCCTGTGGACGTATCACGCGGGCAATTCCAGCGCTGGTTCGATCTGATGGGACTGCAGCGCCATATCAAGGCTGCCGGTATCTTTGCCCGTTTGTTCCATCGCGATGGCAAAGCCGGTTACCTTAAAGATATTCCGCTGACCCTGACCTATATAGTGGATATCGCCCGGCGTTATCCCGAGCTGCACGCCCTCAGTGAGTGGATGGTAAGCACTGTGCAGCCTGCAGTGTTGCAATGGCAGGAGCAACCTTCACTGCGTCTGGAGGACGAGCAATGAAAGCCATGATCCTGGCCGCAGGGCGCGGTGAGCGGTTGCGACCACTGACGGATTCCTGCCCCAAACCTCTGGTCAAAGCCGGTGGCAAGCCACTGATTGAATACCACCTGGAAAATCTGGCGCGGGCTGGCTTTACCTCTGTGATCATCAATCACGCCTGGCTTGGGCACATGCTGGAGCAGACGCTGGGCGACGGCAGTCGCTGGGGGCTGAGCATCGCCTACAGTCCGGAAGCCACGGCACTGGAGACAGGTGGCGGCATCAAGCAGGCGTTGCCGCTGCTGGCACCTGACGGCAGAGAGCCCTTTTTGGTGATCAACGGCGATATCTTCATCGATGACCTGCCATCCAAATCTGCACTGCAACTGCCCGCAGGTGCGCTGGCCAAACTGTTTCTGGTGGATAATCCACCGCAGCATCCCAATGGCGATTTTTTGCTACAGGACGGGCTGGTATTTGAATCCTGTGACCAGAGCCGACTGACATTTGCCGGGATGGGCGTGTATCATCCGGCACTGTTTGCAGACAGCCCAGAAGGTGCCTTCGGCACTCCACTGCTGCTGCGCCGCGAGATGCCGGCGGGCAGAATTGCCGGGGAGCATTTTACCGGCTACTGGTGCGATGTTGGCACAGTAGAGCGACTGGCCGGACTGGAAGCCAGACTTCTGGCCAAATAAGGCCAGCAACAATAATCAAATCTGATAACACAGGATTTTCCATGCGTTTGTGGGGCAAATTTTTCGGGGTCGGTATTGGCTTTATGTTCGGCAAGTTTGCCGGCGCCCTGTTGGGGCTGGTGATTGGTCACTGGTGGGATACTCGCGGTGGCAAGCTCAAGGCTATCCGCCGTCGGGGCACCAATCGTCAGGCGGTATTTTTCAACTCTACCTTTGCTGTTATGGGGCATGTAGCCAAAGCTTCTGGCCGGGTGACTGAAGATGATATCCGGCTGGCATCACTGGTGATGGATCAGATGCGTCTGACCGGCGATGCCAGAAGAGATGCACAGCAGGCATTTCGCGATGGCAAAGCGGCTGACTTCGATTTGAAAGGCTGTTTGCGGGCGTTTCGCTTGTTGACTCTGGGGCGCCCAGAGTTGCTGCAGATGTTCCTGGAAATCCAGATCCAGACGGCGCTGGCCGATGGCGAGTTGCAACCCAAAGAGCAAAAGATATTGCAGGTGATTGCCACTGAACTGGGCTTTAAGGCATCGCAGCTGAACGAATTGTTGAGTCGTTGGCAGGCGGAGTTCAGGTTCCGTCAGTCCGGTGGGACTCAGGTGCAGCCGATTGAGCAGGCCTATAAAGTGCTGGGGATTGCTGCCAGTGCTGCGGATCAGGATGTGAAGCGGGCCTATCGCAAATTAATGAACGAGCACCACCCGGACAAACTGGTAGCCAAAGGCTTGCCTCCTGAGATGATGGAGCTGGCCAAACAAACTGCGCAGGATGTGCAAAGGGCTTACGACAGGATTAAAGCTGAGCGTGGCATGCGCTGATATTTGCCATTAATCACTAACGGGGAGCATTGCTCCCCGTTGTGTTATCAGCTCAGAACAGCCAGCTGGTTGGATTGGCAATAGGTTGTTGCTTTTCTAGCGCCTGGAAGCCCTTGATGTTGCGAACGATAAACCAGACCAACCAGAACAGCCAAATCAGATAGCCGACCACAATCAGTGCCAGCAGGATACCGACAAACATCATCAGCAAACCAATCCAGAAGGTGCGGATTTGGTATTGATAGTGGGTCTGCACCCACGGCTGGGCATCATCTTTGTTGATGTACGCCAATATCACACCGATTATGCCGGTGATACCAAATACCAACCCCACCAGATACAGCAGATACACAATTTTCGCACCACCTGCACCGCTGTCGCCGGCTGTGGTTATTTCTCGTTCCATAAGATGGCCTCCCTGAGTGTTGAACGAGAGAGTATGCCAAGCTTGTTTACAGATAGAAAGTGTTCGCGTTGCGTTGAAATCCGCGGGAGGTTCAACGCCAATCTGCCGATGTGCAGAGGGACAGGAAAATGAGTTGGCAAGACGGTAATCAGGGGATTGATTATCTGCCGGCGACTTTGCTGAAGGGATAAACCAATAGGCCACCCTGAGGTGGCCTTAATTGGTATGGCAGAGGATTACTCTTTGCCGTACACGTTGTTTTCCTGCTCCTGCACCCGGATAAAGGTGGTGCGCTTGGTCAGCTCTTTGAGCTTGGCAGCACCCACATAGGTACAGGTAGAACGCACGCCGCCCAGGATGTCGGCGATGGTGTTTTCCACACTGCCGCGGTAGGGCAGCAACACGGTTTTACCTTCGGCAGCTCGGTATTTGGCCACGCCGCCAGAGTGCTTGTCCATGGCAGACTGGGACGACATGCCGTAGAACTTCATATAGTGTTTGCCATCCTGTTCAATGACTTCACCGCCACTCTCTTCGTGACCGGCCAGCATGCCACCCAGCATCACGAAATCGGCGCCGCCACCGAAGGCTTTGGACACATCGCCGGCGCAGGTACAGCCGCCGTCACCAATAATCTGACCGCCCAGACCGTGAGCTGCATCAGCACACTCAATAATGGCTGACAGCTGTGGATAGCCAACCCCGGTTTTCACCCGGGTGGTACACACTGAGCCTGGGCCAATGCCCACTTTGACGATATCGGCGCCGGCCAGGATCAGCTCTTCCACCATATCGCCGGTCACCACGTTGCCGGCACTGATCACTTTGTCAGGGAATTGGGCACGCACACGCTGCACATATTCCACCAGATGCTCGGAATATCCATTGGCTATATCGACGCAGATAAAAATCAACTCATCGGACATGGCCATGATGTCTTTGGTTTTCTGGAAATCAGCATCAGAGGTACCGGTGGACACCATGACATTGTTGAGGGTTTGCTTGTCGGCGCTGGCCACAAACTCACTCCAGTCCTGCACTGTGTAGTGCTTGTGCACTGCGGTCATGCATCCGTGTCTGGCCAGTGCGGCGGCCATGGCAAATGAACCCACTGAGTCCATATTGGCGGCGATTACAGGTACGCCGGCCCATTGACGGCCACTATGCTTGAAGGTAAACTCGCGGGTTAATTCAACTTGAGAGCGGCTTTTCAGGGTGGAGCGTTTCGGGCGAAACAAAACATCTTTAAAACCCAATTTCAGGTCTTGTTCGATACGCATTTGGAGTTCCTCTACATCTATCGGACGCGTGCTCTCCTTAGAGTCCTGTTGGCAGATAAGTCTCTAAGTTGTTGTCGAGCAGGCACAAAAAAACCGGAGCGTTGGCAGACGCTCCGGTTTTCGGCATTATAGGCAGGGATTTTACCAAGGCAATAGCTAAAGTCAGACGTCTGTCCTTTTTATCCTGTTATTTGCACAGTAATTCACCGCCACTTCCCCACTTTTCAATTCACACCCATTGTTACTTACTGTTTAGTAAGGGCTTTTTTATTTTCTGGCAATATGTCCTGATAGTGTTTTTGTTTTGGAACACTGTGTTTTTGGGTTGTCTGTGCCTTTATCTTTGTAGACGGGCTGTTACGCTCGTTTTGCGACTTATCCTGAGCACCTGAACCGACCGTCGCTAGACAGGCATTATCCGTTACTCAGCGACGTCTGCGAGTATTGCCACCGAGTGCCCGTTTGCGGGCCCTCTGTTTCTGCGCTGCCCTGGACAGCCGTGGATTATCATCCTCCCGGGTCAGATCCGGCTCAAATCCGGGATACCACTGGCGTGGCAGACGGGTATCCAGCAGCGCCTCCAGCTCTTCCATGGCGCGGGCATCTTTTTGAGTGAAAAAGGTAATGGCGAGACCTTTGTTGCCGGCGCGACCGGTACGACCAATGCGGTGCACATAATCCTCGGCCACAAACGGCAGCTCCATATTGATCACTACAGGTAATTCGTCGATATCCAGCCCGCGGGCAGCGACGTCGGTGGCGACCAGTGCCTGCAGTTCACCATTTTTGAAACTGGTCAGCACTGTGTCTCTGGCTTTCTGTGACAGATCTCCATGAAATGCCTGTGCCTTGATTTGCGCTGCAGTCAGAGCTGTCGCCAGCTTGTCGGCGCCTTCTTTGGTACGGCTGAATACCAGCACCTGAGGCCAGGCTTTATGGCGCAGCAAGTGGCACAGCAAACCTGCTTTCCTGTCATCATCGACTTCATAAATCTGCTGCTCGATATCCTGATTGCCTGCATTGCGCTTATCCACTTCCAGTAGCACAGGGCTTTGCAGCAGCCCTTTACTGAAGCGGAAGATGTTGTCATCGAAAGTGGCGGAAAACAGCAGAGTCTGACGCTGCTTGTTGATCTTCTTCAGCACCATCTGGATTTCATCTTTAAAGCCCATATCCAGCATGCGGTCGGCTTCATCCAGCACCAGGAAATCAATATGGCGAAGGTCTACTGTACGTTTGCGCACATGGTCGAGCAGTCGCCCCGGGGTAGCCACCAGAATATCCGCTCCCTGCGCCAGCGCTTTTTGCTGAGCCTCAAACGCGGCGCCGCCGTACAGGCATACGCAATGCAGACCAAGTCCCTGAGCGTATTGGCTGATATTGGCCTGTACCTGCTGCGCCAGCTCCCGGGTGGGCACCAACACCAGGGCTTTGCTTGAGCCATCTGCGTCACTGCCCAGCAGTTTTTGCAGTATCGGCAGGGCAAAAGCGGCGGTTTTGCCACTGCCGGTTTTGGCGCCGGCCATCACATCCTTGCCATCCAGCACCACAGGAATCGCACTGGCCTGAATGGCTGTGGGCGTGATAAACCCAAGCTGCTGCAGGTTGGCGACAATAACTGGGGCGAGATTGAGTGAAGCAAAGGACATAAGAGATTACCGGCGGATAAACAGGCCGCGATTGTAGCAGGGGGGCACTGCTGCGCAAAGCGACTGACAATAGTTGCTGGGCTGTTTATCTGCTTGTTGGTTGGCGTTGTCTGCCTTTACCTAACTTTACCTGCGGCTTCTGTCCATTGACGTTCAAGCCGATACACTCAGGAGCCAGAGATTTAATTTAAGGCGCCTATGGATTTTCAATACTCGCAAACTGTGCTGGCCTGTCAGCGCTTAGGTTTTGGCCCGCTGCCCGGGGAATTGGCCGATGTCCGCGTGCTGGGGGCCAGGCGCTGGCTTGAGGTGCAGCTGACAGCGCCTTTATCAAAGCATGCGGACCTGCAGGCTCTGCCCTCAAGCCAGCAGATCCTGCTGCAGATTGATTCCCTTAAAAACCTCAGAAAGCAGGCGCAGGGCGCCGAAGCCAAACGCGCTGCCCAGCATCAGGTCAGTCAGTATCTGAGGCAAACTTATCTTGAGCAGATGGCGGCCAGAGCATCGCAAACCCTGACGACACGGCAGGGGTTCAATGAGCGGCTGGTACAATTCTGGAGTAATCATTTTGCCGTTTCCGGCGATGCCCGTCAGGTCAGGGCGCTGACCGCCTGTATCGAAAATGAGGTGATCCGTCCCGGTTTCAGGGGCAATTTCGCGGCCCTGTTGATTGCTGTGATTCAGCATCCTGCCATGCTGCTGTATCTGGATAATGCGGTTTCCACCGGCCCAGACTCTGCTCAGGGCGAGAATGCGCTGGGAAAACATGCTCAGGGCAAGAATCCGCAGAACAAGAAAAAAGGGCGGGGGCTGAATGAAAACCTGGCCCGGGAAATTCTGGAGCTGCACACCCTGGGGGTCAACGGCGGTTATCAACAACAGGATGTACGCCAACTGGCTCATGCCCTGACCGGTTGGACAGTGGTGTACAAGGGCAAACGGGCCGGCACCTTTGGCTTTGTGGCGGGCATGCATCAACCGGGCGATGTCACTGTACTGGGTAATTGCTATTCGGGTAAGGGCATTGAGCAGGCAAGGAGCTGCCTTCAAGATTTGGCGCTGCATCCAGAGACTGCCCGGCATCTTGCCGGAAAACTCAGCCAGCATTTTATCGGTCGCGATGACGGTGAGCTGGTTGATGAACTCACCCGGGTATATCTCCAGCACAAAGGCGAATTGTTGCCGGTTTATCAGGCGCTTATTTCCCATCCCTCAGTTTGGCAAGCGCAAAAGGTGCGATTTCGACCGCCGCAGCTGTGGCTGTTTGCGGCTTTGCGGGGAGGTGCCTTAATTGCAGACTGTCGCAGTATTCAGCGCGCACTGATGCTGTTGGGGCAGCAGCCATTTTATGCAGGCTCTCCGGCAGGATGGAGTGATCGCGACAGCGATTACAATAGCCCCTCGGCGCTGATGCAAAGGTGGCAGGTAGCCGGTGTCATGGCCGGACTGTTGCTCAGGGAGGCCAAATTCAGGGGCGATGAGTACGCCTCCAGCCTTTATTCCGGGATGCTGGATAATGTGTTTGAAGGTGAGGCTGACGAGCATCTGACGTCAGCCGTCCGGCAGGCACAGGATCCGGTAACGGCACTTACGCTGCTGTGGCTCAGCCCACAGTTTCAATATTGCTGAAAGCAACTATTAACCGCCGATGGAGATAGACATGGAGCGACGGCAATTTTTGATGGCGCTGGCGGCCAGTGGTGCGCTGGCGATGTGTCCCGGTCTGGCGCTGGCAAAGGTCAGCGCCGGGTCTGCGCCTGTGAACAGGGTTAAACGCCTGGTGTGGCTGAGTCTTCGTGGCGGCATGGATGGCCTGAATGTGGTGGTGCCAGTGGGCGATCGGCATTATGCACAGCTCAGGCCCTCTCTGGCATTGGCAAACAACGAGTTGCTGCCGCTGGATAATTTTTTCGCACTCAATGCCAGTCTGCCGGTGCTGCATACCTGGTTTACTGACAGGCAGCTGGCCTGGGTGCATGCCTGCGCTACGCCTTATCGGGATCGCTCCCATTTCGATGGTCAGAAAGTCATGGAAAATGGTACGGCTGACCCGTTTTTCGCCACAGGCTGGTTGAACCGTTTGTTGCTACTGGACAGACAGCGGCAGGGCATTGCCATTGATGCCGGTTTGCCGCTGATCATGCAGGGAGAAGCGCAGCCTCTGAGCTGGTATCCCAATAGACTCAAGCTCAGGGACCGACAGGCCAGATTGATTGGGCAGATGCTGGTCGCTGATGAGCAATTAGCCAGCAATTTTGCGCAGGCGATAAAGGTGGAGCAAATGGCGGGCTCAGCCAAACTCAATCGGGAGTTTACTGCACTGGCGGCCAAGGCCGGTGAATTTCTGTCTCAGCCAGGCGGCGCCAATATTGCCGCGCTGGAGCTGGGCGGCTGGGATACTCATGCTGATCAGGCCGGCAGGCTGAAGCGACAGCTGCAGCTGCTGGATGAAGGACTGGCCGCGTTGAAAACCAGTCTGGGTGAGCACTGGCAGGACACTGTGGTGATTGCTGCCAGCGAATTTGGCCGCACAGCGGCACAAAACGGCACCAAAGGAACGGATCATGGCACTGCCAACGTGGTGCTGCTGGCCGGCGGCGCCGTTAATGGTGGGCAAGTGCTGGCGGATTGGCCCGGGCTTGGCGCCGCAGAGTTGTATCAGGGACGGGATTTGGCGCCCACTACAGACTTGCGTGCGGTGATAAAAGGGGTGTTGGCAGCGCATCTTGGGCTGGGACTGGCTGAGCTGCAGCAGGTATTTCCCGGCAGCGAAAGTATCGTTCCATTGCCGGGCCTGGTGCGGCGCTCTTCTGTTGAAAATACGCCGCAACACCTGCTTACTTAACCGACTGAAGGATCACGAACTTGCCGTTACTGGCAACGGTTTTACAGTTGCCAAACAGTCTTTTGAGTTTGATGTGGTAGCCCAGGTGCCGGTTGCCGACTATGTGCAGCAACCCGCCGGGTTTGAGGCGCTTGCGCGCATCATTGAACATCTGCCAGGCGATATGGTCTGTGATGGCTTCACCCTGATGAAAGGGCGGGTTGCAGAGTACCAAATCGGCCTGTACTCCGGCATCCAGATTAGTCAGGCAATCATCCCAGTGAAAATGTCCCCGCTCTGGCTCAAAGCCATTGGTTTGCCAGTTAAACCTGGCACTGGCAATGGCCATTTCTGAGTCATCTACAAAGTGAATGCTGGCTTTGGGATACAATTGCGCCGCCCGCAGTCCCAGGATGCCGTTGCCACAGCCCAAATCGATCACCTGTTGAAATTCGTCAACGGGCAAATTGTCGAGCATGATGCGGGCACCAATATCCAGTTTATTGGCGGCAAACACGTTGGACAGGTTGCTCAGCGTCAGATTGAGCTCTGGTACGTTCCAGTGTAAAGGCGCAGGTTCGGGTCTTGATTTGCCATCGGCAATGACCGTGATGATCCGGGTCTTTTTCCAGGCCAGACTGGCGCTGGCAGCTCCCAGGTGTTTGGCAATCAACGACAGCAGGCTTTGGTTGATGGACTTGGCTTTGGCCCCAATAAGCAGTTGGCTGCCCTGCGGCAACACGGCTGACAGGCGGCTTAGCTGATGGGCAAAATAGGCCAGGTTTTTCGGTAGTTTCATCAAGACCTGCTGAGGTGTCCCGGGCAGGATTTCACGGCTGTTGTACCACTGGATACCGTCAGTGCTCAGTTGATTGCGCTGCAGGTTTTGCTGGCATCCCAGCAAACTGGTTCTGGCATCGGTCTCCAGCCATAAAGGTACCGTCGGCCATTTGGCCCTGATGACGCAGGTCAGTGCGCCGAAGCTGTCGTTTATCAGGCACAGCGGGCCGGTTAATGGCTGGGTGTCAGTGTGTTCATCCAACCACTTGAGCAAATGCTCATCGGCGGCATCCCAGGCCTGCAGATTGGAGATCTGGGTCTGAGGGTAACGGTGTAGGTCGAGCTCGACACCTGTGGCTGAAAACTGGGTTGTCATATGTCACACTGCGATGGAGAAAATCAAAAGTGGAATTATAACCTACAAAACTGTGGCGGGTGCGAATATTCAGTATCGGCGGTAACCTGGAGAGACTTTGATGAGACAGCAGCTACTGTTTGCATCGGCGGATGAACCCTGGACCTGGGTTAAGGGGTATCTGTCCGGCCGCCAGCAAACTCTGTTGATGGAGGAGGCGGAAACTTACCCCTATGAGCGCCCGGAAGTGACGGTTTATGGTAAGGCCCACCGGATCCCCAGAACCCAGATTTGGTTTGGCGATGCAGGTGTTGAATATCAGTATTCGGGATTGCTGGTATCTCCCACGCCCTGGCCTCACTATGCGCAGCGACTCAGAGAACAGTTGCGGCGCGACTTTGGATTAATGAGCAATGGCGTACTGGTTAACCGTTATGCC
Source organism: Shewanella sp. GXUN23E (assembly GCF_050865035.1). Classification (NCBI taxonomy): domain Bacteria; kingdom Pseudomonadati; phylum Pseudomonadota; class Gammaproteobacteria; order Alteromonadales; family Shewanellaceae; genus Shewanella; species Shewanella sp. GXUN23E. The sequence goes on along the minus strand of NZ_JBOZWP010000001.1, from coordinate 481,131 downwards.
GGTGGCCGCGATTGTATGGGGTGGCACGCGGATGATGAGGCCGAGTTGCTGCCAGGCAGTGATATTGCCTCCGTATCCCTTGGTGACGGGCGGGATTTTGTGGTGCGGCACAACCGCACCGGGCAAAAGCAAACTTTACATCTTGAGTCCGGTGATTTGCTGCTGATGCATTTTCCCATGCAACAGGATTGGCAGCATGCACTGCCCAAACGTCTGCGTCAGCAGGGCACCCGCTGGAATTTTACCTTTCGTTGTTTGATCCCGGGTTTCCACTCCTGCACAGTGTAATGTTTCATTTATTTGACGGACGATGTTACCCGCGCTGCTGCACGGGTTTGACTGTTGGCCGGGGCGCCAGTACTCTTCGGGAGCATTTTTATTTTCAGAGAGCTGAAGTATGAGCGTTCAGACCAGCATTACCGATAAACTGACCCAGGCATTTTCCCCTTCCTTCCTGGAAGTCCTCAATGAAAGTAACCGTCACCACGTACCGCCTAATTCTGAAACCCATTTCAAAGTGGTGATTGTCAGTGGTGAATTTGAAGGCAAGCGGTTGATTACCAGGCATAGATTGATCAATGATCTGCTGGCGGATGAGCTCGCCGGTGGCGTTCATGCCCTGACTATGCACACTTATACCGACAAAGAGTGGCAGAGCCGTGATGGGGCGCCAGTGTCTCCCAAGTGTAAAGGTTAACTTTTTCATGCATCGGTGACGCCCTGCCGTTACCGGTGCTCTCTACCCAATTCGTTTCCTTCCCCGTTTTACTCCAGTTGGTCAATTCCCTGTTTGCAATTTTTCTGTTATCAATATGTTGCCAAAAAATCAGAACAACAAAACAGTGAAATTGCATGGACAAATTGATTTCCGGCCTGTCATGGTTGACTGAGAAAGTCGGTCGCACCGTGAGTTGGGCTACATTGCTGCTCTTGCTGCTGACTCTGGCGGTGGTAATCCTCAGATATGCTTTTAATACCGGCGCCACCGCATTGCAGGACAGCGCTTTGTATTTGCACGGGGCTGTATTTACGCTGGCCGCCGGTTACACCCTCAAACACGATGCCCATGTCAGGGTAGATATTTTCTATCGCCGTTTTTCGATCCGGACACGCCATTGGGTCGATTTACTCGGCACGCTGTTGTTACTCCTGCCGGTCAGCTTGTTCATTGCCTGGGAATGTTGGGACTATGTGCTTGCGTCCTGGCGGATCACCGAGAAGTCTGCAGAAGCGGGCGGTTTGCCTTTGGTGTATCTGCAAAAGTCGCTGTTACTGGCGCTGGTGGTCAGCCTGCTGATACAGGGCATAGTTGAGTTGTGGACCCACAGCCAGGCGTTGTTTGGCCGGGAAACAGCCGGTTGTCCGGATGAGACAAACAGCCGGGAGGGCGATGTACTGTGATGGCGCTGCTATTGTTTGTCTGCATTTGTCTGGTGCTGATGCTGGGGTATCCAGTGGCCTTTACGCTGGCGGGTGTCGCCCTGATGTTCGCCGGTGTCGGAACGCTTATCGGTGAATTTAATCCGCTGCTGCTCAAGGCGCTTCCCAGTCGCCTTTACGGCGTACTTAATAACCCGATTCTTATCGCTGTACCTCTATTTGTGTTTATGGGCACTGTGCTGGAAAAATCGCGGATTGCAGAGCAATTGCTGACCAGTATGGCTGATCTGTTCGGACGTTTGCGGGGTGGCCTGATTTTCAGCGTGTTTTTTGTCGGCATGTTGCTGGCAGCCAGCACCGGCATTGTCGGGGCCACGGTCGTGACCATGGGATTGATGTCGCTGCCGGCGCTTATCAACCGGGGATACAGTCCAAGCTTCAGTGCCGGAGCGATTTGTGCCACCGGTACTCTGGGGCAGATCATTCCACCGTCTATTGCACTGATTTTACTTGGTGATGTACTGTCCAACGCCTATCAGCAGGCACAGTTGTCCATGGGGATTTTCAGTCCCAAATCTGTGTCTGTCGGCGATCTGTTCGCCGGTGCGCTGATCCCTGGCGTGGTACTGGTGCTGCTTTATTGCGGTTACACACTGGTGCTGATCTGGCGCAGGCCCGGACAGTTTCCGCCGGGCAATGATGCCGAAAAATTCGACAATGGCTTCTGGCTACGGACGATAGCCGCTTTGCTGCCGCCGCTGGCGCTTATCCTGTTGGTGCTGGGCTCAATCCTGATGGGCATTGCCACGCCAACCGAAGCGGCATCAGTAGGCGGTACGGGGGCGCTGTTGATTGCCTTATTGAAACGTCAGTTGTCTTTTCAGGGATTGAAAGAGGTGATGCTCAGTACCGTGAAAGTGACTTCCATGGTGTTCATGATCCTAATCGGTGCCTCTATCTTCTCGCTGGTGTTTCGCGGTTTGGGTGGGGAGGCGCTGATCCACCAGTTGTTTTCCAATATGCCGGGCGGCGCACTGGGCGCCATGTTGCTGGTGATGACGGTTATATTCCTGCTTGGTTTCATTCTGGATTTTATTGAAATCACCTTTGTGGTGGTGCCTCTGGTAGCACCTATTTTACTGGCAATGGGGCTGGACCCGGTGTGGTTGGGCATCATGATAGCAGTCAACCTGCAGACCTCTTTTTTGACACCGCCTTTCGGATTTGCGTTGTTTTATCTGAGGGGTGTCGCGGGGGAGCTGGTGACCAGTGGACAGATTTACAAAGGGGTGGTGCCTTTTGTGATCATTCAATTACTGCTGATGGTACTGCTGAGCTTCTGGCCGGAGCTGGCCACCTGGCTGCCCCAGCAGATCTACGGGTAACGGGAACAGGGAAAGGGAATGAAGATGAAGCGCATATATGCAGTGGGGTTATTGATGCTAGTGGGTTGGCTTGGCGGCTGTGGTGATGAAACAAAGCCGCAGCAGGGCAATACTCCTGCTGATACAGGGAAAAGCTATGAGTGGAATCTGGTAACCTCCTGGCCGAAAAATTTCCCTGGTCTGGGAATGGGACCGGAGCGTTTTGCCGTGCTGGTCGATGAGATGTCTGCAGGCAGACTGAAGATCAAAGTTTATGGTGCCGGTGAGTTGGTACCGGCTTTTGAGGTATTTGATGCGGTTAGTCAGGGCACAGTGCAAATGGGCCACAGTGCGGCCTATTACTGGAAAGGCAAGGCACCGGCCGCGCAGTTTTTCACCTCAGTACCTTTCGGACTGAATGCCAAAGAGATGAACGGCTGGCTGACATACGGCGGTGGTCAGCAGCTGTGGGAAGAAGTGTACGCTCCTTTCGGTATTCTGCCTTTGCCCGGTGGTAATTCCGGGGTGCAAATGGGCGGATGGTTCAATAAGGAGATCAATTCACTGGATGATCTTAAAGGGCTCAAGATGCGCTTGCCCGGACTGGGTGGCGAAGTGCTGGAGCGTTTGGGGGGCACCCCGGTGACCTTGCCTGGTCGTGAACTTTTTACCGCCCTGCAAACCGGCACCATAGACGCCACTGAATGGGTCGGGCCTTTCAATGATCTGGCTTTTGGTCTGCACAAGGCGGCCAAATACTACTATTACCCGGGTTGGCATGAGCCGGGCACGACCCTGGAGTTTCTGATTAACAAGCAGGCTTTCGAGCAATTGCCCGGGGACTTGCAGGCGATGGTTAAAGTCGCTGCCAAAGCCATCAATCAGGACATGCTGGATGAATACACCACCCGTCACGTAGAGGCGCTGGATGTATTGGTCAACGACAATGGGGTACAGCTGCGGGCATTTCCCGATGAGGTGCTCGACAGGTTACGGGAGGTATCTTACGAGGTTATCGCCGAGCAGTCCCAGAAAGATCCTATGATGAAAAAGGTTCATGATGCTTATCGCCAATATGAGCAGGGAGTGCGTCGATACCACGCCATCGCAGAGGATGCCTACACAGAGGCACGAAAACCCCATTGATGTCAGTCTGTCAATCACAGGCTACTCTTGGGTGTGTAATTGGTGATATCCTTGTAATTCGCTTGTGAGCGTCTGTTGTGCCTTGATTAACAGGCGCTTGCTCAAGGAAGAGGCAGTCCGGCGCTGTCCGGTCCTCTGTAAAACAGGTCTGTTTTCGGAGGCGATGACAGGTATCAAAGGGCCATGCTGTCCCTTCCGTTGGGAAATGGAATGTACCCTGGAGACGTTTATGCCATTGCTGGACAGTTTTACCGTTGATCATACCCGCATGCAGGCCCCTGCTGTGCGCATCGCCAAAACCATGAGTACCCCCTCAGGTGATGCCATCACTGTTTTTGATTTACGTTTCTGTATTCCCAATCAGGCTATCCTCAGCGAGAAGGGGATTCACACCCTGGAGCATCTGTTCGCTGGTTTTATGCGAGACCATTTGAATGGCGACCAGGTCGAGATTATTGATATTTCTCCCATGGGCTGTCGAACCGGATTTTATATGAGTCTTATCGGTCAGCCTGATGAGCAGCAGGTTGCTGATGCCTGGCTTGCTGCCATGCAAGATGTTCTCGAGGTTGCCGACCAAAGCAAAATCCCCGAACTGAATGAATATCAGTGTGGTACTTATGCCATGCATTCACTGAGTCAAGCTCAGGAAATCGCCCGCAGTATTCTGGCTGCCGGCGTAGGGATTAACCGCAATCAGGATCTGACGCTGAGCGATGACATTCTTAAAGGTCTGTAAGGCCGGTTTCCCTGTTTGAACTTAACCATGTTGCCATCATTCATTTTCGAGTGTGCGCCGTGCAGTATTGTTACATTCTGATTTGTGATGTTTGTCATGGCGATTGGGCGGCGGAACTTGGTTTTTGATTGTTCGCTGCTACTTTTTTATGAGAGGCATGCCAATGAACCGATTGGCAGTCTTACCGGAGACTCTGAGGTGTGCCTTACCTGATGGCAGGTTGGCGGGCTTTAGTCTATAAACCCGGTGTTGAGTCTGTAAATTCGACAACTTCCGTTATTTATCGCGAATTTTTACAGTAAATCGTTAAAAACTAATGTTTTATTTTTGCATTTATTGCAAATTGTGATTTTTACTAGGTTTGCTGCTCACATAAGCTGCATGCTGTCGCAAATATTGGCATTTTTACTGTTGGATCACAGATAAATGGTCGTTATTTTCGTAGCAGAGATGTGGTTATTGGGGTAAAATGCGCGCGAACAGCGTGATTGTTGTCGCATTTCTGTGATAAATCTGCGCTAGCTCAATTTGGGGGTTGGGACTAACTCTTTGAAATTGAGGCGGGAATGCGGCGCATTGTCTTTCCTTCAAACGTAGTGCTTGTGGATATGATTACAATTAAGAAAGGATTGGACCTGCCTATCTCAGGCAGACCAGAGCAAGCCATCCATGATGGCCCAGCCATAAAACACATAGCTACATTGGGTGAAGAGTATATCGGCTTACGTCCTACCATGAAGATTCGGGTAGGAGATAAGGTGCAAAAGGGCCAGGTGATCTTCGAAGACAAGAAGAATCCTGGAGTCCTGTATACAGCTTCAGCCAGTGGTACTGTAACCGATATTAACCGTGGCGCGAGGCGTGTACTGCAGTCAGTGGTCATCGAAGTTGAAGGTGACGATGCCGTCGCGTTCGATAAATACGATGCCCAAAGCCTCGGCACCCTGACCGATTCTCAGGTCCGCAGCAATCTGATCAATTCAGGTTTGTGGACAGCCCTGCGAACCCGCCCTTTCAGCAAAGTGCCTGCCATTGACGCAACTCCGGCCGGGATTTTTGTCACAGCTATCGATACTCAGCCGCTGGCTGCAGATCCTTCGGTAATCATCAAAGAGTATAAGGATGATTTTGCCAATGGTCTGACTCTGCTTGGCAAGTTGACCAACGGCAAGGTCTACCTGTGTAAAGCTGCCGGAGCTGATATTCCTGCGGGCGATACTCAGGTAGAGGAGTTTGCTGGACCTCACCCGGCAGGAAACGCGGGCACCCACATTCACTTTTTACTGCCTGCCTCCAATAAACGTACCGTATGGTATATCGGTTACCAGGACGTGATTGCCATCGGCAAACTGTTCACCACGGGTGAGCTGTTTACTGATCGGGTTGTCGCTATCGGTGGGCCCAAGGCCAAAGCGCCGCGTTTGCTGCGTACGCGTCTGGGTGCTCAGATCAGTGAACTGACTGCCGGAGAAACTGAAGGCAGCAATCTGCGCGTGGTTTCCGGCTCTGTACTTAATGGCCGTACCGCCAAGGGACCTCAGGATTTCTTGGGTCGTTACCATAATCAGGTAACGATTCTGGAAGAAGGTACCGAGAAAGAGCTCTTTGGCTGGGCACTGCCGGGTAAAGACAAATACTCGCTGACCCGGGCTTTCCTGAGTCACCTGTCTTCTGGCCTGTTTAATATGACTACCTCTACCGGTGGTTCAGATCGCGCCATGGTGCCCATTGGTGCGTATGAGCGTGTGATGCCTCTGGATATTCTGCCGACTATGTTGTTGCGTGACCTGGTGGCCGGCGATACCGAAGAAGCCATGGCATTGGGTGCACTGGAGTTGGATGAAGAAGATTTGGCCCTGTGTACGTTCGTTTGTCCCGGTAAGTATGACTATGGTGTCTACCTGCGGGATTGTCTGGATACGATCGAGAGGGAAGGCTTATGAGCTTGAAGGATTTTATCGAACGTATTGAGCCGCAGTTTGAAAAGGGCGGTAAATACGAGAAGTGGTACGCTCTGTACGAAGCCGCCGCCACGATTTTCTATACGCCGGGTAAAGTGAACAAGGGGCGTACCCATGTTCGCGACAATCTGGATCTGAAGCGCATGATGATCACCGTGTGGGCCTGTACCTTTCCGGCAATGTTTGTCGGTATGTACAACGTGGGTCTGCAGGCACAGGAAGCGCTGATTGCCGGCTTTGGTACGCCTGATGTTTGGCAGGTATCGCTGTTTGGTTTGTTCGGTACTGAACTGAGCGCGGCTTCAGGCTGGCCTGCACTGATGTGGTACGGCGCCTGTTTCTTCCTGCCGATATATGCGGTGACCTTTGTGGTCGGTGGTTTCTGGGAAGTGCTGTTTGCCTCTGTGCGTGGCCATGAAGTCAACGAGGGCTTCTTTGTCACTTCTATCCTGTTTGCTCTCACGCTGCCGGCCACCATTCCGCTGTGGATGGTGGCGCTGGGGATCACCTTCGGTGTAGTGGTTGCCAAGGAAGTGTTCGGTGGTACCGGACGCAACTTCCTGAACCCTGCGCTGGCTGGCCGCGCCTTCCTGTTCTTTGCTTATCCACTGAACATGTCCGGCGATACCACCTGGGTTGTCGCCGATGGGTATTCAGGTGCAACTGCGCTGAGTCAGGCTGCAACCGGCAATCTGCAATACGGTGTGACGCCTGAGTGGTGGGATGCTTTCTTCGGCTTTATCCCCGGTTCCATGGGTGAAGTATCGACTCTTGCGATTCTGCTCGGTGGCTTGGTGATTGTTTATACCCGTATCGCGTCCTGGCGAATTATCGCCGGTGTAATGCTGGGTATGATTGCTGTTTCAACACTGCTGAATGTGGTTGGCAGCGAAACCAATCCAATGTTCGCCATGCCATGGTACTGGCACCTGGTTTTGGGTGGCTTTGCCTTCGGTATGATGTTTATGGCGACTGATCCTGTGTCTGCCTCTTTCACTAACCAGGCCAAGTGGGCTTACGGTGCGCTTATCGGCGCAATGGCGGTCTTTATCCGTGTTATCAACCCTGCGTTTCCTGAGGGGATGATGCTGGCGATTCTGTTTGCCAACCTGTTTGCTCCCCTGTTCGACCATTTTGTGGTTCAGGCCAATATCAAGCGGAGGATCGCTCGTGGCTAGTAAGAAGGACTCGTTCGGAAGAACACTTTTTGTAGTCGTAGGCTTGTGTCTGATTTGCTCTATCTTCGTATCGACGGCAGCGGTGGTGCTCAAGCCCATTCAGCAGGAAAACAAATTGCTGGATCGCCAGAAGTATATTCTGGAAGCCGCTAACCTGCTCAATGCCAAGAATGCGGGAATGAGCAAACAGCAGATCCTGGATACCTACGACAAGTATGTGCAGGCCAGAGTGATTTCACTGGCAACCGGAGACTTTCTTGAAGGTGTTGATGGCAACAACTTTGACATGGAAAAGGCTGCCCGGGATCCCAAGAAGTCGTTTGTGCCGGAAAAAGACATTGCTTCGGTCAAGCGTGTTGCCAATGAGGCCGTGGTGTACCTGGTGCACAATGATGCCGGCAAGCTGACTTCGGTCATTCTGCCCATCAAGGGATACGGTTTGTGGTCGACCATGTATGCCTTCCTGGCATTGGACCCTGACATGAACACAGTGCAGAACCTGGTGTATTACGACTTCACCGGTTCAGGTGAAACACCGGGTCTGGGTGGTGAAGTACAGAACCCCAAGTGGATAGCCAAGTGGCACGGCAAGAAGCTGTATAACGACAAAGGTGAGCTGGCGATTCAGGTCACCAAGAACCCTGCTATTGCTCAAACTGAGTACGGTGTAGATGCCCTGTCTGGCGCCACCCTGACCAGTAACGGCGTACAGTATTCCCTGCAGTTCTGGCTGGGTAAAGAAGGCTTTGAGCAGTTTATCAACAAGGCCCGTAATGGAGGACTGAGCTAATGGCTGACGCTAAAGAACTGAAGCAGGTTCTCACCGGACCTATTATCAACAACAACCCGATTGCGCTGCAGATCCTTGGGGTTTGTAGTGCGCTGGCGGTGACCAGCAAGCTGGAAACTGCACTGGTTATGACCATTGCACTGACCGCAGTAACGGCCTTTTCGAACCTGTTTATCTCGCTGATCCGTAACCACATTCCAAGCAGTGTGCGGATTATTGTACAGATGACCATTATTGCCTCCCTGGTAATCGTGGTGGATCAGGTGTTGCAGGCATACGCCTACAATGTGGCCAAACAGCTGTCGGTGTTCGTGGGTCTGATCATTACCAACTGTATTGTAATGGGCCGCGCTGAAGCTTATGCGATGAAGACGCCTCCCCTGATGAGCTTTATGGACGGTATCGGAAACGGCCTGGGTTACGGTGCGATTTTGCTGACTGTAGGCTTCTTCCGTGAGCTGTTTGGTAACGGCAGCCTGTTTGGCGTGGAGATTTTTTCCAAGGTGTCCGAAGGCGGTTGGTATCAGCCCAATGGTTTGTTGTTGCTGCCACCCAGTGCCTTCTTCCTGATCGGCATCATCATCTGGGTTATCCGTACCTACAAGCCAGAGCAAGTTGAAGCAAAAGGATAAGATGAGATGGAACATTATATCAGTCTGTTAATCCGCTCCATTTTTATCGAGAACATGGCGCTGGCCTTCTTCCTGGGGATGTGTACTTTCCTGGCGGTTTCCAAAAAGGTGACCACAGCAATGGGCCTGGGGATTGCGGTCATTGTGGTACTGGCGATTTCCGTGCCGGTTAACCAGATTATCTATCAGGGTATTCTGGCACCGGGCGCGTTGTCATGGGCGGGATTGCCTGAAGCGGACCTGAGCTTTTTGAAGTTCATTACCTTCATCGGTGTGATTGCAGCGCTGGTGCAGATTCTGGAAATGACGCTGGATAAGTACTTCCCACCACTGTACAACGCGCTGGGTATCTTCCTGCCGCTGATTACCGTGAACTGTGCGATTTTCGGTGCGGTATCCTTCATGGTTGAACGTGACTATACCCTGGGCGAGAGTCTGGTGTTTGGTATCGGCTCAGGTATCGGTTGGGCATTGGCAATCGTGTTGCTGGCCGGTATCCGTGAAAAGTTGAAGTATGCCGACGTGCCCGATGGGCTGCGCGGTCTTGGGATTACATTTATCACAGCAGGTCTGATGGCCTTAGGTTTTATGTCGTTTTCCGGTGTGTCTCTGTAAGAGGCTCCTGAGCGACTTTTCAGAATCGACCTTCTAAGGATAAGTACATGGATATTCTTGGTATTTTTAAGTCGACTCCGCTGGATGTTTATCTTGGCGTGAGTATGTTTACCGCCATTGTACTGGTGTTGGTGTTGGTGATTTTATTCGCCAAGTCCAAGCTGGTATCCAGCGGTGACGTGACCATTGGCATCAATGATGACCCACAAAAGGCCATCAAAACCGGAGCCGGTGGTAAGTTGTTGGGGGCGCTGGCCAACAACGGTATTTTCGTATCATCTGCCTGTGGCGGCGGCGGCTCCTGCGGTCAGTGCCGGGTGATAGTGAAGTCAGGTGGCGGTGATATTCTGCCCACTGAACTGGATCATATCAGCAAGGGTGACGCCAAGAAGGGTTGTCGTTTGTCCTGTCAGGTTAACGTGAAATCTGATATGGACATTGAGCTGGATGAAGAGATCTTCGGCATCAAGAAGTGGGAATGTACTGTTATCTCCAATGATAACAAGGCGACCTTTATTAAAGAGCTGAAACTGGCGATCCCCGATGGCGAGTCAGTACCTTTCCGCGCCGGTGGTTATATTCAGATTGAAGCGCCTGCCCACCACGTACGCTATGCCGATTACGATATTCCAGAGAAATATCGTGGTGACTGGGAGCATTTCGGCTTCTTCAAACTGGAGTCCAAGGTGGATGAGCCAACTATTCGTGCTTACTCTATGGCGAACTACCCGGAAGAGTTTGGCATCATTATGCTGAACGTGCGTATTGCTACGCCACCTCCACGTAACCTGTCGCTGCCTTGCGGTAAGATGTCTTCTTACATCTGGAGCCTGAAGGAAGGTGACAAGGTCACTATCTCCGGCCCATTCGGTGAGTTCTTTGCCAAGGACACCGATGCCGAGATGGTGTTTATCGGCGGGGGCGCCGGTATGGCGCCAATGCGCTCACACATTTTCGACCAGCTCAAGCGTTTGAAGTCAAAGCGTAAGATGAGTTTCTGGTACGGTGCTCGCTCCAAGCGTGAAATGTTCTATGTGGAAGATTTCGATGGCCTGGCGGCAGAGAATGATAACTTCGTATGGCATGTGGCGCTGTCTGATCCTCAGCCTGAGGACAACTGGGATGGTTACACCGGCTTCATTCACAACGTTTTGTATGAGAACTATCTGCGTGACCACGAAGCGCCGGAAGATTGTGAATACTACATGTGTGGCCCGCCAATGATGAACGCGGCGGTAATCAGTATGCTTAAAGACCTTGGTGTGGAAGACGAAAATATCCTGTTGGATGATTTCGGCGGCTAATACCCGGTGCGCTGCGTGATATACTGTCACGCAGCGTTTTTCTTTGATAGGTTTTTGAGGGTAATGGTCAAAATGATTAAGACCGTAGGAAACTGGCTGGCCTTGGTGGGGTTGGCCTTTTTTATTACTGCCTGTTCCAACTCTTCGCCGTTGATGTCTTTGTCCGGCAGCACAATGGGCACCACCTACCACATTAAATTGGTTCCAAATGACAGATTGCCTGATGCTCAGTTGCTTCAGGCTGAAGTGGATATGGCTTTGGAGCAGGTCAACGATCAGATGTCGACCTATCGTCCCAACTCCGAGTTGTCCCGTTTCAATCAATTGGCGCTGGCGCAGAGTGTGGTGGTTTCTCCGGACACCCTCAAGGTCGTGCAGGAAGGGATAAGATTGTATCAATTGACCGATGGTGCGCTGGATATCACTCTGGGCCCCTTGGTTAACTTGTGGGGGTTTGGACCGGATGCGCGCCCGACCACCGTACCATCGGCAACTGACATTGAAGACGCCATGGCGCACACGGGGATTGATGGTATTCGTATTTCCGGTGACCGACTGGAAAAAACCAAACCAGAGCTTTATGTTGATCTTTCGTCCATTGCCAAGGGCTTTGGGGTTGATAAGATCGCTGCCATTCTCGACAAATACGGTGTTACCGGATATCTGGTCGAAATCGGTGGGGAAGTGTCGCTCAAAGGTACCAAGGCTGACGGGCATCCATGGCGTATCGCTGTTGAGCGTCCCACAGAAGATGCCCGAACAGTGCAGCTGGTGATTGAACCTGAAAATATCGCCATTGCCACTTCAGGTGATTATCGTAATTACTATGAAGAGGAAGGGCAGCGTTTTACCCATATTATCGACCCCCGAACCGGCTATCCGGTGAAGCATAAGCTGGCGTCTGTGACTGTGCTGGATAAGAGCTGTATGGTTGCTGATGGTCTGGCGACTGCGATGATGGTAATGGGAACCGATGAATCGCTGGCGCTGGCGCAACAGTTGGGCTTGGCCGTCATGCTGATTGAAAAGCAGGACGAAGGGTTTAAAACCTATTACAGTGAAGCATTCAAACGCTATATTCCCAAGTCCGCGGATAATGCATAGGAAGCGTGGGAAGTTAACTCAGCAGTAGGAGTACATTATGAGTACATTTCTGGCGGCATTTGTGGTGTTGTTGTTGTTTTTTGTGCTGATGTCAATTGGATACATCATTAAACGCAAAGCGGTTGCCGGTAGCTGCGGCGGTCTTGGCGCTCTGGGTATAGAGAAAGCCTGTGATTGCGAAGAGCCCTGTGATAATCGCAAGGCAAAAATGGCTGCGGAAGAAGCCGCGCGCAAGGAAAGGTTAACCCAAAACCGCATTCTCTGAGTTGTCAGAATTAAAGCGGCGCCCGGTGGGCGCCGTTTTTTGTTTCCGTCATTGCGCCTGTTAATCCTGACTATACTGATAAGTATCCAGAGTGATATAGGTGCCAACGCATGACAGCTTCATCCGTGCAGGGGATAGCGCACACAGAATTCAACAATGAGTCCAGCGTTGACTCACTGAAGGCCAGTTCAGTGGAGGTAGCTGCTGAGCTGGTTGGTAAAGCTTCAGAGACTGTACTTAATTCGGTAGTGCAACTGACCGGGAAGCGCCAGATAAGAGCTTTGGGCGAGAGTCTGGTGGAAACTATCCGCAGTGCTCTGGACGTTCCGGCTGTAGCCTTTGTCACTGTCAAAAGTCCCGTGCATTTTCCTGCCTGTATGTTACCCAGGAACAACTCTTTACCGGTTTCTTCACTGAACAACTGTGTACAGGCCTGCGCCCGTTCAGGGGAGTTGGTGAGTGAGCAGCATGAAGAAGGGGTACTCACGGCCTTACCGATTATGGTCAATGGCATCACGGTCAAAGTCTTGTTGTTGCAATCTCTGATGCCCATGAGTAGTCACCAATTGGTGTTACTCAATGGTTTTGCCCGCATCTATGAGAACTTCCTCAATGTGATGCTGGATATGGAAACAGATAGCCTGACCGGATTATTGAATAAAAAGGCCTATTACTCCCAGGTGCTGGCCGTACTTGAGGACGATAACCAAAGCTATTGTGAACAAAGTGGCGAACCAAAGTATTTCTGGCTGGTGATCTTTGATGTCGATAAATTCAAAAAAATCAACGACACTTTTGGTCATCTTTATGGTGATGAAATATTGCTGCTGGTGGCCAATACCATGATCCAGGTATTTGATGAGAAAGATTTGCTGTTCCGTTTTGGTGGTGATGAATTTGTCGTATTGCTGGCTCCACGCACCAAGCAGCAGGCCCGCGCTATCCTCAAGCAATTTCAGGAGCAGATAGCAGTGATCCGTAACGATAAACTCTGGCCGGTTCGCTGCTCTATGGGAGGCGTTAATGCTTCCGGGGCCGAGAATCCGACTGACTTGTTGGTACAGGCAGACAGAGCTTTGTATCACGTGAAAGAACATGGCCGGGGCGAGATCGCTTTTTATTGTGATTTGTTGGAGCAGGGGATTGTTGCCACGGAACATTTTGAGGATGACATAGAACTTTTTTAAATGTCCATTCATCGTTTTATATCCCCCTGTTGTTAAAGATTGCCACCCTGTTGGGTGGCATTTTATTTATTCAGGCCTTAAACAACGGGTTATATCGCTAATTCCGGCAAGGGGCGTTATTGGCTGAAAGATCACAGGTATCGCAACTTCGTCGGCGGAAATAAACAAATTGAATATTCCAGACGGCATGATTTACTGAAATTGAAGCAACCAAAATCAGGAGGCCAGCATGCGGGGCCAAACCGTCGTGATAAGCCAGCTAAATAAAGTGCTGACATCTGAGTTGACGGCTATCAATCAGTATTTTCTTCATGCCCGTATGTTCAGGCATTGGGGGTTGGATGGGCTTAATGGTGCGGAATACCGCAAGTCCATTCAGGACATGAAGCACGCCGATAAATTGATGGAGCGAATCCTGTTTCTTGAGGGACTACCGAATCTGCAGATGCTCGATAAGCTGATGATTGGTGAGCATACAGAAGAGATGCTGGACTGCGACATGCAGATGTTACGGGCAGAGCTGACTTTGCTGCGGGATTCAGTTGTAATTTGCGAGCTACACAGGGATTACGTCAGCAGGGAGCTCCTCCAGGAGCTCATCGAAGATGAGGAAGCACATCTGGACTGGCTGGAAGCCCAGTTTGAGTTGATTGGAATGACAGGGATTGAAAACTACCTGCAATCTCAGATTTGAGGAGGCGCGAGATGAAAGGCCATGCAGAAGTGATTGATGCATTAAACCGCTTGTTAACCAATGAACTGACCGCCATGGATCAGTATTTTGTGCATGCCAGAATGTATGAGGACTGGGGGCTTAACGAGTTATACGAGCGAATCAATCATGAGTCAGATGATGAAAGAGTCCACGCATCCAAGTTGATTCAGCGTATTTTGTTTCTTGAGGGGACGCCGGATGTCGCATCCCGTGGGCCTCTGACTATAGGTAAAGATACTCAGCAAATGCTTCAAAACGATCTGCAATATGAATACAAGGTCGCCGAAGATTTGCGTCAGGTCATCGCCCTGTGTGAGCAGAAAGGGGACTTTCAAACCCGTGACGTTCTCGGAGTTTTGCTCGAAGAAACAGAGTCTGACCATATGTATTGGCTGGAGAAGCAATTGAGATTGATCGACAGAATGGGACTGGCCAATTATCTGCAATCAAAAATAGGGACTGGTTGACCCCGTGAATTAGGGACTTGACACTGTTTATATGTACAGTATTCTTTGTGATGGAGGAACACTGTGCGTAAAATAATCCACGTTGATATGGACTGCTTCTATGCAGCAGTCGAAATGCGAGACTTTCCTGAACTCAGAGGTAAGCCGGTTGCCGTTGGTGGCCGCAGTGACCGCCGGGGAGTTATCAGCACCTGTAACTATGAGGCCCGTAAGTTTGGGGTGCGCAGCGCCATGGCATCAGCTTATGCTTTGCGTCTTTGTCCCGCGTTGACTTTGGTGCCAGGTCGTATGGAAGTATATAAACAGGTCTCAGCACAGATCCGCACTATCTTTTCCCGTTATACCGACCTTATCGAACCACTCTCGCTTGATGAAGCTTATCTTGATGTGACTGACTGTCGCTGTTGTCGGGGCTCTGCCACTTTGATTGCCGAATCTATTCGCAATGACATTTTTAAGGAAACCGGATTGACGGCATCAGCAGGTGTCGCGCCGGTCAAGTTTCTCGCCAAAGTTGCCTCAGATCTCAACAAACCCAATGGCCAGTATGTTATCCCCCCTGAAGCCGTGGCGGAGTTTGTCAAAACCCTGCCCCTGAGTAAGATCCCGGGTGTTGGCAAGGTTACTGGTGAAAAATTGGCTGATATGGGACTGCTTACCTGCGCCGATATACAGCAAGCGGACGCCCGCATGCTCAGGGAGCGATTTGGTAAATTTGGTGCCTTACTGGTTGAGCGGGCCCAGGGGATTGACCCCAGAGGGGTGTCGCCCAATCGGGTCAGGAAGTCCGTCGGGGTGGAAACCACCCTGGCGCAGGATATCTTCAGCCTGTCTCAGGCAAGTTCTGTGCTTTCAGGGCTGATCCCTGAATTGTCGACCCGGATGAGCAGAGGTGCGGCGGACCGGGCAATTCACAAACAAGTGGTGAAGCTTAAATTTGCCGATTTTAAGCAGACAACCATAGAGCATCGCAGTGACAGTCTGTCGGTGAATCTGTTTCAGGAGTTGTTGGCTCAGGCAATGGCGCGCGCTGAAGGGCGGGGCATTCGTCTGGTGGGCATTTCAGCCGGACTGGCTGAGCCCCGTCATGAGCAACCGGCCTCGGTATGTCAACTGGATTTGGCGCTCTGATGATTGCCGGTACCCATAAGTTGGATTTTGAGTTGACGTCGGCAGTTATAGATATCCACGGCCATCAATACTAATGGCGCACTGATAAGTGCGCTCAGGATTTGGTGTAATAACAGGTGGCTGAGCAGGAATCCGGGGAAATCGGCCAGTTCATCCATCAGCAGCATCTTGGCGATAAGTGCGATATAGATACCGGTGTGCAGCACCACCGTGGTGGCAAACAGTCTGGAGAATTTGCGCCGCAACTGCGGTGTAACAGAATTGCCCAGACAGTGGCAGCACAACCAGCTTATACTGCCTGCGGCTATGCTGGTGAAACCAAGGCCGGTCAGCGAAAGTTTGATCAAGATAAGTGAGAAAACAAACAACACAATAAACACAGGATCTGCTCGTCAATTCTTATTGGTACCGGTCGATTTGGCTGCACTCTTGCGAGGACATGCACAGGATCTTCATCCGCTATGGCCAGCCAACAATAGACTTTCTGACAAAAGCCGCTAGCCTGATGTAATTAACTCCGAGCCTCAGCGAGATTTGCTGATGAACATAATTCGCGCCGATCTTTCGCACCTTGATGCACTTGCCAGCCTGTTTAACGATTACCGGATATTCTATCAGTGTCCATCGGATCTTCAGCTTGCGCGTGACTTTATCTCGGCACGCTTAAACCATGATGAATCAGTGATTTTTCTGGCTATGCAACAAGGGCAGACGATTGGTTTTACCCAGTTATATCCCTCTTTTTGCTCTGTTGAAGCCTGCCGCATTATGATTCTGTACGACCTGTATGTGGCCGCCGGCGCAAGGCAATCCGGCGTTGCTTCAGCCCTGATGCAGACTGCCAGAGCATTCGCGCAGGCATCGGGGGCCAGCAGAATGGATCTGTCGACCCAGAATACCAATATCGCGGGCCAGCACTTGTATGAAAAGCAGGGCTATCGACGAGTGAATGAGGACTTCTACAGCTATTCACTCTATCTTTAATGCCTGCCTTGCCATGTGTGGATTGCCAGCAGGCAGACAATGAAGCCGGAACCAGAGACCATGTTGTCTGGTTAATCCCGGTAAGCTGTAAATCAT
This sequence comes from Shewanella sp. GXUN23E, assembly GCF_050865035.1. Taxonomy (NCBI): domain Bacteria; kingdom Pseudomonadati; phylum Pseudomonadota; class Gammaproteobacteria; order Alteromonadales; family Shewanellaceae; genus Shewanella; species Shewanella sp. GXUN23E. Next base: position 464,073 of record NZ_JBOZWP010000001.1, on the reverse strand, counting down.
TCGGTGTTGCGCGATGTCATTGTCAGCGTTTCAGCGCGCCGAGAATTCCCCTAACCAGACTTTGACCCAGTTTACTGCCAAAGGTGCGTGCCAGACTTTTGAAAAAGGCATCACCGGCGGAATCGCCGCGTCTTGAAGGCTGTGGGGCCCTGGTATCTGCTTTGGGCTGGGGGGCGTCGGTATCGGCTTTGTCGCGACGTTTGGCGAGCAGTTCAAAGGCAGACTCTCTGTCGATGGTATCCCGATATCGGTTGGTCAGTGGAGAGCGAGCCAGTAATTGCTCGCGTTCAGCTTGGCTCAGGGGGCCAATGCGGCTTGCCGGTGGGCACATGAGGATCTTCTCTACCGGTTGTGGTCTGCCCTTGGTATCCAGCACTGACACCAGCGCCTCACCTGTGCCCAATTCGGTGATGACCTCGGCAGTATTCAACCCGGGATTGGGCCGGAAGTTATCGGCGACTGCTTTGACGTTCTTTTTATCCTTGGGGGTAAAGGCGCGCAGGGCATGCTGAATACGGCACCCCAGTTGTCCCAGTATTGCTTCGGGAATATCCATGGGGCTTTGGCTGATAAAAAACACCCCAACTCCCTTGGAGCGGATCAGCCTGACGACCTGTTCTACTTTATCGATGAGCGGTTTGGGCGCGGTGTTGAACAGCAGGTGGGCCTCATCAAAAAACAATACCAGTCTGGGTTTGTCGGCATCGCCCTGCTCGGGCAGTTGTTCAAACAGCTCGGCAAGTAACCAGAGCAGGAAGGTGGCGTACAGTTTCGGAGATTGATGGATAAGTGTGGTGACATCCAGAATGCTGATGACTCCTTTGCCGGAGAAGTCGGTCTGCATCAGGTCGGTCAGTGCCAGTGCCGGTTCGGCAAAGAAATGCTCAGCGCCCTGCTGCTCAAGTACCAGCAGGCGGCGCTGAATGGCTCCCACAGATGATGCGCTGATATTGCCATATTGGCCTGAGAGGGACTTGGCGTTCTCGGCCATAAATGCCAGCAATGCCCGCAGATCTTTCATATCCAGCAGTAACAGCCCCTGCTCGTCGGCATAGTCAAAACAGCCGTACAGCACACCGGTTTGGGTGTCATTGAGTTCCAACAGGCTGGCAAGCAGCAGCGGACCCATTTCGCTGATGGTGGTACGGGCACTGAGGCCAAGTTTGCCAAAAATGTCCCACAGCAGCACTGGACAGGGGGCAAAGGCGGGCAGGGGGACGCCTATCTGTTCACAGCGACTTTGCAGTTTGTCGCTGCCGGAACCTGCCGCTGCCAGGCCACTGAGGTCCCCTTTCACATCGGCCAGAAAACAGGGGGTGCCCAGTTGTGAGAAGGACTCTGCCAGTAATTGCAGGCTGATGGTTTTACCGGTTCCCGTGGCACCGGCTATCAAGCCGTGGCGATTGGCCATGGCTGCATTGAGAAACACCTGATTGTTGCCATTTCCACCCAGAAGAATTTGATTCATGGATTGCTCTCCACGCCTTGGTGCTCCAGCCCGTTGACTGCAACTGTTGCAGTCAGCCTCTAAGTCTCCAACTTAGGCACTGTGGCCTTTATTGGTCAATATTGATCAATGAATTTGCTGGATGCTGACAGGATGAACCGGAATTGAGGTAGATCTCTGAGTGACGGCCACAAAAAAGCCACCTTGCGGTGGCCTTTTCATCTCAATCAAATGATTGCTGCTCAGGTTCTGGCTCTGGCTCAGGCTTTTTCAGGGATGCGTTCCAGCACCGCCAGCAGCAGATCCCAGTATTGACCTACGGTTTCGATATTCACCATCTCATCCGGACTGTGTGGGAAGCGGATGGTGGGGCCAATGGAAACCATATCCATTTCAGGATAAGGCTTCTTGAAAAGACCACACTCCAGGCCCGCGTGGATCACCATGATCACAGGTTCTTTGTGATAGATGTCCTGATAGGTTTCACGCACGATGGCCATGACAGGTGAGCTGTTGTCAGGCTTCCAACCTGGGTAAGCGCCGGAGAGTTCGATTTCAGCGCCTGCCAGATTGGCCAGTGCAATCAGCATGCCTTCTACCTGAGTGCGACCAGAGTCGATAAGAGAACGGATAAGGCAGAGAATTTTCACTTCCTGTTCATCTGTGCTGATCACGCCGACATTCAGTGAGGTCTCGGTCACGCCGGCAACTTCGTCACTCATGCGCATCACACCGTTAGGGCAGGCATTGAGCAGATCGATCAGGGTGTTCTGGCTTTGTTCGCTCATCACCTTGGTCGGGGTGGCAACGGCTTTCAAAGTCAGGGTTCCGGCTGGGTCGGCAACGGCCAGCTCTGCACGGATCAGGGCTTCAAATTCAGCGACTTTGGTGTGCAGGGCAGCAATCTGTTCCTCGGGCACCATGATCACTACGCCAGCTTCGCGGGGAATGGCATTGCGCAGCGAGCCACCGGTAAAGCTGGCCAGTTCCAGCTGCAGTGCATCGGCGTGTTCAAACAGGAAGCGTCCCAGCAACTTGTTGGCATTGCCTCGGCCCAGATGAATATTCACCCCTGAGTGACCACCTTTAAGGCCACTGAGATTCAATTCAAAGCTCTGATAACCTTCAGCCGGTGCTTCCCAGACCATAGGCAGGGTAATCGCAGCATCTACGCCACCGGCACAGCCCATGTAGATTTCGCCTTCCTGCTCGGAATCTGTGTTGATCAGAATATCCGCTTGCAGCAAACCAGCTTCCAGACCAAAAGCGCCGGTCATGCCAGCTTCTTCATCTATGGTCAGCAGCACTTCCAGTGGGCCATGCTTAATATCGTCACTGGCCAGAATGGCCAGGGCGGAAGCCATGCCAATGCCGTTATCGGCGCCCAGAGTGGTGCCTTTGGCTTTAACCCAGTCGCCATCAATCCATGGCTCGATGGCGTCTTTTTCAAAGTCATGAACTTTGTCGTTGTTCTTCTGTGGCACCATGTCGATATGTGCCTGGATAACCACTGTCTTGCGGTTTTCCATGCCGGCGGTCGCTGGCTTGCGAATGATCAGGTTGCCGACTTTGTCTTCGGTAACCGCCAGACCTTGTTCTTTGGCCCACGCCTGGATATGCGCGCTCAGTGCGGCTTCGTGCTTGGAAGGGTGGGGAATGGCACAAATTTGCTCGAACCATTGCCACAGAGGCTGAGGATATAACTGGTTAATGCTTGTCACGAAAGATTCCCTCATTAAGGACTTTATGTCTTGCCCGAGTGTACCACAGACTCCGCAGCCCGGCATGGTGGCTGACCTGGCTGGGTGGCAGCGTTTGTTGCCAATTGAGTGCGATTACAGGGTGGCTTATTGTTGTGGCGGCTTGAGCGAGGAAGCTGGTGAGCCTCAGGCAATCGATGAAATAAGCTATTTTCTGTAATTAAATTACCAAAACATGAAGTTTAGAAAATTTTTTCGCCTGCCTATTGTAATAAAAATACAGAAATGTAGAATATGCAGCGTTGGTTGAGCCAAGGTGGCCGCCAGCTCTAGTTCACCTCCTTACGGAATTTCTCCAAGGAAATGAATGATAAGTTGTCTCCACGGAACCGAGAATCTCTAGCTCCAGGGAACCGAGCCAAGCTTCGCTAGAGTGTTTTTTTATTACAACTTTTGATTCGGAGTATTTCAATCATGGCTTATCAGGCGATGACTTCTATTTATTGGCAAACTACTTGGTTTGACACCCGTTTTCTGCAGGGTGGCATTTATCCGATGCCACTTTGAGGCCTTTGGGCCAGGAACCTGTTTCCATCATCCATCAACCTTTGTATCACCATTTGGTGTGTTTTAAGACCAACGGCTTTACTGAAATGGGCTGTCTTTCGCATCGATAGCCCGATTACTCGCTGGCGCGGTAACCTATTCCCTTCCAGTAAAGTTGTAAATATGTCTTGGCCTGCTCATTGAGCAGGCTTTTTTTTGTTTACGATTTGCGTCCTGCGACAAGAAGAAAATGATCGTCTGGTTAACATCAGTGAAGGATATACCAGCATCGTCTAAAAAATCATGTCGATCGTTCTTTATATGGAACAATATGTTCTCTGTGGTGAGCGCCAGCTTGCTGGTCTGATGTGCTTGAAATTCCTATAATCCCGCCGCAATCGTGAGTGGCTTTTCATGGAAGGGAAACCGGCAATTGCCGGGTCACTTACCCACCCTGTTTGTATCCCGCTATAGGAACCAGCTTCCATGTTGGAAAAACTGTTCAAACTCAAGCAAAACCAAACCTCTTTGAAACAGGAAGTGATCGCCGGTGTCACCACCTTCCTGACCATGGCCTACATCCTGTTTGTTAACCCTATGATGCTGGCTGATGCCGGTATGGATCATGGTGCCGTATTTGTGGCCACCTGTGTGGCAGCCGCGATTGGCTGTATTATCATGGGTGTGGTCGCCAACTACCCTATTGCATTGGCCCCGGGCATGGGGCTGAACGCCTTCTTTACCTACACTGTGGTCGGCGAGATGGGCTATAGCTGGGAAACTGCGCTGGGCGCGGTGTTCCTGTCGGGTATCTGTTTTATGGCCTTGTCGCTGGTGCGCATTCGTGAGTGGATTGTGAACTCCATCCCCATGTCGCTGCGATTGGGCATTGCTGCCGGCATTGGTCTGTTCCTGGCGCTGATCGGCCTGCAAAGTTCCGGCATTGTGGTTGCCAGCCCAGCGACCATGGTGACTCTGGGCGACATCACCTCTTTCCCTGCATTGATGTCGGTGTTGGGCTTTGTCATCATCATCGCCCTGGTGCAGCGTGGTTTTAAGGCCGCGGTAATCATCAGCATTCTGTCCATCACAGTGCTGGGTGTACTGTTCGGCGGCGTTGAGTATAACGGTCTGGTGTCGGCGCCACCTTCTATTGCTCCAACCTTTATGAAGATGGACCTGTCCGGCGCGCTGGAAATTTCCATGCTGACCGTTGTGTTCGCTTTCCTGTTTGTTGACCTGTTTGATACCTCAGGCACTCTGGTTGCTGTTGCCCAGCGCGGTGGTTTCCTGGATGACAAGGGACGTCTGCCACGTCTGAACCGCGCTTTGATGGCTGACAGCACTGCTACTATCGCCGGTGCCGCACTGGGGACGTCAACCACTACCAGTTATATCGAAAGTACCGCAGGCGTGAGCGCTGGTGGCCGTACCGGTCTGACCGCTGTGGTGGTTGGTCTGCTGTTCCTGTCAGCGCTGTTTATTTCGCCGCTGGCGGGTATGGTGCCTCCTTATGCGACCGCAGGTACCCTGTTCTATGTGGCCATTTTGATGATGTCAGGTCTGGTACATGTTGAGTGGGAAGATCTGACTGAAGCCGCTCCGGTTGTAGTGGTGTGTATTCTGATGCCGCTGACTTACTCCATCGCCACAGGTATCGCATTTGGCTTTATCGCCTATGCGGCGATCAAGCTGGCCAGTGGTCGTTACCGCGACCTGACTGCCGGTGTGGTCGTTATGGCGGCACTGTTTATTGCCAAGTTCGCCTTTACCTGACAACCATAGAGTCCGGCAAACTCAACAGCACGTCTGCGGACGTGCTTTTTTTGTGCCCGGAATATCTTTCAGCCTCAGATATCGCATCCATCCATAACCGGCTTATTCACCGCAATACCAGAGTAATACCAATTTCATTTAACCGTTGATCTGTTTAAGCGGGAGTTCAATGCGCTTGAGACAAGGTCATTAATCGCTCCACGGCAACTGCTCTTGCGTTGCTCTACCTCCTGCATCCATGCAGTCGTGCGTTAATGACATTCGCACTTTGATACCTCCTTGTACCAAAGCCAGTTCGACATCCTGTCTCTCGTTCGAGAGCGTATGGCTGACGCCTTTCTCACCATCCTTGTGGCTTGCGAGCTGGCGAAGTCATAGTGGTGCTATGTCAAGATGACTCAACACCGTATCAAGTGCATTGCCCCCCCCACTGCGTGAGCGTGTCAGGCATTTGGCTTCTGTGTTGCATTGCTCTTAAAGGGAACCGCCCTTAGTCAATCAATGCGCCTTGAACCAGAATCCCTGACGCGCTCTGAATTGACCAGACTATTAACGAAGTCGGTATAAGATGAAATCCTGCTCATTTATGACGGATATTCATCACAAGCGGGCGCGCGGCACTGTTAATTTTGTGGGGGATTGGGTATAAGGATCCTTCGAATTTTTTTAGCTTAAACAGAATGAACGCAAGTGAGATAGCCTACCGCCGCGTGGTGGTGAAACTGGGTACCAGTGTGCTGACTTCAGGCAGTCGCAGCCTGGATAAAGCACAGATGGCGGAATTAACCCGTCAGATGGCGCATCTGATGAAAGCCGGTGTGGAAGTGGTGTTGTGTACCTCCGGGGCCATTGCTGCCGGACGAGAACATCTGCACCACCCTCAGTTGCCGGATACCATGGCCAGTAAGCAGCTGCTCGCAGCTGTCGGTCAGAGTCAGTTGATCCTGGCCTGGTCACAGCTGTTTGGCATTTACGGTTTTAACGTGGGCCAGTTGCTGTTGACCCGTGCCGATTTGCACGACCGGGAACGCTATCTCAATGCCCGTGATACTCTTAATGCGTTATTGCATCAGGGAATTGTCCCCATCATCAATGAGAATGATGCGGTGGCGACGGCGGAAATCAAAGTCGGTGACAACGACAACCTGTCTGCCCGGGCAGCGTTGTTGTGCGATGCGGATTTACTTATTCTGCTGACCGATCAGAAAGGTCTGTTTGATGCCGATCCGCGCAATAACCCTGATGCCAAACTGATCCCCGAAGTGGCCAATATCGATGACAGTCTGCGCCGTTTGGCAGGGGGCTCAGTATCCGGTCTGGGAACCGGTGGCATGGCCACCAAGCTGGAGGCGGCAGATATTGCCCGTCGCGCCGGTATTGAAGTTGTGATTGCTTCCGGCCAGCACCCAGATGTCATCAAAAAGCTGGTGTGCAAGCAGTCGGTAGGCACTCACTTCTGCGCTATTGAACACCCACTGGAAAGCCGTAAGCAGTGGATCCTGGCCGGTCCCAAGCCCAGTGGCCAGCTGGTACTGGATGACGGCGCCGTCAATGCGGTAACCAATAAAGGCCGCAGTCTGCTGTCAAAAGGTGTGGTTGCGGTGGAAGGTGAATTTGAGCGCGGCGATACCGTTGAGCTGACTGATGTCAATGGTCGGGTATTTGCCCGTGGATTGGCGCGTTATCACGCCAAAGCGCTGCAGGCCATTGCCGGTAAACATTCTGACGATATTGAATCCCTGCTGGGCTATGACTACGGTGATGCCGTGGTACACAGAAACGATATGGTGGTATTGCAATGACAGTACAACAGATGGACAAGCAGGCGTATCTGCAGCAGCTGGGTCAGCAGGCCCGTGAAGCCAGTTACAGCCTGGCCAATTTGACTGCGCGGGACAAGCAGCAATTGCTGACTGCCATTGCCGCGTCACTGCAGGCGCACAAGCAAGAGATCCTGGCCGCCAATGAATTGGATGTGGCCGCCGCCAAAGCTGCCGGTCTGAACGATGCCATGGTTGACCGTCTGCTGCTGGATGAAACCCGCTTGCAGGGGGTGATCGGCGATATCGACAATGTGATTGCGCTGGCCGACCCGGTTGGCAGCGAAATCGACAGCCGGGTACTGGAAAATGGGATGCGTCTGGCCCGTCGTCGGGTACCGCTGGGGGTTATTGGGGTGATTTATGAAGCCCGCCCTAATGTCACCGTGGATATTGCTGTGCTGGCGCTGAAAACCGGTAATGCGGTGATCCTGCGTGGTGGCAAAGAAACCGTGAACTCCAATCGCGCACTGGCTTCGGCTATCCGCCGCGCAGTGGTTGAGCAGGGATTGCCACAGGATGCTGTGCAACTTATTGATAATCCGGACCGTGAGCTGGTCACCGGGCTGCTTAAGCTGGATCAGTATGTCGACATGATCGTACCGCGTGGCGGCCAGAAGCTGCAGCGTTTGTGTGCTGAGCAGGCGACGATTCCGGTGATCCTCGGCGGTATTGGTATCTGTCATATGTTTATTGATGAGCAGGCCGATCTGCGCCGCATCAATCCGGTGATTATCAATGCCAAGGTGCAGCGTCCTACCGTGTGTAATGCGCTGGATACTTTGCTGGTACATGAAGCGGTGGCCGCACAGGTTCTGCCTTCGGCACTGACTGAGCTGGCGGCGCAGGGCGTACGTTTCTACGGCTGTGATAAAACCCGTGAGCTGGCTGCTGGATTGAAGGTTGACATGCATGCCGCCGATGATGAGTCATTCAGCACTGAGTGGCTGTCGCTGACGCTGGGCGTGAAAGTGGTGGCCAGTCTTGATGAGGCGGTTGCCCATATTCGCCGGCATTCCAGTGGTCACTCAGAGGCGATTCTGACGGACAACATTCACACTGCCAGCCGCTTTATGGAACAGGTGGATTCCGCTGCTGTGTATGTGAATGCCAGCACCCGCTTTACCGATGGCGGCCAGTTTGGTCTGGGCGCGGAAGTGGCGGTGTCGACCCAAAAGCTGCATGCCCGCGGCCCGATGGGGCTGGAAGCCCTGACCACCTTTAAGTGGCTGGCCTGGGGCGACTACACTGCCCGCAGTTAATCAGCCCGGAATCAATAACCCAAAGCCGCTGTTGTCAGCGGCTTTTTGATTTCAATCTGAGGGCTGCAATTCTCCCGGATATCTGAGGTGCTCCGGTAGAGTGATGGGATCGCCAAGCGGCGTCATCATGGCATAAAGATACAGTGCCAACATCATCACGGTGACCACTATGGTTACCGCTCTCAGGGCTGCGATGAAGGGCTGTATATACGGGAAGTAACGCTCCTGCACCGCTCTGTCCAGTGCGATGGCTGGCAGTAAAAACAGACAATACAGCAACACCAAAAGGTGAGTGTACTCGTTGCCGGTAAAACGCTGCACAGTAAAGATCACCAGCGCGATAACGATGCCAGACAGCTTAAGCCATCGTGCCTGGCTGAGACTCAGTAACTTGCCGGGCTCATCCATAGCCCCTCCTTGTATGAATCCATTCACCTGTTGGTTATAACCCCGCTGACCGGCGAATGCAAAATTCTGTGTCGGAATCCACTACTCAGCCATTGAGTCGCAGCGACTTGAAGCGCTAGAGGGAATTGCAACGGTCCAAAGTTAAACGTGTTTGAGGTCGGCAAATCTGGCATTCAGCACTTTGGCCAGATCAGACGCCTTGAGACTTAACTGCAGTCCGCGTTTTCCACCACTGACATAGATGGTATCAAACTGATTGGCACTCTCATCAATCACTGTTGGCAGGCGTTTTTTTTGCCCCAGCGGACTGATGCCACCAACCAGATAACCGGTACTCTTTTGTGCCGGTTCCACACCAGCCATGGTCAGCTTTTTGAGTTTCAGCTCCTTGGCCAGAGCTTTGAGATCCAGCTGATGGCTGACAGGCACCAACGCCACCGCGACGGGGGCTGAGGTCGCTGACTCGGCGACCAGCAGGGTTTTGAACACCTGCGCGGCATCAAGGTTAAGCTTTTGTGCCACCTCATCACCAAAGGCGTGCACATCTTTATCATGGTCATACTCGTGCATTTCAAAGGGGATTTTGGCTTTTTTGGCCTGGACAGTGGCGGGGGTCATGACAAACTCCGGATAAAAACGCCAAGTATAAGCTTTTGACCTGCACTGTTCAGTGATTTTTGGTTCACACAGATGATGCTGTTGTTATTGCCGGGAGGTTGGTACGAAAGCCTGGTAAGTGTTTACGCAGCATTGGGGATAGCCCATTAACAATCTGATCGCACATTGCGGGCTAATACAGGGTAGGCGGTATGGAAAAGGACTTCAGTAATACCAACAAGTCTCATCATGACAAACGCCTGTTCAAGCAGCACTGGCTTGAAGATGCGCAGGCGCTGAAAGCCATGTCACAGCAGGACAAATTTGAAACCGGAGGGAGCCGATACCAAGCCCGGCCCTAAGGCATGCTCAGTGCTGTCCTGTCTGGACGATTCTTTTTTACCCATGAACTGGCGCTGTTCAATCTGGAGGCTAACCTCAGCCCCGGGGAGGTTAGCGGCTCGGGGCTGAGTCAGGCTCAGGAGAACCGGACGGATTTTTCGCTGAATTTAAGGAGGCGGCGGAGGCTGAGCAGTCTCAGGTGTTGGCAACCGGCATTCTGCCCACAATCACTCCCGGAGATTTGGCGCTGGAGCAATTGACGCCCAGAAATCGTTATTTTTAGCTCAACCATGTGTTGTGCGAGCTGACAGGTGAAGATTACAAGTCATATATCAATGGTATAGATGAGCTGTCATTAAGGCATAACAAGGTGCAGTTTGAGGCCTGCAACACCTGCTTTGAGGCGCATGTTCAAATCGCATCCGGCGAGTCTCTGACGTTGACATCAGTGGCATCGGGGCGATTTACACCCAAATCAGCTGCAAGCTGACTGACCCGGAAAGTGATGAGTTTGCCATGTAGCCGGGATTTGAAAATGGTCAGCTGGTGGGTCGAGAGTGGTTTTTGGCACGGCTGAACGGGCTGGAAATTTGCGCTTGTCTGGATGGGCGTATCATCATGCCTGGTTATCAGCAGCCCGTAGCGTAACGCCTTTTCTTGAGTCAGGATAAGCCCTGTCCATAACGTGCAGAGTTATTGTTGCCGTTATCGTTGGCGATATTCACTACTTGCACGTTAAATTCACCGCCCTGAGGTCTGAAACGGCGGTGAAGTCCACTGTTAAATATCTTTGAGTTATCTTTAATCTATTGATAATTAAACAATGTTTTCCATTGGCACTGTCTTTGCTTTGGTGTGAGATAAGTAAAGAGATATGACATGGAGAAGCAATATGAACAAGTTCATCACCGTTGTGGTACTTACCGGTTTACTGTTAGCCACCCAGGCATTTGCCGATGATAAACTGCTGTCACAATCATTCGACTATCAGGGAGAAATGCTGCAACTGGATGTTGGTGTCGGCGAAGTTGAAATCATTGCCTCCGACCGTCAGCAGGTAGTGGTTGAGGTTGAGTTGACTGGCAAGAAGACTGGATTTTTATTTTTCGGCAGCGAAAAGGATGTCAGTGATATTGAGCTGGATGTTCGTCTGAATGCCGGCAACAGCCTGGCTCTGCGCATCAGCGACAGTGAAGATGTACAGGAACATTGGCGTATTTCTCTACCGGCATCTGCAAAGATCCAGATGGATATGGGGGTTGGGCGTATTCAAACTTCGGGTATGGATAACAGTCTGATGATTGATCTGGGCGTGGGTGAGGTCGAAATCAATCACAGTCATGAGTATGGCGATATTGAACTGAATTCCGGGGTGGGTGATGTCAGCTATTCAGTCAACGGCCGGGAAGTGGAGGTAAAACGGGCAATGGTGAGCGCCAGCTACAGTGCACAGACCCGGGGACAGGGTAGCCTGCATGTGGATGTTGGCGTCGGCGAGGTGGATGTTAACGGCCGTTAATGGCTTAGGTTATTGTTTGTCATCATGAAAACGCCCTGAGCAACACATTGGCAGCCAGGGCGTCTGGGTATCTTCAGTGATTACTTCTGCGTGGAGCGGTAGTGATCGAAATGCTCAATATAGTCATTCATATTGGACTCCAGCATCTCTTTGTAGCGCTCAACATAGTAATCCATCATCTCTTGCTTCTTGGACACCATTTGCTCTTTGGTTTCAAAGTTGGTTGAGCCAAACCAGGCGTTGTAACGCGCGACTGCGTACATGAAGGAAGCACTGACTTCACCGGTTTTAATTTCGGTATTCTGGTTTTGCTTGTTGGCCAATTTGATCATCTCAGTGGCGCGGTCATAAAAGGCTTGTTCGGTATCAGACATCAGCAATTCCTGTTCTATCTATGAGTGGCAGGCCATTTTAGCCTGTCACTGTATTAGCTGTTCACTTTAACCCTAAGGTATTTTGCCTGCATGAGACAGCAAGCTGCTTCACATAATTGGTTGATACAACGTGAAAATGATGAGCTGAATCGCATTCCGGGGGAAATCCTATCAGGATGAACGGGAAGTTGGCAGGGTCTGGAGCTGACAGTCATTGGTTTCTCCTGCCTGCATTGGACTATGATCAACACGAAAGCGGAATCTGAGTCATGGAACAGACAACGGCTGCAGGCGGGAGCCATAACAGCGATGAGTTGATACAGGGGATTATCGGCAATGTTGATCACTATACTGGGATGGCTTTGGTTACTCCTGATGCTGTGGGCGGCATACAGTGAGTATCGGTATTATCAGGCCGTTAAAGCGCTTGAGCCGGGCTTGTGGCACGATCTTGGCGTTCATGGGCGTTGGCAATTTCCGTTGATGTTTATCTCGCCCAAGGGAGCGCGCATGCTGCAACAGTGCACTAACCCGCATATCAGGGTGCTGGCGCAGCGCCACAGGCGTGCCAATCAGCTGTTTGTTACCTACATTGGTGGTGTACTGCTGGTGGCTATCGGCTATTTTTATCTGGCGTAGAGCGGTATCCGAGCCGCCTGCGAGCAGAATACCCATCTGAATAAACAATTTATTTTGCCGCAAAGCAAAAAGGCCGATGCTAATTCCATCGGCCTTTTATGTTTAACCTTGGTGGTTGTACCCGTGTCAGGCGGTTTCCACCTTGGGCGCACGGGGTTTAAGTAATTTCTGCAACACCAGCGCCGCCAGAATCAATCCCATTCCGGCTATGGTTGAAGCAGTGATGGTTTCTTTCAGTACCAGCGCAATCAGACACATAGACAGCAAGGGCGTCAGAAACGCCAGGGTGCTGATGTTGGCGGCACGTTCGGCTTTTTTCAGCGCCATCAGCCACAGCACAAAGGTGATGCCCATTTCAAACAGACCGACATAGATACCGGCCGCCAGCGCTTGTGGATTCAGGGTTGGCAGCGTATCGGTTGCCAGCACCATGCCCAGAATAAAGGGCAGGCTGACTATGAAACTCAGCATCAGACTGACCACTGGCTCGCCTTCATCTTTGGTATTGATAATCCAGTACAGACTCCACAGACAGGTGGACACCAGGGCCATGGCAACCCCCAGCGGATTTTCAAACTGCATCGACAGCGGGTTGCCGCCGGTGGCGATCACCAATACGCCAATGTAGCCGGTAATGGCCGCCAAAATGTCAGCGCCCCTGAGCTTCTGCCCAAGTAAAGGCACTGCCAGCAGCGGCAACAAAATCGCCCAGGTGTAATTCAGTGCCAGCGCCTGCTGCGCGGGCAGCAGGGCGTAGGACTGGAACAGTACCATGTAGTACAGGAAGGGATTAATGATGCCGGTTTGCAGATAAAACAGGGGGCGGGTCCTGAATTGGCTTTTTAATAGCCTGAGTTTGCCCTGCACTCCAAGAATGACCGCCAGCGTGATGATGGAAGTACATACCGCCACCAACACCAATTGCAGCGGGGTGAAATGTTGCAGTGCCAGCTTAAATGCAGTGGCGACAGTAGACCAGCACAGCACGGCGCCCAGACCGTAGGCATAGGCCAGATTTGAAGTTTTCAATTGAGAAGTTCCATCCGATACCCAAGGGACAGGGTCGGTACGTCTGAAAGTTGTATGCATTATACAATGTGAAAAAGTTAGCCAACGAAAAAAAGATCAAAATTTTTTAAGTTGCCCTTGTTTTTGAAAATGGCATCCCAATATAGGGAGTTAAGAGCGATATGGCAGCATGGAGAGCAGGACTTGAAAGCCGGAAAAACCATCCCCATATCACCATCATTGAACAGAATTAAGCGTTAAAAGTTTTTTGGAGGACCCCATGGGTAAAATTATCGGTATCGATTTGGGCACAACCAACTCCTGTGTTGCTATCTTGGATGGCGGTAAAGCGCGCGTACTGGAAAATGCTGAAGGCGATCGCACTACTCCTTCTATCATTGCCTACACAGAAGATGAAACTCTGGTAGGCCAGCCTGCAAAACGTCAGGCAGTGACCAACCCAACCAACACTTTCTTTGCGATCAAGCGTCTGATTGGTCGTCGCTTTACTGATGATGAAGTGCAGCGTGATGTAAACATCATGCCATTCAAAATCATCGAAGCTGACAACGGCGACGCCTGGGTTGAGTCCCGTGGCAATAAGATGGCTGCACCTCAGGTATCTGCTGAAGTGCTGAAGAAAATGAAGAAAACTGCTGAAGACTTCCTGGGTGAACCAGTGACTGAAGCGGTTATCACTGTACCTGCTTACTTCAACGATGCGCAGCGTCAGGCTACCAAAGATGCCGGTCGTATCGCGGGTCTGGACGTGAAGCGTATCATTAACGAGCCAACTGCTGCGGCACTGGCCTATGGTATCGACAAGAAGCAGGGCGACAACATTGTTGCGGTATACGATCTGGGTGGCGGTACTTTCGATATCTCCATCATTGAAATCGACAGCAATGATGGCGACCAGACCTTCGAAGTACTGGCAACCAACGGTGACACTCACCTGGGTGGTGAAGACTTCGACAACCGTCTGATCAACTATCTGGCTGATGAATTCAAGAAAGAGCAGGGCATGGATCTGCGCAACGATCCACTGGCGATGCAGCGTCTGAAAGAAGCTGCTGAAAAGGCCAAGATCGAACTGTCCAGCACCACTCAGACTGAAGTTAACCTGCCATACATCACTGCAGATGCGACTGGTCCTAAGCACCTGGTGGTTAAGATCACCCGTGCCAAGCTGGAATCTCTGGTTGAAGACCTGATCCAGCGCTCTCTGGAGCCGCTGAAAGTCGCACTGGCTGATGCTGACCTGTCTGTGTCTGACATCAACGAAGTGATTCTGGTGGGTGGTCAAACCCGTATGCCTAAGGTTCAGGAAGCAGTAACCAACTTCTTCGGTAAAGAGCCTCGTAAAGACGTTAACCCAGATGAAGCTGTGGCCATGGGCGCGGCAATTCAGGGTGGTGTACTGGCCGGTGACGTGAAAGACGTACTGCTGCTGGACGTGACGCCTCTGTCTCTGGGTATCGAAACCATGGGCAGCGTAATGACCAAGCTGATTGAGAAGAACACCACGATCCCTACCAAGGCATCGCAGACCTTCTCTACTGCTGATGACAACCAGAGCGCCGTGACCATTCACGTGCTGCAGGGTGAGCGTAAGCAGGCCAGCGCCAACAAGTCTCTGGGTCAGTTCAACCTGGAAGGTATCGAGCCAGCACCACGTGGCATGCCACAGATTGAAGTCACTTTCGATATCGACGCTGACGGTATTCTGAACGTGTCTGCCAAAGACAAGAAAACCGGCAAAGAGCAGAAGATCACCATCAAGGCTTCTTCTGGTCTGTCAGATGATGAAATCGAAAAAATGGTACGTGACGCAGAAGCCCACGCGGACGAAGACAAGAAGTTCGAAGAGTTGGTAACTGCCCGTAACCAGGCTGATGGTCTGGTACACGCCACCAAGAAGCAAATCACCGAAGCCGGTGACGCGCTGGCGGCTGATGACAAGGCCAAGATTGAAGAAGCCATGGCGAAAGTTGACACCGCTACTAAAGGTAACGACAAAGAAGCCATCGAGAAAGCCTCTCAGGAGCTGATCGAAGCCTCTTCCAAGCTGATGGAAATTGCCCAGGCCAAGGCACAGGCAGCTCAGGGCGGTGCCCAGGCTGAAGCCGGTCAGAGCAAAGCGTCTGCTGACGATGTTGTTGATGCCGAGTTTGAAGAGGTTAAAGACGACAAGAAATAATTGAGGGTTAGTCCTTAATTATTCGTCCAGCGGGCGTTACGGGAATCCCCTAACGCCCGTTGTTACGTCTCCCGAAGTCAAAATTAACTGTCAGCTCAGAGAAAGCGAAGACTATGTCAAAGCGAGATTATTACGAAGTATTGGGCGTTGGCCGCGACGCCAGCGAACGGGATATCAAAAAGGCCTACAAGCGCTTGGCGATGAAATATCACCCTGACCGCAATCCAGGGGATAAAGAAGCTGAAGCCAACTTCAAAGAAGTGAAGGAAGCTTACGAAATCCTGACCGACTCAGATAAGAAAGCAGCCTATGATCAGTTTGGTCATGCCGGTGTTGATCCTAACCGCGGCGGCGGTGGCTTCGGCGGCGGTGCTGATTTCGGTGATATTTTCGGTGATGTCTTTGGTGATATCTTTGGCGGCGGTCGTCGTGGCCAGCGTCAGGCAGCCCGTGGTGCAGACCTGAGATATAACCTGGAACTGTCACTGGAAGAAGCGGTTCGCGGCCTGACCAAAGAGCTGCGTATCCCTACTTTGGCAAGCTGTGATGTGTGTGACGGCTCGGGCGCCAAACCCGGCACGTCGGCGACCACCTGTGGTACCTGTCACGGCAGTGGTCAGGTGCAGATGCGTCAGGGCTTCTTCGCGGTGCAGCAAGCCTGTCCAACCTGTCATGGTCGCGGCAAGATCATCAAAGATCCCTGCAGTAAGTGTCATGGCGAAGGCCGTGTCGAGAAGACCAAAACCCTGTCGGTTAAAATCCCGGCGGGTGTGGATACCGGTGACCGTATCCGCCTGGCGGGTGAAGGCGAAGCCGGTGAATTCGGAGCACCACCAGGGGACTTGTATGTACAGGTAAGCGTGCGCGAGCACCCTATCTTTGTGCGTGATGGCAACAACCTGTACTGTGAAGTGCCGATTTCCTTCAGCAAAGCGGCTTTAGGCGGTGAAGTGCAGGTGCCTACCCTGGATGGCAAAGTCAGCCTGAAGATCCCAACCGAGACTCAGACTGGTCGTATGTTCCGTTTGCGCGGTAAAGGCGTGAAGTCAGTACGCAGCCATGCAGTGGGCGATCTGCTGTGTAAAGTGGTGGTGGAAACCCCGGTTAACCTGAATGAGCGTCAGAAAGAATTGCTGCGCGAATTTGAGGCGACCCTGACAGGTGAATCCCGCAAGCACAGCCCCAAGGCTGAAGGGTTCTTCGATGGTGTGAAGAAGTTCTTCCAGGATCTGAATAACTGATCCCGATAACATCTTTCGATGTAAAATTAAGCCCGGCCAGAGCGCCGGGCTTTTTATCATCCATTGGCCAGTTTGTTGTCAGGGGGCCTGGGTTTCTGGAATACCAGTTTGGCACCATTGAAAACCAGTTTTGACAACAGACTTCGTCCTGTTTTTCCCCCTTCGCCGGTAAATAGCAGACCATACTCCTGGCGCCCACGATGTACCCTGTGATTGCGAATAATGCCCTGAAGTAAAAAGGTTTCTTTGGTATTTGGACAGCAGACTTCAATGGTATAAGCCGCACCGGACTCCAGCACCGGTGCAATGCCACGGTAGCTGAAGCCACAGCCATTGGCGGAGATATTCCTGAGCTCAACTTCCAGTTTGCGTTTTTCCATCAACAATGCGACCTTGATGTTGAGCTGATAACGCATTTCCTTGCGCAATTGGAACAGCATAGCCTGCTCCGGTAATTTCAATACCAGCAGGCTGACAGGTTGGGTGATGACAAACTCAATTTGTGTCCTGAATTTGACGATTGCGCCCTCTCCACGCTCTGAGGTTGTCGTTACAAATGCCCAGAATTGTGGTTGTAAATACAACTCCATATCAGCGGGAGGCATTCTTGGCAGGCTGTAATAGATGTGCCTTTTGTTGTCGTAGCCAATAAACTGGGTCTCAATTTGGGTCTTTTGGCCCAGTGGCGTCTGAAACTCAATACAGACATCGCTGCCGTGATCGATAAAATCCATTGCGCTCAGGCCCGACACCGGCTGCTCTCTGTCGCTGCTGTAGTGTTTACTGTCTTCTGCTGAGGGGCGTCCCATTTATGCAAGCCTGCTGTTGCGGATACTTTAACAGTAATACATTCGGGCAAAACTGCCTGATGACAGCACCGCTGTAATCCAGCTATCCACTGTCGGTGATGTTGCCTGTATTATGGTCGGATAACGCATAAAAGAACTGGAGGTGACATGTTGAGTCTGCTGGTGTGGTTTTGTCGGCATCACAGTCTGTGTAAACTGATGCCAACGCAATACCAGAATGCGGGGACGTGCTATGCCCAGTGAGAAACAAAGAAGCAGAATGCTAAAAAGAATAATCACGCCTGCGATTGCCGCCGGTGTGCTGCTGTTGACTGCGTGTGCCACTCATCAGTCACCCACAGGTCGCAGCCAGATGCTGATGCACAGTGAAGCGGAAATGGCCCAGCTGGGACAGGTGTCGTTTGCTCAACTTAAGCAGCAGGAAAAAGTCAGTCAGGACCCGGCGCTCAATGCCTATGTCAACTGTGTCGCTGAGAGGATCTCCGGCGTGCTGCCACCTCAGCAGTGGGAAGTGGTGGTGTTCGATTCACCTCAGGTGAATGCCTTTGCTCTGCCCGGCGGTTATATTGGGGTTTATACCGGATTGCTTGGCGTCGCTGAAAATGCCGATCAACTGGCGGCAGTGATGGGCCACGAAGTCGCTCATGTGCTGGCTCATCACAGCAACGAAAAGGTGTCTCGTTCACAAATGACGGGAACCGGATTGCAACTGCTCAATATTGGACTGGCCGCGTACGGCGTAGAAAGTGCCGCAACCATTACTCAATTGGCGGCGCTGGGCACCAATGTGTTTTTCACTCTGCCCTATGGTCGTGAGCAGGAAACAGAGGCTGATATCATGGGCGTGGAATTAATGGCCCGGGCCGGATTTGACCCGGAGGCGTCAATCGCCCTGTGGCACAACATGGCTAAAGCGAGCAGTGGTGCACCGCCGGAAATGCTTTCGACTCACCCATCTCACAGCACCAGAATCAAGGAACTCAACGCGCAGCAGCAGGCTGCCAAGCCCTTGTATCAGGCGGCCAGACAGCAGTCCAGGACAGTGTGCCGAGCACCAAAATGATAAATTCCGGGCGACAGTCCTTGGAGTGAAGGGATGTCGCCCACATATAAAGAGACAGGAAGTTGTAAACGAGTCTCTATGAAAAAAATTATCTCCGCAGTGATGATGTCGCTGGCAGTGGCGCTGCTCAGTGGCTGCGATACCCACACTTCGCCTACCGGGCGCAATCAAACCCTGTTGTTTTCTGATACCGACATGGCGCAGATGGGCCAGGCGAGTTTTACCCGGATGAAGCAAAATTTGCCCATCAATCGCAATCCGGCACTCAATGCCTATGTGGATTGCATTACTTCAAGGCTGCTGGAGGCATTGCCTCAGGCCAGCGGGCAACACTGGGAAGTGGTGGTGTTTGACTCGCCTCAGGTCAATGCCTTTGCGCTGCCCGGTGGGTATATCGGGATTTACACAGGTATGCTCAGGGTCGCCAACACCCCGGATGAACTGGCGGCTGTGATAGGTCATGAAATTGCCCATGTGCTTTCCAGCCATGGCAATGAGCAGGCTTCGCGCAGCGAGATGAAAAACTGGGGATTGAAAGCGATCGACTGGGCGCTGGATATGGGCGAGGTCGAGCACAGGGATATGGTGATGGCAGCGCTGGGATTGGGCGCAGAGGTCGGGATCAGTTTGCCGTTTGGCCGGGATCAGGAAACCGAGGCGGATATCATTGGACTGCAATTGATGGCGCGGGCCGGATTTAATCCTCAGGCGGCCATTGCCCTGTGGCAAAATATGGCGCGGGTGTCGGGCCGTCAACCTTTGGAAATTCTGTCAACCCATCCCTCCCACGACAGTCGCATTGAGGATTTGTCGGCGCAGCAATCTCAGGCTCAGGCGATTTACCTTAAAGCAAGAACCAATAGCTTGCCTGTGTGTCGCTTGCCCTGAGTTACCGGTTGAGAGGGGTAATAGGGAAATAAGGCAAAAGGGAATGAGCTGTATGGACAATGGCCGTTGCTGCTGCGTATCAGCAATCACTGAAAAATCAGTGCCTGCGCGCGCGGGTCAGTATGTGATACAATTCGCGCCGCAAAACTTATCACTAACAGAGAGTAACCTATTATGTCTGAGAAGTTCTCCACAGTAGAACAGCAAGCCAGCTATGGCGTGGGTCGTCAACTGGGCGAGCAGCTGAAAGCCAACTCTTTTGAAGGGATTGATATCTCTGCTGTACAGGCTGGTCTGGCTGATGCGTTCGACGGTAAGGAGAGCGTGGTCTCCATGCAGGATATGCAGATCGCCTTCACTGAGATCAGCCGTCGTCTGCAGCTGGCGCAGGAAGAAGCTGCGGCAGCCGCTTCTGCCGAAGGTGAAGCTTTCCTGGCTGAAAATGCCAAGCGTGACGGTGTATTTACCACAGAATCTGGTCTGCAGTACGAAATCATCACTGAAGGTAACGGCGCCAAACCTACCTACAATGACACTGTACGCACCCACTACCATGGTTCTTTCATCAACGGTGACGTGTTCGACAGCTCTGTGGTTCGTGGTCAGCCTGCTGAATTCCCGGTATCCGGCGTGATCGCCGGTTGGACCGAAGCGCTGCAACTGATGCCAGCCGGTTCCAAGTGGAAGCTGTATGTGCCTTCGCACCTGGCTTACGGTGAGCGTGGTGCCGGTGCCTCTATCCCTCCATACTCCACTCTGGTATTTGAAGTCGAACTGCTGGATGTTCTGTAAGCAGGTTTAAGTACCTCGATTTCAACAAAAACGTCGGCCTGGCCGGCGTTTTTTTATGGCTGAAATTTGCTCATTGAGATTTTTCCCAATCAAAGGCTGAGTTTAGGTAGAATCGCTGAAAAGATTTCAGTGATTTTCAGGGAGTAAAGTATGAGCGGACATACCCGGGTTGCTATCGTCGGTGCTGGCGGTCGCATGGGACGCACCTTAATTGAAGCAACGCAGAATTTCCCGGGCATTATTCTGGGGGCCGCGATTGAGCGCCCGGATTCCAGTCTGCTTGGTTGTGATGCCGGAGAGCTGGCGGGTATTGGGAATCAATCCGTGTCTTTGGTCAGCAGTCTGGATGAGGTCGCCGAGCGCTTTGATGTACTGATTGATTTTACTTCGCCTGAAGGCACGCTGGCGCACCTGGACTGGTGTGTCCGCCACCAGAAAGCCATTGTCATTGGCACCACAGGTTTCAATGCCGCGCAGAAGGAGCAGATTGCGGCGTTCGCTGAGCAGACGCCGGTAGTGCTGGCGCCCAACATGTCTGTCGGGGTTAACCTGATGTGGAAGCTGTTGGAACTGGCGGCTGAAGTCATGGGCGAATACACGGATATTGAGATTATTGAAGGTCACCACAGATTCAAGAAAGATGCGCCCAGCGGCACTGCACTGAAAATGGGTGAGGTAATCGCCAATAAGCTGGGGCGTGATCTGGAAAAGTGCGCAGTTTATGGCCGCGAGGGCATTACCGGCGAGCGTGACCGCGAAACCATAGGTTTTGCCACTATCCGTGCCGGCGACCTGGTGGGGGAACACACTGCCATGTTTGCCGATATTGGTGAGCGACTGGAGATTACCCATAAAGCGTCGAGTCGTATGACCTTTGCTAATGGTGCAATGCGTGCCTCTTTATGGTTAGTCGATCAGGATGCCGGGCTGTACGATATGCAGCAGGTGTTAGGGTTAAGTTAACAAAGGCCGCCGTCAGGCGGTTTTTTTTGGAATTTTTTTCCAGTTTAGAAAGTGCTGCTGTAGACGCATCTAAAAACGCGAGGTATAATCCTCGGAATTTGTCAAAATTTCGCAAATAAGGCGGAATTTGGTATTTTAACTATTCAAAAAATTAACATTTTCAGTGGCTTGTCTTTTCGGAGGTCGCGTTGACACAGTCTGCCTTACTCGTACTCGAAGATGGATCCGTATTCCGAGGTACCGCAATTGGAGCGGATGGAATCGCTGTTGGAGAAGTCGTTTTTAACACTTCCATGACAGGGTATCAAGAAATATTGACCGATCCCTCCTACTCCCGCCAAATCGTAACGTTAACCTACCCCCATATTGGTAATGCCGGAACCAATTCAGAAGATACAGAATCCAGCAGCGTTCATGCCTGTGGTCTGATCATCCGGGATCTTCCCCTTCTCGCCAGCAACTTCCGCAATCAGCAATCCCTCAGTGATTACCTAAAAGCCAATAAAGTGGTGGGCATTGCTGATATCGATACCCGTCGTTTGACCCGTATTCTGCGTGAAAAAGGTGCTCAGGCCGGATGTATCCTGGTTGGCGACATGGACGAAACCAAAGCGCTGGAAGCTGCCAAGGCATTTCCGGGGCTGAAAGGCATGGATTTAGCCAAAGAAGTGACCACTGAGTCTGCTTATCAGTGGCGTAAAGGAAGCTGGCGTCTGGAAGGCGGATTACCTGCCGATACTCCAGCGGATGAGCTGAAATTTAAAGTCGTGGCATACGACTATGGCGTCAAAACCAACATTCTGCGCATGCTGGTTGACCGTGGCTGTGATGTCACTGTAGTACCGGCGCAAACTCCGGCCAGTGAAGTGCTGGCGATGAACCCCGATGGTGTGTTCCTGTCCAACGGCCCGGGTGACCCGGCGCCATGTGACTATGCCATCAATGCAATTAAAGAAATCCTGACTACCGACATCCCTGTATTCGGCATCTGTCTGGGTCATCAGCTGCTGGCTCTGGCCAGTGGTGCTCAAACGCTGAAGATGAAGTTCGGTCACCACGGTGCCAACCACCCGGTAAGCGATATCGACAAAGGCACTGTGATGATCACCAGCCAGAACCACGGTTTTGCTGCTGACGAAGCCACGCTGCCGGCCAACATCAAGGTGACTCACAAGTCACTGTTTGATGGTTCGCTGCAGGGTATCCATCTGACTGACAAACCTGCGTTCAGCTTCCAGGGCCACCCTGAAGCCAGCCCAGGACCACACGACTGCGCGCCTTTGTTCGACCACTTTATCGAACTGATCGAACAGTACCGTCAGACCGCCAAGTAACAGAATTCGGAGCAGAGAAGTAAGCCATGCCAAAACGTACAGACATTCAAAGTATCCTTATCCTGGGTGCCGGTCCGATTGTAATCGGCCAGGCCTGTGAGTTTGACTACTCAGGTGCACAGGCCTGTAAAGCCCTGCGCGAAGAAGGCTACCGTGTGATTCTGGTGAACTCCAACCCAGCCACCATCATGACTGACCCGGAAATGGCCGATGCCACTTACATCGAGCCTATCCACTGGGAAGTGGTGCGTAACATCATCGCCAAAGAACGTCCGGACGCCATTCTGCCTACCATGGGCGGCCAGACAGCACTGAACTGTGCGCTGGAACTGGAACGTCAGGGCGTACTGGCCGAGTTCAATGTCGAAATGATCGGCGCCACTGCCGATGCCATCGACAAAGCAGAAGACCGCTCACGTTTCGACAAGGCCATGAAGTCCATCGGCCTGGAATGTCCCCGCGCTGGCATTGCCCACAATATGGAAGAGGCCTTTGGCGTGCTGGATGAAGTGGGTTTCCCCTGCATTATCCGCCCGTCATTCACCATGGGTGGTTCAGGCGGCGGTATCGCTTACAACAAGGAAGAGTTTGAAGAGATTTGCAGCCGTGGTCTGGATCTGTCGCCAACCAAAGAGCTGCTGATTGACGAGTCGCTGATCGGCTGGAAAGAGTACGAGATGGAAGTGGTCCGTGACCGCAACGATAACTGCATTATCGTGTGTGCCATCGAAAACTTCGACCCAATGGGTGTACACACAGGTGACTCTATCACTGTGGCCCCGGCGCAGACCCTGACCGACAAGGAATACCAGATCATGCGTAACGCCTCCATGGCGGTACTGCGTGAAATCGGTGTGGAAACCGGTGGCTCCAACGTGCAGTTCGGTATCAACCCCAAGACTGGCCGTATGGTGATCATCGAGATGAACCCGCGGGTATCCCGTTCATCTGCGCTGGCCTCCAAGGCAACCGGTTTCCCGATTGCCAAGATTGCCGCCAAGCTGGCCGTGGGTTTCACCCTGGATGAGCTGTCCAACGACATCACTGGCGGTAAGACCCCAGCCTCGTTCGAACCTGCCATCGACTATGTGGTAACCAAGGTGCCACGCTTCAACTTCGAAAAGTTTGCCGGTGCCAATGACCGTCTGACCACTCAGATGAAGTCTGTGGGCGAGGTGATGGCCATTGGCCGTACTTTCCAGGAGTCGTTGCAAAAAGCCTTGCGTGGTCTGGAAGTAGGCCGTCATGGTCTGGATCCGATTGTTAATGTTGACGATAGCGACGCTCTGCAGAAAATTCGCCACGAGCTCAAAGAGCCTGGTGCAGACCGTATCTGGTACATCGCTGATGCGTTCCGCGCCGGCCTGTCCATGGATGCCATCTTCAAGCTGACCAACATTGACCCCTGGTTCCTGGTGCAGATTGAAGATCTGATTAAGTCAGAGAACAAGGTGCGTGAACTGGGTTGGGCCAACCTGGATGCCGACTTGCTGCGTCAGCTCAAGCGTAAAGGTTTCGCTGATGCGCGTCTGGCTGAACTGCTGGGCATCAGTGAGAACGAACTGCGCAAGACCCGTCACCGCTTTGAAATCTACCCGGTTTACAAGCGAGTGGATACCTGCGCCGCTGAGTTCTCTACTGACACCGCTTACATGTACTCGACCTATGAGGAAGAGTGTGAAGCCAATCCATCCAGCCGTGACAAGATCATGGTGCTGGGCGGTGGTCCAAACCGTATTGGTCAGGGTATCGAGTTCGATTACTGCTGTGTGCACGCGGCGCTGGCGCTGCGCGAAGATGGCTTTGAAACCATCATGGTTAACTGTAACCCAGAGACAGTATCGACCGATTACGATACCTCCGACCGCCTGTACTTTGAGCCGGTAACCCTGGAAGACGTACTGGAAATCGTGCGGGTTGAACAGCCAAAAGGCGTCATCGTGCAGTACGGTGGCCAGACGCCACTGAAACTGGCCCGCGCGCTGGAAGCTGCAGGTGTGCCTGTTATCGGTACCAGCCCTGATGCCATCGACCGCGCTGAAGACCGTGAGCGCTTCCAGCAGGCGGTGCAGCGTCTGGGCCTGAAGCAGCCTGAGAACGATACCGTCACCACAGTGGAAGGTGCAGTACTGTCAGCCGAGCGTATCGGTTACCCACTGGTGGTGCGTCCATCCTACGTGCTGGGCGGCCGCGCTATGGAAATCGTTTATGACGAGCAGGATCTGCGCCGTTACTTCAACGACGCGGTCAGTGTATCCAACGCTTCTCCTGTTCTGCTGGACCGCTTCCTGGATGATGCCACTGAGGTGGATATCGATGCCGTATGCGACGGCAAAACAGTCGTGGTTGGCGCCATCATGGAGCACATCGAGCAGGCCGGTGTTCACTCAGGTGACTCTGGTTGTTCACTGCCGCCATACACTCTGTCCAAAGCCATTCAGGATGAGATGCGCGAGCAGGTCAGCAAGCTGGCATTCGAGCTGGGTGTAGTCGGTCTGATGAACGTGCAGTTCGCGGTGAAGAATAACGAAATCTATATGATTGAAGTTAACCCTCGTGCTGCCCGTACCGTGCCGTTCGTGTCCAAGGCGACCGGTGTGCCGCTGGCCAAGATTGCGGCCCGTGTGATGGCGGGTAAGTCGCTGCAGGAGCAAAACTTCACCCAGGAAGTTATCCCACCATACTACTCAGTCAAAGAGGTAGTGTTGCCATTCAACAAGTTCCCGGGTGTTGACCCGCTGCTTGGCCCTGAAATGCGCTCTACCGGTGAAGTGATGGGTGTGGGTGATACCTTTGCCGAGGCGTATGCCAAGGCGCAGCTGGGTTCGGTGAAGGATATTCCGAAGAAGGGCCGCGCGCTGCTGTCTGTTCGCGACAGTGACAAAGGCCGCGTTGCCGACCTGGCCGCCAAACTGGTGGAACTGGGTTACGAGCTGGATGCCACCCATGGCACGGCTGTGGTGCTGGGTGAAGCCGGTATCAATCCACGTCTGGTGAATAAGGTACACGAAGGTCGTCCACATATTCTGGATCGCATCAAGAACGGTGAGTACACCTACATCGTCAACACCACTGAAGGTCGTCAGGCGATTGAAGACTCCCGTCAGCTGCGTGGCGGCGCACTGCGCTACAAGGTGCAGTACACCACTACACTGAATGCGGCATTTGCGACCTGTATGGCATCGACTTCCGATGACCGCAGCAAGGTCAACTCAGTGCAGGAGTTGCACGAGCGTGTGAACCAGCGATAATCTCAGGTTCAATTTGTGAAAAGGCCGCAATTGCGGCCTTTTTTCTATCTGTCGGTCAGCTTATGCTCTAGGCGCAGCAGTCACAGTAATTTATGGAGTGGTATTAATGGAAAAATGGTTGTTGGTGCTTTGCTATATTGCTGGTTTCTATCTGGCCCAGCGTCAGCTCAAAGTCTGGGTTGGGCAATTGGCACGCTTTCGCAATGTCGGTCCGGCCCGGGTGGCCCTGGTGGTACGTTTCCTGACGGGTTTATTGCTGTTTGTGACCGTGTCCCTGATTGCAGTGACTTTTGGGCTCGGTTATCAGGACGTCAGTCTGTTCGTTTCTTCCATTTTTGCCGTGCTGGGGGTGGCCTTGATTGCCCAGTGGTCGATTCTCAGTAACCTGACCGCCGGCATTTTGATTTTCTTTGTGTTTCCCTATCGCATTGGCGAGCGCATTAAAGTTGTGGATAAAGACGAGGATATCAGTGGTGAGATCCGCGAAATTGCCCTGTTTCATGTGCTTATCGTCCGTGACAACGGTGATTTAATCACTTATCCCAACAGTCTGATGTTGCAAAAGCCGGTACTGAAATTGGCTGCCAAGAGTCCTGATCTGTTTGAAACCCGGCTGCCCGCTCAGCCCGAGTCAAAATCTGAGACGCAAGGTACTCAGTCCGCCGCGCAATAATTGCCGAACCATACCAGCAAGGTGCCTGAGTGTGAGACAGGCACCTTGCCCCCATCGGTTTATCTCTCTACAATCCGCAACCTGAATTTTCTTCATGTTGTTAGATGAATGATTGATGTATCAGTGTTACCCCTTTATCTGACAGCTGTGCTGGCACTGCTGTTGATCCCCGGCCCGGATATGTTGCTGATCACCTCGGCCAGCCTCAGCTATGGCCGCCGGGTTGGCGTGTGGGCCAGTATCGGCAATGCGACATCCGGTATTATTTTGACTTTGCTAGCGGCGATGGGAGTCTCGGCTTTGGTAGCCATGAGCCCGCTGGCGCTGGAAGCGCTCAAGTACATAGGTGCTGCGTATTTGGCATGGATGGGGTGGGGGTGTCTGCGGACTACTGACACAGGTGAAACCGAAGCGCCGCAAGTGCGCAAGAATCTGGGTAAGCAGTTATATCGCCAGGCGGTGATCAGCAACCTGCTTAATCCCAAGGCGCTGATGTTTTTTGTGCTGTTTCTGCCACAGTTTGTGTCATCCAACATTGCCGCGTCATCCGGTGAACAGATGCTGGCACTGGGGTTGCTGCTGAATCTGGCCGGGCTCAGTTTTAACCTGTTGCTGGTCGCGCTGGTGGGGACTTTGGGACAGGCGCTGCTTAATCATCCCGGATTCAGGATATGGCAGAACAAGGTGATGGGGGCCGTCTTTCTACTGCTGTCGGTGTGGCTGCTGACTTCTCAAATCAATACTCAGGCGATGGCGATCTAGCCCTCTACGTTGAGCAATGCAACTGGACCGTCTGCTCCAGCCGCAAGCCTTACAAACAAGGCGCCAATGGCGCCTTGTGTCTTTCTGTAAAACCACAGATTAAGCCGTCGTCAGTTGTCCTTTTTGACCGCGGGTTTGGTTTTTTGCAGTTCTTTCAAATACTGTTGCTCACCCTTGCGTTTATGCGCTTCATGGGCCTGTATTTCCTGCTGCTTGAGCCCTTTAACCGTGGCGACTTCTGCCTGATGTTGTTGCTCGCCTTTACGTTTGGCAGCATCAGTAGCCTTTTGCTCGGGTTCCTGTGCCGCCTGGATTGTGGCAGCCATCATCAGGCTACACAACAGGGATAAAACTGCTTTGCGCTTGGTCAGCATACCTTTCTCCATCATCAAGTGTGACGATTCAGTATAGCGCCGGGGTTAGTGTTTAATCACCTGTTATCTTAATGCCAGCACATCCGCATCAGGATTTGCCATACTCCACCAAAGTATGGCGATATAATTCCAGCAAGGCCGTATCGTTAACCTGGATTGCAACCTGTTGTTTTGGTGCATGTTCCCACTCGTCGTGGCCATGAAGGCGGGTATCTGTCTTTTGCAGTGTCATGCCTTCTGCGCAACCATCCAGCACCACCCGCACCGGTCCATTTCGCAGCGTGAACAGCGCCGGGTTAATGACATATGCCACCGCTGAAGGGTCATGCACATGGCAGCCGGCCAGTCCCAGCTTGTCTGAGTAAAACTCCAGGTAGTAGCGACTGACTTCGTGCAGGAAGCGGCCCGCTTCGCCAGCATCATCTTTAAGTTGCTCAAGGTAATCTGCGGAAAAGAAGCTTTCTTCGGTGACATCCAGCCCTATGATGATGACAGGCCAGTCGGCAGTGAATACGCTGTCTGCGGCATGAGGGTCGTCATGGATATTGGCTTCGGCAAAGGGGGTGACGTTACCTCTGTGACCATTTTCGCCAAAGGCGCCGCCCATAATAACCACCTGCTTTACCCATTGGGTGATTTGTGGCTCGGCCTGCAGTGCCAGCGACAGATTGGTCAGTGGGCCAACGGCAACCAGAGTAATTTCCCCCGGATGTGCCTTTAGCTGGTCAATGATGTATTGGTAAGCCGGACGGGCGTCGACTTTGTCCAGATCCATTGGTCCGGCGTGCAGATGCCCGAATCCGGTTTCCCCATGAACAATTACTGTTGGACCGACGGGCGGGCGTGTCAGCGGCTTGTCTGCGCCCTGAGCGACGTCATAGTTGCAGTTAAATTTCTGTTTCAGATACAGCGCATTATTAGTGCCATTTTCGATAGTGGCATTGCCAAATACTGTGGTCAGCGCCAGCAGTTCAATGTCCGGGTGAGCTTCTGCAAACAAAATTGCCATAGCATCATCGATGCCGGGATCTGTATCTATGATGATTTTTTGAGTCATTATGATCTTCAGCTGGTAGGGTAGAGCGCTATTCTAGCGTTAACCTCCTGCCAGGCAATGTGACGCCTGACAAGGCCAGATGTGATGCGGGGGCGGCAACCGTTCAAGTGTCCAAGGCTTGAGCAAAAACATAATAAATTTGTGAATTTAGTGGCGCTGCAGCGGGTACGGACTAAGCTTGAAATGACACCCGATGGTCTGCTGGCGGCAAGACCATCGTCTTGGGCATACTCAGGTATGCCCTCTTTTTTTGTCGGTACGACTGGCGTTTAAATTGACTGCTTATGGTGGCAGATTGGGCTGAATGTCGCCGCTTTCGCTGATGTTAAGTTGCGTATCTGTGGCAGCCTGCGCTTGCCTGCTCACGCAGGTAATCCATTCCCGACAGAAAGCCAGCGAACATCTTCAATGCCAGAAACTGGCCAAATTCAGTGACCCGGTAATTTATTCCCTGTTTAGCCAGTGCACCACAGGCCATAAGATATGCCATCTCCAGTGGCAATGCCTGCCACAGATTCTGGCCTGAATGTGCTTTGAATTGAGCGGCATCGAGATAACCGTGGCCCATCATTATCATCAGTTCATGGCGTCGCAGCGCCTTGCTATCCAGCTGTTTTTCAAATCTGATCCCGGGAAGGTTGGGGTTGGCATGGATACCGGCAATGTAATCGTGAATATCAAAACTGGACACAAAAAAGCGTTGCCCGAAGCGCCCGAACGCACCGCTGCCAACGCCAAGGCAATCTTCACCATCAAGCACATACTTGTGCGCTGTCAGACCAGGCTGACGACGGTTGAAGTTCCAGGGGAATTGCTGGTCGAAGGATTGTCCCAGGCAATGACGCACGCTGATAAACTGATGCCACAGATATCTGTCGGGTCCCATAATTGGCGCACACTTTTTACGATTTTTACCTATCCCCGGGGTCAGTGGATAAGTGGTAATTTGTTCCGGAGCCAGTGCCATTGCCTGCTCCAGATCCCGGTATACCGAATCCGGTGTCTGTCCGGCAAAGCCGTACATCATGTCCAGATTGACGGTCGGGAACAGTTGAATTGCCTGGCTGATGTAGTCAGCCTGCTCTCGCCCTGAGCCAAATTTTTCAAATCGCCCGGTGGCTTTGAGTATTCGGTCTTCAAAGCTCTGTACGCCTATTGACATCCGGTCGATTAAGCCCCGCAAATGCTCGGGATTGCCCTGCCTGAAATAGAAAGGGTCACTTTCACAGGTGACTTCCCGGATTGGTGTCATTGAGCGGATAAGCTCTATCGTTTTTATCAGTTCATCTTCCAGAATCGTAGTCGTGCCCCCTCCCAGATAAACCCGATTGAAACGGTAACCCATTCGCAATACTGCGGTGATTTCCTGACGTAGGGCCACGAAGTATGCACGGGCCAGGGACTCGTCAAATTTCACCTTATGAAACGAGCAATAGCGGCACAGGGTATGGCAAAAGGGGATATGAACATACAGGGTTTCAATGGGAGTGTCCGGCACCTGAGGAGGTTCGGTAAGCGCAGTGGCGTTCGCCAGCGACAGCGAACAACGGATCTGCCGGTTCATCACTTTATCCATAGTGGTGACAGCGGCAACGGACAACAGGCCGTGGGAGTTGGTATCCATATCATTTCCCTGAAAGATGTTTGCGCTACAGGTTAAAAAAATGCTGGAAGAGGAACTGTCGAATACTCCAAGCTTTAGGTAAATTTATGATTCAGTTGTTTAAATTGTCGGGTAACGCACAAATATTAGACCGCTTGTTTTCACCGGATAGCGGAATAATTGACTGAAAGTTGCTGCTCTAATCGAAAGATACAGCTGCGATGAGCAGGCGGATTACCGCTGCTCATCTCCGGGGTAAGGTTTGGCTGTTCAGGGTTGCTGTTTGGTGGCAGCCAGCACAATTTCCCGTACGCAGACGTTTTGCGGTTGCTGCCAGGCAAACAAGGCGGCCTGGGCGATAGTTTCCGGCATAATCACGCCGCCCATTTCAGTTTTCCAATCCTGATAACCGGCCTTGATGGCTTCGCTGGTGGTGTGGCTCAGCAGCTCGGTTTCCACCGCGCCAGGGGCAATGGTGATGACCCGGACGTTGTCCATGGCCACTTCTTCACGAATGTTCTCGGTCAGTGCATGAACGGCGAATTTGGTGGCGCAGTAAGCGGCATGATTGGGGAAGGTTTTGCGACCGGCGATGGAGCTGACATTGATGATAGTACCGGTATTGCGGGCCTTCATGTCGGCGAGCACCGCATGAACGCCATTGAGGACGCCCATCACATTGATATTCAACATGCGGCTCCATTCGCCCGGGTCCTGTTCGTGCGCCAGACCCAACAACATTACGCCAGCGTTGTTGATCAGGCAGCCGACCTTACCGAATTTGGACTCACCTTCGGTAATGGCGGCTTTGAATGCTTCACCGTCGGTGACATCCAGGCTGAGACACAGAGTGTTGGGCAGTGCCAGCGCCTGCATTGGCTCGAGGCGACGGGCCAGTAACAGCAAAGGGTGTCCGGCCTGACTGAATGCGCGGGCCATGGCGGCGCCAATGCCGGATGATGCGCCTGTGATGACAACCAGTGGTTTATTCATAATAAGTTTCTCTCTTGGCTAAGCAGATGAATAGGTGGGCCGGCCGGACCTGAATGGACGCAGTATAGGGAGGTGAGTCATATAGGAAAAATACATATTTTGATTGGTTGTGATAGTCTGCGCCTATGAATAACCCTGAGGGTATCTGCTGTGGTCGATTTACGTTTACTCAGATTTTTTATCGCTATTTTTGAAGAGCGCAATATTACGCTGGCGGCGCAGCGTTGCCATGTTAGTCAACCTTCCCTGTCAGCCGGTTTAAAACAGCTCGAAGAAGAGCTGGGCGGCGCGCTGTTTGAGCGCAGCAAAAAGGGAGTGGTTGCGCTGGACAGTGCTCACTACCTTTACCCGCTGGCGGTGAAATTGGTAAAAGAGGCCGGTGCGCTGCCTTCGTTGTTCAGGCAAAAAGCGGCGAGGCAAAAACTGCGGATTGCGGTGATGCCGGATCTCAGTCAAAGACGCCTGGCAAGGTTGCTCAGCCGGGTCAATCAGGCGGTGGAGCGACTGGATCTGGAGTTGGTGGACTACCACAGCGCGGCGGATTGTCGGCTGACTTTGGATGCTCTGAAGCGGGAAGATGAAGTGTTTATGCCGTTGTGGAGTGAGGACTATGTACTCTGTGTTCCCAAAGGGCATGAGCTGGCACAAAAAACGCTGGTAGAGCCTGCCGATCTCAATGGTTATGACTTTATTGAATGTCCGCCCTGTGAGGCACATCAGCAAACGATTGGCTTGTTGGCTTGTGCCGATATGTCGCTGAATCTGGTTGCGAAAGCCGAACACAAGTCACAGGTGATGTCGCTGGTGCTGGCGGGATTTGGCATCAGCTTCCTGCCCGATGGCCTGGTTGAAGATGAACCCAGACTTGAGCTGGTGCGGTTCAATGGCCCGCGCATGTACCGGCGCATAGGCCTGTGTTACCCGTCCCATCAGACATTGAATCCAGTGATCAGTCAGTTGATCCTGGGGCTGTCGCTTGAGCCTGAAGTCGCCGGCGACTGAGTCTGACTTCCCAAAGCGTATGGAGAATAAGGGTGCCCAGTACCAGGCCACCACCGATGAGATCGTTCACTGAGGGTTCATTGCCGATGAACAGGTAAACCAGCAACGGACCGAGCAGGATCTCCAGCAGCAGGATCAAACTGGTTTGCGCGGCGGGAATATACTTGGGAGCCCGCGAGATACACAAATAGGATGCAGGCACTACAATGCCACCGAGGATCAGGGCATATTTCAACTGCGCAAAGGGAACGTCCATTGGCCTGGCACCCTGATATAGCGCAAACAGCGCTATCATCACGCCTGCACAAATCAGATAGCTGGCAGCATTACGGCCCAGAGTTGAACGCATGATAGTCAGATACACCGAGGTTGATATGGCGGTGACCAGTGCGTACAGATCACCCTCAATCTGTCCCGGCACGGGGGCATAGGCAAAAATCAGCCATACCCCGCCGACGGCGGCGCCGATAGCGACTATGGTATGCAGCGGCAATCTGTCTTTCAGCACGACAAAGGCGATTATTGCGGTAAACAGTGGTGCGGTATTGACGATGACAAGAGTGCTGGCCACCTGGGTATGATCCAGTGACAGCACAAAACATACTGTGGATGCAGTGAATAGCGTGCCGACAGCCAAAGTACTGAGTGAAGGTGGCAGCAAGCGGGTGGTCAATTCCTCACGATTGAACAGTATAAGTACCAACAGCAAACTCAGCGCTTGCATACTGCCGCGCCAGAACAACAGATCCCAAGGCGTGGTGTCGGTCAGACGCACCAGCAAACTGTCGAAGCTGAGGATCAGGATCCCGGCTAGCGCCAGGGAAATACCGCGCTGGGTGGGTGACATGGATTACGTCCCCTATTTGAGCGAATACTCACTTATAATGGCTGGCGACGACAGACGCAATAGGGACGCTGTTGCCACTTCATGTCAGTGAAACGCCTGTCATGCACGGTAAATTTTTTTTCGGTTTCTGCTATAGCGAATCTGAGCAGGCTTAGGTAAGCTGTTACCAATTTCTGAGTTGTGGTGTCCAGTGCGCATTCAGGCGCAAAATCATCCGGTATTTTAGCTGTGCGGGCCTTGAGCCTGCACGGGCTGCTTTTGTTTGACAGGAGACGAAAGAGAATTATGAATAAGGTTCCTATGACAGTTGTTGGTGCCGAGCGTTTGCAAAAAGAGCTTGATATGCTGAAGTTTGAGCGCCGTCCACAGATCACGGAAGCCATTGCGGCAGCCCGTGAGTTGGGGGATCTGAAGGAAAACGCTGAGTACCACGCTGCCCGTGAAGAGCAGGGACTGTGCGAAGCCCGTATCCGTGATATCGAAGGTAAACTGTCCAATGCGCATATTATCGATGTCACCAAGATGGAAAACACCGGCAAGGTGATTTTCGGCGTTACCGTGACCATCATGAATCTGGATACTGAAAAAGAAGTCACCTATCGTATTGTTGGCGATGATGAAGCCAATATCAAAGACAATCTGCTGTCAGTGAATTCTCCTATTGCCCGTGGTCTGATCGGCAAGAATGAAGGTGATGAGGTCAGCATTCAGACACCCGGTGGTGTAACTGATTTTGAAATCGTCAGCGTGGAATATATTTAATCTAGATTTCAGCTGGATAAGGTACAAAAAAGCCGCTCATTACTGTTAAGTAGTAGAGCGGCTTTTTTTGTGGCAGGGATGACTATCAGCGTGCTTTTGGCAGCGCGATTTTCATCTCTTCTGACTGGCGATACAGCACAGCGTTGTGACCAATCAGCTGGACATTGACTGCGCCGGTTTCGCGGACGATGGCATCGACAATCGCGAGTTTAACTTCGCGGTCAGTAGTAGGCACTTTCACCTTGATCAGTTCATGGTGCGACAGTGCATTGTCGATTTCAGCCAGTACGCCCTCAGTCAGGCCGTTGGCCCCGAGCAGTACCACTGGCTTTAAATTGTGCGCCAGTCCTTTGAGGTACTGTTTTTGTTTGGTGGTCAGGTTCATTTATACCAACTTTTGCTGAGTTACCGTTGAAAAACGGGTATTCTACCCTCATATAGGCTTAGGTGTAACTCTCATTTTGTTTTGGGAAATCGATGTCAGGTAAAAAACGTTCGGCCAGCTCCACCCGTTGGATGCAGGAACACTTTGATGATCATTATGTAAAGCTCTCACAAAAGCGTGGGCTGCGTTCCCGCGCGGCTTTCAAGCTGGAAGAGATACAACAGAAAGATCAGCTGATTAAACCCGGTATGACGGTGGTGGATTTGGGGGCTGCGCCTGGCGGATGGTCGCAGATTGCTGTGAAGTTGGTGGGGGAGCAGGGCAAGGTTATCGCCTGTGACATTTTACCGATGGACCCAATCGTTGGTGTCGATTTTCTGCAGGGTGATTTCCGCGAAGACAAAGTACTGGATGCGCTGCTTAACCGGGTGGGCGCAGATAAGGTGGATGTCGTATTGTCAGATATGGCACCCAATATGAGTGGCAGTGGTGGGGTTGACCAGCCGCGCGCAATGTATCTTGTTGAGCTAGCATTGGATATGTGTCATCAGGTACTGGCACCTAACGGCAGCTTTGCGGTGAAGGTGTTTCAGGGCGAGGGCTTTGACGAGTATATGAAGGCCGTGAAAGAGGCTTTTAAAACTGTCAAGACCCGCAAACCGGATTCGTCACGTCCCCGTTCAAGGGAGGTGTATCTGGTGGCGACCGGGTATAAGTTGTAGTAACCTAGCGACTATCATCGCAGGACTTTAATGAGGTCTAAGAACTTGAGTGACATGGCAAAAAACCTGATTCTCTGGGTCGTCATCGCAGTAGTGCTGATGTCGGTTTTCCAGGGTATTTCCCCCACTTCGTCCTCAGCGTCGAAGATGGACTATTCAACCTTTGTTCAGGATGTGGAAAACAACCGAGTTGCCACTGCTGAATTCAAGGCGGATCAGCGGACCATAGTTGGCACCATGCGCAGTGGTGAGAAATTCACTACCATCATGCCCATCTATGATCGTGACCTGATCAACGATCTGTTGAACAAAGGGGTGAAAGTCAAAGGCCAGGAAGCCGAAGAATCCGGTTTCCTGACTCAGATATTTATCTCCTGGTTCCCAATGTTGCTGCTGATTGGCGTGTGGATTTTCTTCATGCGGCAGATGCAGGGCGGCGGTGGCAAAGGCGCCATGTCCTTTGGCAAGAGCAAAGCCAAGCTGATGAGTGAAGATCAGATTAAAACCACTTTCGCGGATGTAGCCGGTTGTGATGAGGCTAAGGAAGAAGTGAAAGAGTTGGTGGATTATTTGCGTGATCCCACCAAATTCCAGCGTCTGGGTGGTCGTATTCCCACTGGTGTATTGATGGTTGGTCCTCCGGGTACAGGTAAGACTTTGCTGGCCAAAGCCATTGCCGGTGAAGCCAAGGTACCGTTTTTCACTATCTCCGGCTCTGACTTCGTTGAAATGTTTGTGGGTGTGGGTGCTTCCCGTGTGCGCGATATGTTTGAGCAGGCGAAAAAGTCCGCTCCGTGCATTATCTTTATCGATGAAATCGATGCGGTAGGTCGTCAGCGTGGTGCCGGCTTGGGCGGCGGTCACGATGAACGTGAACAAACCCTGAACCAGATGCTGGTAGAAATGGATGGTTTTGAAGGTAACGAGGGGATTATCGTTATCGCCGCAACCAACCGTCCGGACGTGCTTGACGCCGCACTGTTGCGTCCTGGTCGATTCGACCGTCAGGTTGTGGTCGGTCTGCCGGACGTGCGTGGCCGTGAGCAGATCCTCAAAGTTCACATGCGCAAAGTACCCATCGGTGAAGATGTTAAAGCCAGCGTGATCGCCCGTGGTACACCTGGATTTTCCGGTGCTGATCTGGCCAACCTGGTGAACGAAGCGGCACTATTTGCTGCTCGCGGCAACCGTAAACTGGTCGGCATGGAAGAATTTGAGCGTGCCAAAGATAAAATCATGATGGGGGCTGAGCGCCGCTCCATGGTTATGTCTGAAGAAGACAAGATGATGACGGCCTATCACGAAGCCGGGCACGCGATTGTAGGTTATCTGATGCCGGAGCATGACCCCCTGCATAAAGTGACCATCATTCCCCGTGGCCGCGCATTGGGGGTGACCTTCTTCTTGCCGGAAGCGGATGCGGTCAGTCAGAGCCGTCGTAAGCTCGAGTGCCAAATCTCAGTGGCTTATGGTGGTCGTCTGGCGGAAGAGCTGATCTTTGGTGAAGAGGCTGTGTCGACCGGTGCGTCGCAGGATATTAAGTACGCCACCTCGATTGCCCGCAATATGGTGACTCAGTGGGGCTTCTCCGACAAATTGGGACCATTGCTGTATGCAGAAGAAGAGGGCGAGGTATTCCTCGGTCGCTCAATGGCCAAAGCCAAGCATATGTCGGATGAGACTGCTGCGATTATCGATAATGAAATCAAAGTGATTATTGACCGCAACTATCAGCGCGCCAAGCAGATCCTGGTGGAAAATATGGATATTCTGCACTCGATGAAAGACGCACTGATGAAGTATGAAACTATTGATTCTCCTCAGATTGATGATCTGATGGCACGTCGTGAAGTTCGTCCTCCTGCAGACTGGCAGGACGACAACCATAGTGGCAGTAATGGTTCCAGCTCTCAGGGTGGACAGGCGGTAAAAGCCAGCGATGCCCCTGTGCAGGATGCTGAAATCAGCGGTGCCGATGAGTCTGTGGCTAAATAGTCCGATAGTTCATGATTGACAGAAAACCCCGGAAGGGGTTTTCTTGTTTTTGTTTCAGGCCAACTGACGGCTGGCCTGAACCGATAGACCAAAGTTATAAAGGAGTTTGCTCTTGTATCAGCTTTTTGCCCACGGACATACCCTGGTGCTTGATACCCCGGTGGTGATGGGAATATTGAATGTTACCCCGGATTCTTTCTCTGACGGCGGCATGTTTGCGGCGTTTGAGGCGGCCTGTCGTCATGCCGATGAAATGGTGACTCAGGGAGCTGGCATTATTGATATCGGGGGGGAGTCAACCCGCCCGGGGGCGGCGGAAGTTTCTCTGCAGGAAGAGCTTAAGCGGGTTGTCCCGTTGGTCGAGTATGTGGCCGCCAATCACAATGTGTGGATTTCTGTTGATACCAGTAAGCCTGAAGTCATGCGTCAGGCAGTGGCTGCCGGTGCGCATCTTATCAACGATGTCAGGGCATTGCAGGCACCCGGCGCTCTTGAAGCAGCAGCTGAACTCGGTGTGCCAGTCTGCCTTATGCATATGCAGGGGCAGCCCGAAACCATGCAGGACGCCCCTTGCTATGAAGATATCATTAAAGATGTGAAGGCATTTTTTGACGAACGTATTGAGGCATGTGAAGCCGCGGGGATAACGAAAGAGCGTCTGCTGCTTGATGTGGGGTTTGGTTTTGGCAAAACGCTGGAACACAATTATGAGCTGTTGGCCAATCTGGATAGTTTCCACGAATTTGGCTTGCCCTTGCTGATTGGCCTGTCCAGAAAGAGTATGATTGGCAACTTGCTGGGGCGTGCCCCTGTGGAGCGCATGGCTGGCAGTCTGGCCGGTGCTTTGGAATCCCTGCATCGAGGTGCTCATATCATCCGTGTTCATGATGTAGAGCAGACAGTGGATGCAGTGAAAGTATTTAATGTCTGTCGCCGGTTAACGCGCTGAACCGACGCCAGCGCAAATGGATTTGCTTTTTTGATGTGGTAAGGATTAGAAATGAGAAAGTTTTTTGGAACTGATGGGATCCGTGGCAAGGTCGGATCCGGCACTATGACTCCCGAGTTGGCTCTCAAATTGGGCTGGGCCGCAGGGCGGGTATTGAGCCGTACCGGCACCCGCAAAGTGATTATTGGCAAAGATACCCGGATATCGGGGTATTTGTTTGAATCGGCACTGGAAGCCGGCTTATCTGCCGCGGGGCTGAACGTGATGTTGATGGGGCCCATGCCAACTCCGGCTGTCGCTTATCTGACCCGCACCTTCCGTGCAGAAGCCGGCGTAGTGATCAGTGCTTCGCACAATCCCTATTACGATAACGGCATCAAATTCTTCTCTACTGACGGCAGCAAGCTGGACGATGAAGTCGAGCTTGCCATTGAAGCCGAGCTGGAAAAACCGATGGAGTGCGTGGAGTCACGTCTGCTTGGCAAAGTGTCTCGTATCGATGATGCCGCTGGCCGCTACATCGAGTATTGCAAAGGTAACTTCCCTGCCGACCAAACGCTGGAAGGACTGAAAATTGTGGTTGATTGTGCCCATGGCGCGACCTATCACATTGCGCCCAGTGTGTTTCGAGAGCTGGGGGCTGAGGTGATTTCCATCGGTGTGACACCAAACGGTATCAACATCAATGACAAAGTCGGTGCCACCTCAATGGGGGCGATTTGTGCTGCCGTGACCGAGCACCAGGCCGATCTGGGTATTGCCCTGGATGGCGATGGTGACCGCATCATGATGGTTGACCGTCATGGCAATGTTATTGATGGCGATCAGATCCTTTATATCCTGGCCTGCGAAGCTCAATCCCGCGGCACGCTGACCGGCGGTGTGGTTGGCACACAAATGTCCAACCTGGGACTGGAGTTGGCGTTGAAAGCCCGTGACATTCCGTTCGCCCGCTCGAAAGTAGGTGACCGTTATGTGATGGAGCTGCTGAAAGAAAAGGGCTGGCGCATCGGTGGTGAGAATTCCGGTCATATCCTGGATTTAGACCATGGCACCACGGGGGATGGCATTGTCGCCGGTATTCTGGTGCTGGCAGCCATGCAACGTCAGGGCAAACCTTTTGAAGCTATGGTGGACGGGTTGACCATGTTCCCTCAGGTATTGGTCAACGTGCGCTTTGAAGGCAAGGATGATCCACTGCTGCATCCTGAAGTCATCGGCGCCAAAGAGCAGGCCGAAGTTCAGCTGGGTGAAACCGGACGGGTGTTGCTGCGCAAGTCTGGTACAGAGCCATTGCTGCGGGTGATGGTAGAAGGCGCCGATGCCACAGAGGTGACTGCACTGGCCAACATGATCGCAGATACAGTCAAGCGGGTTTGTGCCTGATTGGACTCGTTATCGGGCGGTGCCGAGCAATCCGCGCCGCCTTTTATTTTTAAATTGCACAATGTTTTAGCTGTGAGAGTAAAAAGTAAGCATTCTCGCCGTTTATGCTAAAAATTACGATTTTGGGTATTGTAACTTCAGGATCGGTTCGCTATTATTCACGCCGCTTTCAGAGGAGACAGAGATGGCACTCAGACGTCCAATGGTTGCTGGCAACTGGAAAATGAATGGCGATGCGCAGTTGGCGCAAGACCTGTTCAAGAAGTTCGCTGCCAAGCTCCAAGATGATTCAGCGGAAGTGGTGCTTTGTCCACCTTCGATTTACCTTGAAAGTGTCAGGCAGTTACTGGAAGCGAATAAAGAAGCTTTAAATGGTTGCCTGGTAAGAATGGGTGCTCAGAACCTGAGTCAGCACGATTTTGGTGCCTATACAGGTGAAGTGTCCGGCAAGATGTTGAAAGATGCCGGTTGCCGATATGTTATTATCGGTCATTCTGAACGTCGTCGTATGTACGGCGAAACCAGTGACATAGTTGCAGAAAAATTTGCTGCAGCACAGAAGCACGGTTTAACCCCTATCTTGTGTGTGGGTGAATCCGGTCCGGCACGTGAAGCAAGACGTACCTTTGAGGTGATTGCTGAAGAGTTGGATGTGGTCATCGAAAAGAACGGTACCATGGCTTTTGATAATGCGATTATCGCTTACGAGCCTTTGTGGGCAGTAGGGACGGGTAAGAGCGCAACCCCAGAGCAGGCACAGGAAGTACATGCGTTTATTCGCAAGCGTCTCTCTGAAGTGTCTCCATTTATTGGGGAAAATATCAGAATTCTTTACGGTGGCAGTGTAACCCCAGGTAATGCTGCAGACCTGTTCGCCCAACCTGATGTTGATGGTGGACTGATTGGCGGAGCCAGTTTAAACTCGAGCGAGTTTTTAAGTCTGTGTTCCATAGCAATGAGCGCGTAATATGTACAATGTACTGATTGTTGTCTACTTGCTGGTGTCGATCGCCCTGATTGGTTTGATCCTCATTCAGCAAGGCAA
The DNA here is from genome assembly GCF_050865035.1 of Shewanella sp. GXUN23E. Lineage (NCBI taxonomy): Bacteria > Pseudomonadati > Pseudomonadota > Gammaproteobacteria > Alteromonadales > Shewanellaceae > Shewanella > Shewanella sp. GXUN23E. Next base: position 423,539 of record NZ_JBOZWP010000001.1, on the reverse strand, counting down.
GGGTGCCGATATGGGCGCATCCTTCGGTGCCGGTGCTTCCGGTACTTTGTTTGGCTCCAGTGGTTCAGGTAACTTTCTGACCCGGAGTACTGCGATTCTGGCTATCGCGTTTTTTGTACTGAGTCTGGTTATTGGTAACCTGAGTGCAAACCACGCCAAGTCAGTTGATTCGTGGAATGATTTAGGCAATGCTGCCGAGCAAACTCAAACTGCTCCTCAGCCAGCCAAGCAGTCACAGGATAAAATTCCGGACTGATAACGATTTTGCCGAGGTGGTGGAATTGGTAGACGCGCAGCCTTGAGGTGGCTGTGACCTAACGGTCGTGCGGGTTCAAGTCCCGCTCTCGGCACCATCATAAAATCACTGAGTTCATACTATTTTGAATGGGCTTGGCGATTGCAAGTTGAGGTGAAAGCCAATATACTTGCACCCAGTTGACGCGGGGTGGAGCAGCATGGTAGCTCGTCGGGCTCATAACCCGAAGGTCGTCGGTTCAAATCCGGCCCCCGCAACCAGCTCCCAGTTACTTGTCTTGATAGATTAGTTACTGAATACAGGTTCTTAAAGCAATGACCTCGTGATTACGGGGTTTTTTGTTATTTGGACTTCGACATTGGCCGTGAAGTGAGCGGCGAAGTACTGGGGCTTTATAGCCCTTTTTTGTTTTTTTGGGGGTCAACTTTGGCAACATTGGAAAACAGACTGGCGGAGACGCTTAAAGGGCCTGTGGAATCTCTGGGCTACCAGCTGTGGGGCATCGAATATCTCCAGGCGGGTAAGCATTCGACGCTGCGAATCTATATCGACAGTGAGAATGGGATTAACATCGAAGATTGTGCCGAAACCAGCCGTCAGGTCAGTGCTGTTCTCGATGTTGAAGACCCTATCTCCCACGAATACACACTTGAAGTTTCTTCTCCCGGGGTAGATCGTCCGCTGTTCAATGCGCAACAGTACGCCCGGTATGTTGGTGAAGAGGCCAAAGTACAACTGACTATGCCGGTTGATGGTAGTCGTAACATGAGAGGCACCATCACCAAAGTCGAAGGACAGATGCTGACTTTGACCGTGGATGGTAAAGAAAAAGTCGTAGCCATTGATAACATTCGCAAAGGCAATGTGATTGCGAAGTTTTGATGGATTAAAGGTGAACGAGGCAAGACGATGAATAAAGAGATTCTGCTGGTTGCTGAAGCGGTGTCCAACGAAAAGGCCGTACCGCGCGAGAAAATTTTTGAGGCGCTGGAATACGCCCTGGCAACTGCTACCAAGAAAAAATATGAAGGCGATATCGACGTGCGCGTCGCTATCGACCGTAAGACCGGTCACTATGAGACGTTCCGCCGCTGGTTGGTGGTAGAAGACACTGGTGAGCCGCTGGAAAATCCATATCGCGAGATCACTCTGGACGCTGCACGCTTTGAAGATCCTGAGCTGCAACTGGGTGACTATGTTGAAGATCAGATTGAGTCAGTGGTGTTTGACCGTATCACAACCCAGACCGCCAAGCAGGTTATCGTACAGAAAGTACGTGAAGCCGAGCGTGCTCAGGTGGTTGAGCAGTTTGCGGATAAAGAAGGCGAGCTGATCACCGGTGTAGTGAAGAAGAGCAACCGCGACAGCGTAGTGGTTGATCTGGGCAACAATGCCGATGGCGTGTTGTACAAAGAAGATCTGATCAGCCGTGAAAGCTTCCGTCCTGGTGACCGTGTCCGTGCACTGCTGTACTCAGTACGTCCGGAAGCCCGCGGCGCTCAGCTGTTCCTGACCCGTACCAAGCCAGAGATGCTGATCGAACTGTTCCGTGTGGAAGTTCCTGAAATCGCTGATGAAATGATTAACGTCATGGGCGCAGCCCGCGATCCTGGCAGCCGTGCAAAAATTGCGGTGAAATCCAACGACAAGCGTATCGATCCTATCGGTGCCTGCGTAGGTATGCGTGGTGCCCGGGTTCAGGCTGTATCCAACGAGTTGGGTGGTGAGCGTGTTGATATCGTGCTGTGGGATGATAATCCAGCGCAGTTTGTGATCAATGCCATGGCACCGGCTGATGTGGCTTCTATCATCGTGGATGAAGACAACCACTCTATGGATATTGCGGTGGAAGCCGATTCTCTGGCGCAGGCGATTGGCCGTAACGGTCAGAATATTCGTCTGGCCACTCAGCTGACCGGTTGGACACTGAACGTAATGACAGTGGAAGACATGAACGCCAAGCACCAGGCCGAAAGTGCCAAGGTGGTTGACCTGTTCACCGGTGCACTGGATATCGACGATGATTTTGCCCAGATACTGGCAGACGAAGGCTTTACCTCTCTGGAAGAGATCGCCTACGTGCCGGTGTCCGAGCTGCTGGACATTGATGGTCTGGATGAAGACACCGTTGAAGCTCTGCGCGAGCGCGCCAAAGCCGCTATCTCTACCCGTGCTCTGGCACTGGAAGAGGCGCTGGACGGTGTTGAGCCAAGCGATGAATTGCTGGCTCTGGAAGGTATGGAACGTCACCTGGCTTACATTTTGGCAAGCAAAGGCGTTGTAACACTCGAAGATTTGGCCGAACAAGGCATTGATGATTTGATCGAAATTGAAGAATTGACAGAAGACAAGGCTGGTGAGCTCATCATGGCTGCCCGCAACATCTGTTGGTTCGGCGAAGAAGCATAAGTCGATCAACAGGGGGAGTTAACTGATGACAGAAACCACAGTAGAAAAACTGGCTTCGGAAGTAGGCAAAGACGTTGAGCGACTGATTGAGCAGTTTTCTCAGGCGGGCATTAACAAGTCCCGCAACGACGCTGTCACCGAAGCTGAAAAGCAGGCGCTGATTGAATTTTTGAAAAAGCAGCATGGCGCCGATGGTCAACCGACCAAGATGACGCTGCAACGTAAGACAGTATCTACCCTGAGCGTGAATGCCGGCGGTGGTCAGTCTAAAGACGTTAAAGTTGAAGTACGCAAAAAGCGCACTTTCGTGAAGCGTGATCCTGCTGCGCTGCAAGCTGAAGCGGAAGCTCAGGCCAAGGCGGAAGCAGAAGCCAAAGCTGCTGCAGATGCCGCAGCCAAGGCCGAGGCAGAAGCCAAGGCCCGCGCAGAAGCTGAAGCGGCTGCCAAAGCTGCAGAAGCCAAGGCCAAAGCTGAGGCCTCGCCAAAGGCGGAGAGTGCAGTGAAGAAAGATGAGCCAGAGACAGAAGAAGCCCGTGAAGCTCGTCTGGAAGCTCAGCGCATCAAGAGCGCTCAGGAAGAAGCTCTGAAGCGTAAGCAGGATGAAGAAGCTGCCAAGGCTGCTGAAGAAGCCCGTCGTCTGGCTGAAGAAAATGCCAAGCGCTGGGAAGAGGAAGAGCATACTCGTCAGCAGGCTGAGCACAGCGACGACCACCATGTGACTACCTCTAAAGTTGCCCAGGCTGCTGAAGATCGCAGCGACATGGACGAAGAGAAACGTGGTCGCCGTGGTCGTGGCAAAGTACAGGCCAAGAAACGTGGCGGTAAAGATGCCCGTGAAGGTCGTGAACGTCACATCAAGGGTAAGACTGCACCTAAGTCCAATGCCCATGGCTTCAACAAGCCTGTGGCTGCCGTGAACCGTGAAGTTCGTATCGGCGAAACCGTGACTGTTGCCGATCTGGCTCAGAGAATGGCCGTAAAAGCCACTGAAATCATCAAGCAGATGATGAAGATGGGCACCATGGTCACTATCAACCAGGTGCTGGATCAGGAAACTGCTCAGCTGGTTGCCGAGGAAATGGGTCACAAAGTTGTTCTGCTGCGTGAAAACGAGCTGGAGCATCAGGTGCTGGCTGACCGTGATGATGATGAGAAACTGGAGCCACGCGCACCGGTTGTGACCATCATGGGTCACGTTGACCACGGTAAGACCTCGCTGCTGGACTACATCCGTCGCGCCAAGGTTGCCGCTGGCGAAGCCGGTGGTATTACCCAGCACATCGGTGCTTACCATGTAGAAACCGACAACGGCATGGTGACTTTCCTTGATACTCCGGGTCACGCCGCGTTTACCGCAATGCGTGCCCGTGGTGCCAAGGCCACCGATATCGTTATTCTGGTTGTGGCCGCCGATGACGGCGTAATGCCGCAGACCATCGAAGCGATTCAGCACGCCAAGGCCGGTAACGTGCCTTTGATTGTGGCTGTGAACAAGATGGACAAACCAGAAGCCGATCCGGAGCGTGTGAAGAGCGAACTGGCTCAGCACAACGTGATGTCTGAAGAGTGGGGCGGCGAAAACATGTTCGTTTACGTCTCTGCCAAGGCAGGTACCGGTGTAGACGAGCTGCTGGAAGCCATTCTGCTGCAGGCTGAAGTACTGGAACTGACAGCCCGCCGTGAAGGTATGGCTGCCGGTGTGGTGATTGAATCCAAGCTGGACAAGGGCCGTGGTCCTGTGGCCACTGTACTGGTTCAGGAAGGTACTCTGCGTCAGGGCGATATCGTACTGTGCGGTCTGGAGTACGGTAAGATCCGTGCCATGAAGGATGAAAACGGTAAGTCAATTACTGAAGCCGGTCCATCTATTCCGGTAGAGATCCTGGGTCTGTCCGGCGTACCTTCTGCCGGTGATGAAGCCACTGTTGTTCGCGACGAGCGTAAAGCCCGTGAAGTTGCTCTGTATCGTCAGGGTAAATTCCGCGAAGTGAAACTGGCACGTCAGCAGAAGGCCAAGCTGGAGAACATGTTCGCCAACATGACTGAAGGCGAAGTGCAGGAACTGAACATCATCCTGAAGGCCGACGTACAGGGCTCTCTGGAAGCGATTGCAGACTCTCTGACCAAGCTGTCTACCGATGAAGTGAAAGTGAACATCATCGCCCGTGGTGTTGGTGCACTGACTGAAACCGATGCAACTCTGGCCGCGGCGTCCAACGCTATCATGCTGGGCTTCAACGTCCGTGCTGATGCTCAGGCGCGTAAGACCATTGAAGCTGAAGCTGTGGATCTGCGTTACTACAGCGTGATCTACGACCTGATTGACGAAGTGAGAGCGGCCATGAGCGGCATGCTGTCTCCTGAAGTTAAGCAGCAGATCATCGGTCTGGCAGAAGTTCGTGATGTGTTCAAGTCACCTAAGCTGGGCGCTATTGCTGGCTGTATGGTAATTGAAGGTATCGTGAAGCGCAGCGCGCCAATCCGTGTACTGCGTGACAACGTGGTTATCTATGAAGGCGAACTGGAATCTCTGCGTCGCTTCAAGGATGACGTCAACGAAGTTCGTAACGGTATGGAATGTGGTATCGGCGTGAAGAACTACAACGACGTTCGCGTAGGCGATCAGATCGAAGTATTCGAAACCGTTGAAGTTGCACGTACCCTGTAATCGTTAGTATTTGATAAGGGCGGTCGATACCTGTACCGGGTTGCAGTGAATGTCATTCGCTGTTTCCCGGGGCCGGTGTGGCCGCCCTTTGGTGATTATTATGGCAAAAGAATTCAGTCGTACCCGTCGTATTGGCCAGCAGCTGCAACAGGAGCTGGCGATGGTGTTGATGCGCGAAATGAAAGATCCCCGCGTCGGCATGGTTACTGTCAACGACGTGGACGTATCCCGGGATCTCAGTTATGCCAAGGTGTTTGTCACTTTCTTTGAAGACAACCCAGAGGCTATTGAAGATAAGCTGGCAGCACTGGAAGTGGCGGCGCCTTATATCCGTACTCTGGTTGCCGGTCGCATGAAACTGCGGGTGATGCCTGAGCTGAGGTTCGTCTATGACGCTTCTCTGGTGGAAGGTATGCGCATGTCCAGCCTGGTGTCTCAGGTGATCCAGTCTGACAAAGCCAAGGCAGAAAAGTTTGGCACCCAGGATGAGCAGGATCAGGATACCCAGGGGGAGCAGGACTGATGGCGCGTCGTCCCAAAGGTCGCTTCGTCGATGGCATAGTGCTGATCGATAAGCCCACGGGCGAAAGCTCCAATCATGTGCTGCAACGGGTCAAGCGCATCTACAATGCTGCTAAAGCAGGCCACACCGGTGCGCTGGATCCGCTGGCAACCGGTATGCTGCCCGTGTGTCTGGGGGAGGCGACCAAGTTCTCTTCACACCTTCTGGATGCCGATAAGCGTTATCTGGTGACGGCCAAATTGGGTGAGCGTACTGATACCAGCGACAGCGATGGTGAAGTGGTGCAAACCCGTGAGGTGAATTTTACCGAGCAGCAACTGCTGGATGCGCTGGAGCATTTCCGGGGTGACACCATGCAGGTGCCATCCATGTATTCAGCGCTCAAGTATCAGGGGCAGCCGCTGTACAAGTATGCCCGTGAAGGCAAAGAAGTACCCCGTGAGGCGCGGCCAATCACTGTATTTGAGCTGAACTTTATCAAGCTTGAAGGCAATGAGCTGACACTGGATATCCACTGCTCCAAAGGCACCTATATTCGCACCATCATTGATGATTTGGGTGAGATGCTGGGTTGTGGCGCCCATGTGGTGATGCTGCGCCGCACCGCGGTGGCCGGTTACCCCTATGAAAAAATGGTGACGCTGGAACAGCTGGAAGCCTTGCTGGAGCAGGCCCGTGAGCAAGACATCCCGCCGAAGGAATTGCTCGACCCTATGCTGCTGCCGATGGACACAGCCGTTGCGGATCTGCCTGAGGCCAATGTGGCCGATGCGGCTGCCGGTTATCTGATGAATGGTAATCCGGTGCAGGTCAGCGGGCTTAAACCTGACACCCTGGTGCGTATTACTCTGGGGGATGAGCGTCGCTTCGTGGGCGTCGGTCAGATGAACGATGATGGTCTGCTTGCTCCCAAACGCTTGATTGTATTGCACCAAGGCCCACAGGAATAACGGCTTGCGCCAACTGGCGAATGTGGCTAAAATACCGCTCCTTCGGCTGAGTTAGTGATCGGCTGAAGACATACTTATATTTTTGGAGAGACTCATGTCACTAAGTACTGAAGCGAAAGCAAAAATCGTAGCTGAATTCGGCCGCGGTGAAAACGACACTGGTTCTACTGAAGTTCAGGTAGCTCTGCTGACTGCGCAGATCAACCACCTGCAAGACCACTTCAAAGAACACATCCACGATCACCACTCTCGTCGTGGTCTGCTGCGTATGGTTTCTGCTCGTCGTAAGCTGCTGGCTTACCTGAAGCGTACCGAAGCTGCACGTTATGCAGAACTGATCCAGAAGCTGGGTCTGCGTCGCTAATCGCGTTTCGCTCAAAAGAGGGAGGCATCTGCCTCCTTTTTTGTTATTTCAAAGCCACCCTCAGGGTGGCTTTTTTTGTGTCCGCGAACAATCTGAAGGCTCCGGCTGGTGTCTGTGACCGGTTGGCTTAACTGCGATTATGCCCATGTTGCAGACGGCAGCGGGAACAAAAAATAAGCGTGCCCCGAACCCCGGGAGCCCTTTATCTGTAACAGGCACTTGCAGTATACTTACGCGCGTATTTAAGGTCATTAAATTAAGGAATGGGTCAAGTGAATCCTATCGTAAAAAGTTTTGAGTATGGTCAGCATACTGTCACCCTGGAAACAGGCGTTATTGCCCGTCAAGCCGATGCCGCCGTTCTGGCCAGCATGGGCGACACCACTGTTCTGGTGACTGTGGTTGGCAAGAAAGAAGCCGATCCAGGCCGTGACTTCTTCCCTCTGACTGTAAACTATCAGGAAAAAACTTACGCAGCCGGTAAGATCCCTGGTGGTTTCTTCAAGCGTGAAGGCCGTCCATCTGAAGACGAAACTCTGATTGCACGTCTGATCGACCGTCCAATCCGCCCACTGTTCCCTGATGGTTTCACCAACGAAGTTCAGGTAATCATCACTGTAGTGTCTGTTGACCCACAGATTGAGCCCGACATCATCTCCATGATCGGTACCTCTGCTGCGCTGGCGATTTCAGGTATTCCATTTAATGGCCCGCTGGGTGCTGCCCGTGTTGGTTATGTAAACGGTGAATACACCCTGAACCCAGGTGCTGCTGAACTGGTTGGTTCTCAGTTGGATCTGGTGGTTGCCGGTACTCAGGCTGCGGTACTGATGGTTGAATCTGAAGCCAAAGCGCTGCCAGAAGAAGTGATGCTGGGCGCTGTGGTTTACGGTCACGATCAGCAGCAGGTTGTTATCAATGCCATTAAAGAGTTTGCCGCTGAAGCGGGTAAGCCACTGTGGAACTGGTCAGCTCCTCAAAAGGATCAGTCTCTGGTTGCCCAGATCAAAGAACTGGCTGAAGAAGATCTGACTGCGGCTTACCAGATCATTGCCAAGCAACAGCGTTACGAAGCGGTTGGCGCGATCAAGAAAGCCACTATCGAAAAGCTGCAGGAAACCAATCCTGAGCTGGACGTGCGTGAAGCCGCTGATCTGCTGGGCAGCCTGGAGAAGCAGGTTGTTCGTAGCCGTATCATCGCCGGTATGCCACGTATTGACGGTCGTGAGCCTGATATGGTTCGTGCCCTGTCTGTGATGGCTGGCGTGCTGCCACGTACTCACGGCTCTGCCCTGTTCACCCGTGGTGAAACTCAGGCACTGGTTACCTGTACTCTGGGTACCGAGCGTGACGCGCAGAAGATCGACTCTATCATGGGCGAGCGCACCAATCGCTTTATGCTGCACTACAACTTCCCGCCATACTCTGTGGGTGAAACCGGTATGGTTGGCTCGCCAAAGCGCCGCGAAATCGGTCACGGCAAGCTGGCATGGCGCGGTATTAACGCGGTAATGCCGACTTCTGAAGAGTTCCCATACTCAGTACGTGTGGTATCTGAAATCACCGAATCCAATGGTTCTTCTTCCATGGCTTCTGTGTGTGGTACTTCTCTGGCGCTGATGGATGCCGGTGTACCTATCAAGACTTCTGTAGCCGGTATTGCTATGGGTCTGGTGAAGGAAGGCGACAACTTCGTCGTACTGTCTGACATTCTGGGTGACGAAGATCACCTGGGCGACATGGACTTCAAAGTAGCCGGTACCCGTGAAGGTGTGACTGCACTGCAGATGGACATCAAGATCGAAGGTATCACCAAAGAGATCATGGAAATTGCGCTGCAGCAGGCTTACGGTGCCCGTGTTCACATTCTGAATGTGATGGATCAGGCTATCGAAGCGCCACGTGCAGACATCTCTGATCACGCACCACGCATTACCACCATCAAGATCAACCCAGAGAAGATCCGTGATGTTATCGGTAAAGGCGGTGCGGTAATCCGTGCGCTGACCGAAGAAACCGGTACCACTATCGAACTGGAAGATGACGGTACTGTGAAGATCGCCTCTACCAACGGTGATGCTACCCGTGAAGCGATCCGTCGTATCGAAGAGATCACTTCTGAAGTTGAAGTCGGTCGTATCTACAAGGGTAAAGTTATCCGTATCGTAGATTTCGGTGCTTTCGTTAACATCCTGCCAGGCAAAGACGGTCTGGTTCACATCTCTCAGATTGCTGAAGAACGTGTAACCAACGTATCTGACCATCTGCAACTGAACCAGGAAGTAGACGTTAAGGTAATGGAAGTAGATCGTCAGGGCCGTGTGCGTCTGTCTATCAAAGAAGCCAATACCAAAGCGCCAGCGGCTGAATAAGTTAATTATTCATACTGCTAATAAAGGAGACCTGCGGGTCTCCTTTTTGTTTTTGTTAAATAACAAAGCAATACAGTGACTTTTGTCGATGGCGCCTGGAGCAGTGGGTTGCTATTATGGAGCGATACAGTATCCGCTTAACCTGTACCCAGTGGTCGGGGAGTTGGCGGGACTTACGCATATAGGTATTAAGGATGAAATCAAAGTTTCCCTTTGCATTGCTTGCCATGACGCTGGGGTTGAGCCTGCTTGGTACAGGTTGCAGCAGTACCGCCGAACGCCCTGATCTGCAGGGCAAGATGGTGGTAGTACCGCCCATGCCTGAATATAAGAAAGAAGTGACACTGGCCAAACTCAACGAGATTCTGGGCAGTATGGAGTTGTCGCAGGAGCAGAGGGCTCGTTTTCTGTATGAGCGGGGCGTCATTTATGACAGCGTTGGTTTGCGCCTGTTGGCCAGAATTGATTTTCATCAGGCATTGAAGCTTGAGCCACAGTTGGCCGATGCTTACAACTTTCTGGGGATTTATTACACTCAGGAAGGAGAGTATGAGAGTGCCTACGAGGCTTTTGATGGCGTGCTGGAACTTGCTCCCGATTACGATTATGCCTTCCTTAACCGAGGTATCGCCCTTTACTATGGTGACCGCAAGGATTTGGCGGTAGGGGATTTACGCACCTTCTATCAACTGCAACCCCAGGATGGATATCGGGCGCTGTGGTTATATCTGGTGGACAGCGAGAGTCATCCTCAGGCAGCATTGGCAAATCTTGCCGAGCAGCGAAATAATCTGCCGGATGGTGCCTGGTCCAGCGCGATTGTTGATTTTTATCTGGCAAGACTCGATAAATCCGGGCTGTTTGATGCGGCTGCAGATGGGGTTATTGATATAAACGAGTACACAGAGCGTCTGTGTGAGGCTTATTTCTATCTGGCCAAATGGGAAATCGCTGCAGGAAACCTTGACGAGGCGAGCAACTATTTCAAACTGGCACTGGCTACCAACATTTATGATTTTGTAGAGCACAGATATGCCCGTCAGGAGTTGCAGAAGATTCTGGATCTCAGCAATGAAGATATCGAGACTGAGCAGCAATAACTGCGTCTGCCGAACCCAATAAAAAGAGCCGCTGACTGCGGCTCTTTTTATTGGTGTAAGGCAAGCCAGGCTCTCTACTCAGACATTGCCGGCATGGGGGCTGTGCGCTCAACAAACTGGGATTCAATCAACAGAATTGCCTCATCCAGAATTTCTTTTGAAGCCTGATAGGCTGCATTGGCATCCCGGGACTTGATCATTTCCAGAATATGCTGATGTTTCAGCACATCTGCTCCGGGGACCCCTTTGATTCTGTTGGTATAGCGAATACTCACCTGCAAAGCTGTGGCGATGAAATTGGTCAGCTGATAGAAGAACCGATTGCCGCTGGCCTCAAGGATGGCGGTATGGAACGCGATATCCGCTTCCAGTGGATCATCCAGGCCGTTATCGGCATCACGCATCCGGTTGAGCGCATGTTCAATGTGTCTGAGCTGCTCGGCATTCGCCTGCAGGGCTGCCAGCGCACACGCCTGCGGTTCGATGGCTACCCGCATCTGAGTGAACTCATGCAGCAACTGAATTGACGGTTTGGAACTTAATATCCAGCTCAAAACATCAGTATCAAACAAGTTCCAGTTATGTTCAGGCATTACCCGAATGCCTTGTTTGGGGCGAGAGGTGATCAGGCCCTTTGCCGACAACATTTTTACTGCTTCACGGGTAGCGCTGCGACTTACGCTGTAAATAGAACAGATCTCTGCTTCAGAAGGGAGTCCACTGCCAATCGCATAATTACCCTTAACAATCTCAATCCCGAGATCGTGGGTCAGCTGATGGGTTAAATTATGTTTCTCACGTAGATTCATCATATTTCTTATTAATCACGTAAATAGCCAATGTGCCAGGGGCGAAAAAAGCACATAAATTCTGTTCATCAAGTAATTCATCCTACCCAGTTTTAACCGCGTGGCAATCGGAAAATCCCATCCAAGGCAAAAAACACCCATTGGTGTGGGGTAAGTCGCTATGTTGACTTTATGTTAAGTGTAGTATAAATATTATAAATAGATTTGAGCAGGATAAATCATCCTGCCTGTTGTACCCGGAAGCGGGACAACAACGGTTGAGTAGAAGGGCGGTCCATGGTGTTGAACATTGCCGCAGGGGAATGAGTGGAGAAATAACCTAATCAATCAGGATTAATTGGCTGAAATAGTTGCAAAAGTGACTAAGCTGTTACAGCTTTTCTTTTGGGGCTATTGATTAGGAGCAGATTTATGACCATCTCACAGCTCGATTATCGGTTGGACGGGCGAGGGGTTTTTATAACGGGCGGCGCAACCGGGATTGGCGCCGCGCTGGTGACTGCCTTTATTGAGCAGGGCGCCAATGTCGCCTTTGTGGACACGAATCAGGCCGCAGGTGAAGCGCTGGCGCAGGCCTTGACTCCTGCGGCTGACCGGCAACTTCGGTTTGCAGTTGTGGATGTGACTGATACCAAAACGTTGCAGCGTGAAATAGCGCTGGTAGGTGGTCAGTTTGGACAACTGGATGTGCTGATTAATAACGTTGGTAACGACAGCCGTCAGGATTCGGCCACGCTGACAGAGTCAGACTGGCTGCACTGTATGAGCATCAATCTGCATCCGGCGTTTTTCGCTGCGCAGGCTGCAGTGTCACTGATGAAGGCCAATGGCGGCGTGATCCTGAACTTCTGTTCCAATCTGGCCTACATAGGTGAGCGCAATATGGCTGGTTATATCACCGCCAAAGCAGGCCTTGCCGGATTGACCAAGGCCCTGGCCCGGGATTTCGGCGCTGACGGAATACGGGTTAATGCCATTGTCCCGGGTTGGGTGGCGACTGAGCGCCAGTTGAATCAATGGTTGTCGCCAGAGCAGGAGCAGCAGCTGATGGAAATGGTCGCAGTGCCAAAGCGCATACTCCCTGAAGATATCGCCAGGCTGGCTCTGTTTCTGGCATCCGAGGACAGCGGCTTCATCACCGGCCAGTGCATGGTGATCGACGGAGGCAGAATATAAGTGACAGCGGCTGATAAGGTCATTCTGGTCGATTGGGGAGCCAGTTGTCTCAGAGCCTATTTATGCAGGCAGGGACAGCAACGGTTGCAGATATTGGATACCGCAGTTGGTCCGGGGGTGGCCAAGGCTGAACGTCAGTTTGAGGCGATTTTAACTTCTGTGATAGCGCACTGGCGCGCTGAATATGGTTGTCTGCCCGTGATGATGTCCGGCCACATAGGTTCCAATCTTGGTTGGCATGAAGCGCCCTATGTGTATTGTCCTGTCTCGCCAGTGGATGTCGCCGGTCATAGCGTGAGTTTTTCTGCCGGTGGGCATCGGGTATATGTGATCCCCGGAGTGTGCTGCGCCGACGACAGTCAACATCTGGATGTGATGCGCGGGGAGGAAATCCACGTGCTGGGCTGGTTACAGCTGGCGCAAGAGCATACCAAAGGCAAACATCTGCTGTGCTTGCCGGGCACTCATACCAAATGGGTGCTGGTTGAAGATGGGCTTATCCGCATGGTTAAAACTGCCATCACCGGAGAACTGTTTGAGCTGCTGAGTGAACGCAGTGTGTTGGTGCAGCAGCGCAGTGACGAGATAGATCAGCAGGTGTTCAGCATGGCTGCCAGGCTGACGCTGGAGAGTGAAAACGGTCAGTTTGTGCATGGCTTATTTGGGGTCAGAACCTTGCAGATCCTGGGGAAACTCACCCCCTGGCAGGCGACTTCGTATCTGTCCGGCCTGCTTATCGGCAGCGATGTCAGGGCCGCTATCATGGCGCAAGAATGGCAGCTTGATGAGCTGGATTCGTTAGTGCTGATAGGTCGTCGTCCCTTATGCGAACTTTTTGAAACAACAATGAAAATTAAAAATTTGCCGGTTGTCTGTATCGACGACCAGGAAACCTGCATCAGTGGTTATTCCGCGATTTATCGGGCGGTCTTGAGCTGATGGTTAATCCTGCGGCGTGACCAATGGCACGTGCGCTTCACAACAACAAAAATATGCTCATTGGGGGAGTATATGGAACTGACCACAGTAGACTTATCAGTGTTCGCGCTGTATGTCGTGACACTTTTTACTATCGCCATGCTGGTTTCCCGCGAGAAGGCCGGACATACGAAAGACGCCAATGACTATTTTCTGGCGGGCAATACCCTTCCCTGGTGGGCGATTGGCGCTTCATTGATTGCCGCCAACATTTCCGCTGAACAGATTATCGGTATGTCCGGTTCCGGTTACCAGATTGGTCTGGCCATTGCGTCATATGAATGGATGGCGGCTATTACGCTGATCATTGTGGGTAAATATTTTCTGCCCATTTTCCTCAAGAAGAAAATCTACACCATGCCACAGTTTCTCGAATATCGTTTCGATGGGCGGGTCAGGCTGACCATGGCGATTTTCTGGCTTGGGGTGTATGTGTTTGTCAACCTCACCTCCGTGCTGTGGCTGGGGGCGCTGGCGGTCAACACCATGGCTGGTGTGGATATGTTTTATGCCATGCTGTTCCTGTGTCTGTTCTCCATCGCATACTCACTCTACGGAGGTCTGAAAGCGGTGGCCTTCACCGATATCATCCAGGTGGTGTTGTTGATTTTCGGTGGTCTGTTTTTGACCTTCACCACGCTCAGCATGCTGGGTGATGGAGAGGGAGTTATCAGTGGTCTGAATAATCTGATGACCCGCGCTCCGGAAAAGTTCGACATGATTCTGGCGCCCGATCATCCTCATTACGTGGATTTGCCGGGGTTGTCGGTCTTGGTGGGCGGTATGTGGGTGATGAACCTGTCTTACTGGGGTTTTAATCAATACATTATCCAGCGGACACTGGCCGCCAAGAGTCTGAGAGAGGGGCAAAAAGGTATCGCGTTTGCGGCGTTTCTCAAGCTGCTGATGCCGATCATTGTGGTGTTGCCGGGGATCGCTGCTTATTTGCTGCTGCCCGGGCTTGAACGTCCGGACCGGGCCTATCCTGAGCTGATGTTGCTGATGCCCCAGGGGATCAGAGGGTTGATTTTTGCCGCCGTTATTGCTGCCATCGTGTCGTCCGTGGCCTCGATGACCAACAGTATTGCGACCATCTTTACCATGGATATCTACAACAAACTGGGCAACAAACAGCATGATCCTGCTCATCTGGTGAAGGTAGGCCGTTTGGTTAGTTTGCTGTCATTGGTGATCGCGCTGGTGACGGCCAAGCCGCTGCTGGGTAATTTCGATCAGGCATTCCAGTATATTCAGGAATTTACCGGCTTCTTTACGCCTGGCATCGTGGTGCTGTTTTTGCTCGGTATGTTCTGGAATAAAACCACCGCCAATGGTGGTCTTGCCGCAGCGCTTGGCTCGGCGGTACTGTCTTTTGGATTCAAGCTATGGTGGCCGCAGTTGCCATTCATGGATAGGGTTGGGCTGGTATTTATCCTTTGTGGTCTGCTCGCCATCCTGGTCTCTTTGGTTGAGCAGAATAAAGTTCAGCCTAAGGCGATTGAGCTGGCAGATGTAAATTTCGTTACCTCAAAGGGATATAACATTGCCGGGGTCGCTGTGGCGCTGATCCTCATCGCCGAATATTCTGCCTGGTGGTAATGCCTTGAGCATCTCAGTCCGTTTTCTCTATTCGGTACCCACAGGCAATCTGCTGGGAGAGGGCGTTACCTGGGATGCGTCGCAGCAAAGGGTGTGGTGGACCGATATTGAAGCCCGCACCCTGTCAAACTTTTGCCCGTCCAGGCGGGCATTAACCCAGTATTCTTTACCCTATCGGCTGTGCAGTTTTGGACTGACAGATAAGCCGGGTACTCTGATCGCGGCCTTTGACCGGGGCGTGGCATTGTACGAGGTCGATAGCGGTAAACTGAGCTGGTTATACCGGCTGCAAACAGAAAGCGCTGGATTGCGCCTGAATGACGGACGGGTCGATGCGGCCGGACGTTTCTGGTGTGGCTCTATGATAGAGCAGGATACCAGAGTAAAGTCATCCGGCAGTCTTTATCGCCTGAGCGGCTACCAGTGCCAGGAGATGCTCAGCGGATTTGAGATATTCAACGGTCTGGCCTGGAGTCCCGACAACCGCTGGATTTACTGTGCTGATTCGGCCCGTAACCTGATATTCAGGCATGCGTTCAACTTGTTTGATGGCAGTATGGGGGAGGGGGAAGTATTTGCCTCGACGCCAGCGGGGATCCATCCCGATGGCTCTGTCATCGACAGCGAAGGCTGTTTGTGGAATGCCCAGTGGGGTGGTGCGCGGGTTGTACGGTATCGCCCTGATGGTCAGATAGATCTGATTATTCCCATGCCCACCAGTCAATGCAGCTGTGTCTCTTTTGGTGGTGCAAAACTGGATTTGCTGTTTGTTTCCTCCGCCAGTACGGGACTTGATGCCGAGACCTTGGCAAGCCAACCTCAGGCCGGCGACTTGCTGGTTTTTCAGGTTCAGGGGACCAGGGGACTTGCGGGCAACTGCTTTTCGCCTTGAGATTGCTTCCGGTTTTCTGTCGGGTTATCGCCCCTGGTTTTTCTGGTTTGCCGAGTGTTTATTCATGTAACGTGATCTGTTTTTTCCTTGTCGTTGTTCCTTGGCTTCTTTCTGCTGTTGGCATTGCCGTATGTGCTGCCAACTCCCGGTTTTTACTGGTGCTTTGTCCGCAGGACTTTCGCTGCGGTCAGCCCCTTTCTTCTTGTCGACGATGGTACTGCGCGGTTTCATTTTCTGCCGTTGACTGACCTCCACTCTTCAAATGTTATCGGTTTGTTATTGACACTTTGGGCAAACTCGTTTAATTGATATTAATTATACTATAAATAATGCAATAAAAATGAGGGAGCGGAATGTCTGAACTGGTAAGTATTTCCAATGAGTTTCTCAGGCTGTCAGTGTTGCCTGCGCTGGGGGGCAGCATTGCATCCTTTGATGCGCTGATAGACGGTCATTGGCAACCCATTTTACGTCGCTGGAATAAAGACAACACGCCGCTGGCAACGGGTTGTTTTCCCATGCTGCCGTTTTGTAACCGTATTCAGGATGCGCAGTTTGCCTGGCAGGGAGGCCTAGTTAGCCTGCAGGCCAATCTGCCTCCTGAGTCACATGCAATACACGGGTTTGGCTGGCAGCAGAGCTGGACGCTTGAGCACCTCAGCGGCAGTCAGATCCTGATAAGTCATCATCAGGACGATCCAGGACAATGGCCTTTTTCCTACCTGTGCTTTCAACGTTTTTCTTTGAGTCGCTGCAGTCTGCGGGCTGAGATGGTTATCACCAATCAGGGAACTGAACTGATGCCGGTGGGTGCAGGCTTTCATCCCTATTTTTGTATGACACCGGATGTCAGATTGATCGCCGATTGTGAGGAGCAGTGGCTGGTGGATGACAACATGATGCCGGAGGGCAAAATTCCGGTATCGCCTCAGTTGCAGACCGACCAGGGGATGGCGCTGCAGGGCAGCGGTCTGGATAACCTGTTCAGCGGTTTTAAAAGCCCCTGCCGGATTATCTGGCCTGGTGCAGGAGTGCAGCTGGATATGCGCACGTCCAACAGCTGTCGGTTTCTGCAGGTCTATTGCCCAGATGCTGAGGATTACTTCTGTGTTGAGCCCCAGAGTATGAGTATCGATGGCTTCAACCGACAGCAGGCCGGTTTGACTGACTCTGGCACGGCGCTGCTGGAGCCGGGGGAGTCGTTTACCGTGTGGATGGAGTTGTTTCCGGCGTCGGTCAAAGCAGGATAAAGGGAGAGGCTGCCGGGAAATGTAAAAACATTGTCAACGAACTTGCTTATTATGGTATTTATAATATAAATTAAATTCTGTTGTCATTTTCTGGTCAAATTTAGGGGGACACGGTGAAGGTATTGGTAACCGGAGGGATGGGATATATCGGCAGTCACACTTGTCTGGCGCTGCTGGATGCGGGCTTCCAACCAGTGATCTTCGATAACCTGTCCAACGCCAGCAAGGCTGTACTGACGCAGATAAATAAAATCAGCGGCGTGACGCCTGCCTTTGTTGAAGGGGATATCAGAAATACCGCACTGGTGCGCCAGACTCTTGAGCACTACGGCTGTGAGGCTGTGATTCACTTCGCTGCGCTGAAAGCCGTCGGTGAGTCGACCGTCGAGCCTCTGAATTACTACGACAATAATGTCAGCGGTACGCTGTCATTGCTGCAGGCGATGGACAGTGCTGGTGTCAGACGAATCGTATTCAGTTCGTCGGCGACTGTGTACGGCGAGCCTGACTACATTCCGATTGATGAGCATCATCCGCTGCGCGCCACCAATCCCTATGGCTGGAGTAAGGTGATGGTTGAACAGGTATTGGCGGATCTTTGTCAGGCTGACAGTCGCTGGCAGGCAACGGCGCTGCGCTATTTCAATCCGGTGGGGGCGCATGAGTCCGGTGAGCTGGGAGAGAACCCATTGGGAACACCCAATAATCTGATGCCCTATGTAGCACAGGTGGCCGTGGGTAAACGCAGTTTGCTGAGCGTTTTTGGTAACGATTATCCCACTGCGGATGGCACTGGGGTGCGCGATTATATCCATGTGATGGACTTGGCCAGCGGTCATGTGATGGCGCTGAAGGCCAGGCTGGAAGGCTACTTTGCCTGCAATTTGGGGACTGGTCAGGGATACTCGGTGACCCAGTTGATAGAGACTTTCAGGCAAGTATCGGGCAAAGCGATCCCCTGTGAATTTGTCGAGCGCCGTCCGGGTGATGTGCCGTGCTCCTATGCCAACAGCGAACTGGCGCAGCAGGTACTGGGCTGGCAGGCCCACAAAGATTTGACTGCAATGGTCACCGATGTGTGGCATTGGCAACTCAACTACCCCATGGGTATCTGAAAGGATAGATGATGAAGGCGTTTGAATTTCCTCACCGGCGGTACAACCCATTACTGGACGAGTGGGTACTGGTGTCGCCACACCGTAATAACCGCCCCTGGCTGGGCGCGACAGAGACTCTGCCACAGGACGATATCCCGGCTTATGACGCGGATTGTCCTTTGTGTCCGGGTAATCAACGAGCCAACGGCGAAGCCAATCCGGAATACGACAGTACCTTTGTATTTACCAATGATTTTGGTGCCATATTGCCCCACATGCCGCCAGAGCTACCCGCCCAGCGGGGGATACTGGCCAAGGCTGAGCCGGTGTGCGGCGAGTGCCGGGTAGTGTGTTATTCACCGGATCACGGCAAAACTCTGGCGGATATGACTCCTGAGGCCATCTCGCTGTTGGTGAATACCTGGGTAACGCATTACCGCGAGCTGTCAGTTATCTATCCCTGTATTCATATCTTTGAAAACAAAGGCGCAGTCATGGGATGTTCACAACCGCATCCCCATGGACAAATCTGGGCCCATCATCATAGGTCATCTGAAATTGAAACCGAGAATACGCACCAGGCGGCATATTTCAGTGAGAAGGCGAGCTGTTTGCTGGATGATTATGTACAGATGGAATTGGCCGACACAAGTCGGATTGTCGCCCAGAATGAACACTGGCTGGTTGTAGTGCCTTACTGGGCCAAATGGCCATTTGAAACGCTGCTGTTGAACAAATGCGCGCTGACAGATCTGGGACAGCTGGACGAATCACAGCAACAGACGCTGGCGGCCATTCTGTCAGAGCTGACTATTCGCTATGACAATCTGTTCCAGTGTCGCTTCCCTTATTCAATGGGCTGGCACAATGCGCCTCAGGATTTGCAGGACAAACAACACTGGCGCCTGCACGCCCATTTTTATCCACCCCTGTTGCGTTCGGCCACAGTGAAGAAATTTATGGTGGGCTATGAGATGCTGGCTGAAAGCCAGCGAGATTTAACTGCGGAAACTGCGGCCAAACTGCTGCGTGACGTCAGCCAAACACATTATTCCAAGGAGGCGCGGCCATGATCCCTGTGCAACTTTTTGAACAGTTTGAAACACTGTTTGCAACTTCCCCGCAGGGGTACAGCAGTGCCCCGGGGCGGGTCAATCTGATTGGGGAATTTACCGATTACAACGAAGGGCTGGTATTGCCCTGCGCATTGCAGTTTCGTACCTGGGTTGCCTATCGTCTGCGTGACGATAATTTGATTAAAGCCTATTCCATCAACTATCCGGATGAATGTGAAGTCATCGATCTTAACGAACCGGTGCGTCATGGATTGCTGCACTGGGGCAATTACATCCGTGCTATCGCCTATGTTTATCAGAAGCAGGGGTACCAGCTGGGTGGCCTGGACATTCTCATCAGCTCAGACGTGCCGCAGGGCGCCGGGCTATCATCTTCGGCGGCGCTGGAGGTGTCGTTGGGCGGCGCGTTGAACCAGGCTTTCGGACTGGCGCTCAGCGAGCAGCAAATTGCGCTGCTGGGACAACAGGCTGAAAATGAATTTATGGATTGTCAGTGCGGCATCATGGATCAGCTGGTGTCCGCCAAAGCCAGTCAGAATCAGGCGCTGATGATCGATTGTCAGGATTTGAGTATTCAGCACTATCCCATTCCTGAGGATCTGGCGCTGGTGGTGATCAACTCCAACTTTCCCCGCAAGCTGGTGGAGAGCGAGTACAACCTGCGTCGCAGCGATTGTATGAACGCGGCCGCCAAAATGGGCGTGTCGAGTCTCAGAGAGGCAACCATGCCATTGCTGGAGACGGTCCGCAGTAAGATGACGGTCAATGAGTTCAAGCGTGCCCGCCATGTTATCACCGAAAATGCCCGGGTCGTGGCAGCGGCCAAGGCGCTGTTGCAGGATGATTTATCCAGGCTCAGTGAGCTGATGACGGCATCTCATACCTCACTCAAGCAAGACTTTGAGGTGACTGTGCCGGCAACTGACGGGCTGGTGGAGATATGTCAGCAGGCATTGGGTAACCGGTGTGCTACCCGGATGACGGGCGGTGGTTTTGGCGGGGCAGTGATCTGTATCTGTCACCATGAGGATGTTCCCAAGGTGATAAAGGCAGTATCCACTCAATACTGTGCCAGTTTTGGACTGGAGGAAACCATCTACGTGGCCCACGCCGGTGATGGCTTGCAAACAGGTGTATTTGAAGCTGCCATGGCGGCGCATGGATGAGACACGGCGATGAATAAATGGTGGATTCCGGCATTGGTGCTGGCCGGCGGTATGTCAGCAGTGGCGTATTGCGAGTTGGATAAAGCGGTAGAGACGCCGCCGGTTTCCCGGCCACCCAATGTGGTTTACTTTCTGGCTGATGATATGGGGGTAGGGGATGTTGGGGCTTATGGTCAGCAGAAGATACACACTCCCCACATAGATCAGCTGGCCAGTGAGGGGATGCTTTTTACCCGCCATTATTCAGGCAGCTCAGTGTGTGCCCCATCCAGAGCCAGTTTGATGACTGGCATGGATATGGGTCATGCAGCGGTAAGAGGCAACCAGCAAAGTAAGGCCAAGTCAGCGGTACCTGAGAATCTGGGGCAAATTCCGTTGCCATCAGAAACTCTGACGGTTGCGCATCTGTTTCAACAGGCCGGATACCGTACCGGGGCCTTTGGCAAATGGGGCCTGGGCGCCATGACCAGCAGCGGTAACCCATTCAACATGGGTTTTGATGAGTTTTATGGCTACCTTGATCAGCGCAATGCCCATAATTATTTCCCGCCCTATCTGTGGCACAACGAGCAACGCCAGTTGCTGCACAATCCGGTTATTGATGTGCATCCCAAACCATCCGAGGTGCAGCCCTATCATGCTTATATGGGGCCGGATTATGCGCCTGACCTGATTTTTGCCAAAGCGCAGGATTTTGTCCGTCGTTATCAGCATGAGCCGTTTTTCCTGTATGTGCCTTTCGTTGTTCCCCATGCCGCGCTGCAGGTGCCGGATGAGGCATTGGCACAATATGAGTTTGACGAGGTACCGCATCAGGTGACCGGGGGCAACGATTACACGCCTCACCCGCGGCCAAGGGCGGCAAGAGCAGGAATGATTTCCGCCATGGATGCTCAGGTAGGACAAATGATGGCCTTGCTCAAGGAGTTGCATCTGGACGACAACACCTTGGTGTTTTTCTCCAGCGATAACGGTGCCTCCAGCGCCGGTGGCTCGGATATTGACTTCTTTGCCAGTACCGCAGGCCTTAGGGGGGAAAAGGCAACCCTGTATGAAGGTGGGATCCGGGCACCTATGATTGCCCGCTGGCCGGGCAATATTAAGCCCGGCTCTGAAAGCCAGGTGGTTTCGGCATTCTGGGACATGTTGCCAACCTTTGCCGAGCTGCTGGGAATACCGGCTCCTGTTACCATTCAGGGGCAATCGTTGCTGCCAGCGCTGCGGGGCAAAGAGCAGCAGGTTCACGATACACTCTACTGGGAGTTTCATGCCGGTAATCCTTCCCAGGCCGTGGTGATGGGGGATTGGAAGGCCATACGTCATTTCACCAGGACCAAAGGTGCCGACAAAAAGCACGGCGCTATGGTGCCGGGGAACATTGAGCTGTATCAGCTTGGGAGTGATCCGGCTGAATCCGTGGATGTTGCCGCTCAACATCCACAGCTGGTGGCCCGGGCGTTGGCGGTAATGAATCAGCGACAGGCATCGTCACTGGATATCTGGAACTTCGACTGATTAACCGTTTCAGAGTGCTCCCGCGTCGACGCTGGTCGGATTGCGGGAGCCTGGAACTCAGCATCATCCATACCCCAAATCAGCGCCGGGAAATCTGATTTAGACAGTCAGAATCAAGCCGTCAATATCACATCAAAGTATCAAAAAGCAGGGAGCAGGAAGACAAATCGCGCCAACGATAACGAACGTTATCCGGTTTTGCGGTGTTGTTTGTGCCTCAAATGGCGTTTATCGGCGCCACGTTCACTAGAGACAACCCCTACTGGTCGTCATCAGCCATCCTGCTGGCAATTATCTATCGTTGCCAATCCGAAGCAATATCAGAGTCCCGACAACTATCGGCTATCCAGCAACCTGGCCGGCGCTTTTTTCGGGAATCCTTTTTTGCGCTGACTGTGTGATGAGCTTGCATTATCACCTGTGATGGCTTTGCATCATCGCTCATGCTGCTTTCAGTCAAACAGCGAGGCCTGGCGGTTGTGGGCTGAGGTTAGATTGAACGGGTCATCCACCTGCTCAAAATATTCGACCCAGGCTGTGTTACTTCGTGGAAACTCCCGCTGCAACGCCTTTTTCGTTTGCTTAAGGATGCTGTGCCTGTCGCCTGTGCAGGTGTGATGGTGAAAGCCCTGTTCAATCAGCGAAAACTCGCCCATCGCCCGGCAATATATCAGTATGCTTCTGTCTTTCTTATAGGTTTTAAATCTTACCGCCTCGTTTGCGGCCATATGTTTCAGGTGCTTATCCACCAAAGGTAAAACCTGGGAAATAGGGATCATCTGTGGACTTAATACCAACTTCATTAATAGTTTGATCAATTCAGAGCGTGTCAGGGATTCTGATTCAAGGCGCATTGATTGACTAAGGGTGGCTCCCTTTGAGAGCAATGCAACACAGAAGCAGGATACCTGACACGCTCACGCAGTGCGGGTTTCAATGCGCTTGATACTGTGTTGAGCCGTCTTGACATAGCACCACTATGACTTCGCCAGCTCGCCTTGTCTCAAGCGCATTGAACTCCCGCTGAAACAGATCAACTATTAAATGAAATTGGTATAAGACCCCGAGTTTATGCGATCCGAAAGATTAGGGCGTCAGGGCTGGGATTAATTCGATGTCATGTTTTTTTGTGTCGATTCTCCGGATAAATCCAACTCGCTGTTTACCTGGCCGATGGTTGCTGCTCTGAACTCAATGTGGCGATGATTGCCGGCTTGATGCCAACTCAGCGGGACGTTGTCGCGAACGCAATGACTGGGGTATCAGGTTGGGGAAGTGGAGGTTCAGATAAAAATCAGCCGCAACCCTAGTTGCGGCTGATTACAATGTCGCTCTAGGAGCGCTCGTCGGATTGGGAGCACAAGCGTCGTGCTTTGCTTTTTTATCAACAAATTAGCTCCGGACCGGTTGGCTTGTAACCATTGCCAGAGCTGATGCCCGCTGAACCAACTCGCTGCCAAAGCGCGGTCGCTTAAGGGCGGTAGCCCTGCTGCACTATCTGCTCCATCCGGGTCTGCATCTGCGCCAGCTGCGAGGATTCGTTGACCGCCAGATTGGTGGTTTCACCGGCGTCATTGCTCAGGTTGTAGAGTTGCTGCTCATGCTGCAAACCGGTTTCGACATCTTTGTTATGCAGCCAGTCCGGCAAAGATTCGCCCTGAAATGGCCGGATATATTTCCAGTTATTGTGACGCAGGGATAAGGTGCCGACCGACTCTTTAACCAGCCACTCCCGCCCCTGATCGGAATTGCCCAGCCAGACGTCAGTCAGGGGGACGCTGTCAATAGCTTCATCGTCAGCCAGTTTAAGGCCGAGAATATCTGCCATAGTGGCGTAAATATCCAGTTGTGACACCAGTGCCGCGCTTTCTCTGGGCGCTATGGTGCCCGGCCAGTAAAGGATGGTCGGCACCCGGGTACCACCTTCGTAGGCGCTGTACTTGCCACCCCGGAAAACCCCCGCCGGTCTGTGATCTCCCACCAGTTCCACTGCCTGATCTTCATAACCATCGTGCAGCACCGGACCGTTATCGCTGGTGAACATCACTATGGTGTTATCGGCAATGCCCAGGGTATTGAGTTCCTTGATTATCTGACCCGTTATCCAGTCCAGCTGGGCAATGGCATCGCCCCTTGGCCCCATACTGGATTTACCCTTGAATCTGGGGTTGGGCAGTCTGGGCACATGAATATCGTGCATGGAGTGAAACAGGAAGAAAGGTTGGTCCTTGTGGGCCCGCATGAAGTTCACTGCTTTTTCAGTGAAGATGTCGGCAAACTCTTCATCCACCCAGTAAGCCGCCTCGCCGCCACTCATGCTGCCTATCCGGCTGACGCCATTGACTATGGTGTTGGAGTGCTGGGGGTCGGCTTTCATCCGCAGCAATTCCGGGTGATCCAGCCCGGTGGGCCGCTGACCTATATTGTGTTGATAGTTGACCTCCAGCGGATCGGCCTGTTCCAGCCCAACCACATGGTGGTTTTCCAGATAGACAGTCGGTACCCGATCGCCGGTGGCCGGCAGCAGAAAGCTGTAATCAAAACCCAGTTCCAGTGGGCCGGGTTTCACCGCCTGATTCCAGTCAACCTGACCATCCCCCAGCCCCAGATGCCACTTACCTATGACCGCCGAGGCATAACCGGCCTGTTTGAGCAATTTGGGTAAGGTAGGTTGGCTGGGACTGATCAGCAAAGGTGCATCGCCGGGCAGAATGGCTGCTTTGCTGCGAAAGCCGTGCTCCCCGGTCAGCAGCGAATAACGCGAAGGGGTGCAGGTGGCCGCCGAGGCGTGAGCATCCGTCAGTTTAAGACCATTGGCGGCCAATGCATCGATATTGGGGGTGGCAACGCCAGTGGCACCGTAACTGCCGACATCGCCATAGCCCAGATCATCGGCATAAATGATGACCAGATTAGGCGCCTTTTTGGCGGACGCTTCGGCCACGCCGGGTTGTGCCGCGGTCGCGTTCGATTGCGCCTGTGTGCTGGGGTTGCAGGCCTGGAGCAGCAGAGCCATCAGGGCTGGCAACCAGAGTAGGGACTTGTGCTTCATACTGGTTCTCTTTTCATAGGTTAAGGCAAGGATTGATAAACTTGTTGCGGCGCGGGCGAAGTCGGGTGGTATGCCGGATTGGCTTGGTCAGCCATAGGTGCATTGACCATGCGCTGCCAGGCCCGCAATTTTTGATACAGCTGGCGTTCGATATCGCTCCGGCTGGCGGCTATGTCCTGTTGTTCTCCCGGATCGGCATGCAAATCGAACAGCAGATTGGTGTCCGTTTCGTCGTTATGGATTAATTTGTAATGCCCGTCGCGGATCGCCGAAGCCGGCGTATGTTTCCAATAAGAATATGCAGGATCTGAATTGATTGCGGCATTTTGCGTCATATAGACCGGCGCATGCCAAAACAGGGTTTTGTCACTTTTTTGCTGTTGCCTGACTGCCAGCGTCAGCAGATTGTCCTGGGTCTGTTCAAGCCCCAGCAGATGACTGACAGTCGCAAACAGTTCGGAAAGCTGTACCGGGGTTTGGTTTTGGGTATCAGGCGGGATGACCCCTGGCCAGCGCATCAGCAATGGCGTGCGGATGCCGCCTTCAAACAGGGTACTTTTGGCGCCCCGGTAGGGCAGTGATGAGGTGACCGGCTCGAATCCGCCGTTGTCCGAGGCAAAGATCACCAGGGTATTGTCGGCCTTGCCCATGGTCTGGAGCGCGCTGAGCAGTTTGCCCACATTGGTATCCAGGTTGCTGACCATGGCTGCATAAGTAGCATTTTTGATTTTGCCTGCCTGCATTGCCGGTAGATGCGGGCGGATGTCATTTTCTGACGCTTCAATTGGCGTGTGGACTGCGTAAAAGGGCAGGTACAGGAAAAACGGTGACTGTTGTTGCTGCATGTAGCTGATGGCTTCAGCGGTCAGGCGATCGGCCAGATACTCATCCTGTTGCTTTGGCTGTTCAAGTCCCGGCAGTGCCCGTTTGTCTGCGCCATAGGGAAAGAAATGGCTGGGCGCATGGCCCAGTCCCGAGGCCGCAAGTGCCTCATCAAATCCATAAGCTGTCAGTGGCTGCTCTCCCAAATGCCACTTACCTATGATAGCGGTGTGATAGCCCCTGAGTTTGAACAGATCGGCCAGAGTTGGAATGGCCGGGTCAAGCTCGGTGCGATTTTTAGGGGGGGTCAGCTTCATCAGCGCCGGTTTGCCTCTGGCGCTGCTGCCTACGGTCAGAATTCCATGCTCAGCCGGTGTCAGCCCGGTCATTAAACTGGCCCGGCTGGGCGCGCAGTTACCGGCATTGGTATAGGCCTGGCTGAAGCGCACTCCGGCATTGGCCAGGGTGTTGATATTGGGAGTGGCATATTGGTGAGCGCCATATACCTGGGTATCCATAATCCCCAGATCGTCGGCCAGGATCAGCAGTACATTGGGTTGTGCTTCACCATTGAGCGCCTTGTCTGCCGCTGTTTGCGGCTGGCTTGCCCGGACGTTGACGGGGGTGTTGGTATCGTTCAGCAGCCTGTCCAGCACTATTGCCTGCACCGGAAGCTGGCACAGGCACAGCAACGCTATGCCGCCGGTGGCGATGATTTTCAGTCTCTTGTTCACCAGGTGTCTCCCTGTTCCATATTTTTCAAACTTGTCGCTACATTTTGTCAGCGTTCACTCTGTAGCTGGCAAGTAAGTCAATCATTTGTCTGTGCAGTCTCGTAACTACAGCATTTTGTGCTGAATTAAATTGTCTGTTCTTAATTGCATACTTAAGAGTGCTTGATTGTTTATGCTAACCTGCTGTTTGCATTAAGTTGATTCCTCCGTCTCTCACTTCCATAACGAAAGAATGTTTCGTGCGTGTTGATCTTTTGTTGCTATTAAATTATTAATACTATAAATCATAGAAAACTGGAAGTGTCATTTGGCATGTCGTAGGGGTCATCCCCGCCAGTGAAGGTTTCTATTTGCTATAACAATTAGACAACAGGTGGAGGGGTTATGACGTCGTTTCGAAAGAGTGCGATATCGCTGGCATG
Organism: Shewanella sp. GXUN23E; assembly: GCF_050865035.1. Lineage (NCBI taxonomy): Bacteria > Pseudomonadati > Pseudomonadota > Gammaproteobacteria > Alteromonadales > Shewanellaceae > Shewanella > Shewanella sp. GXUN23E. The sequence goes on along the minus strand of NZ_JBOZWP010000001.1, from coordinate 396,309 downwards.
TTTGAGTGTGTTGGCTGGGGGGACCAGTCAGATTGCGGTCGCAGCGGAAAAGGCGGATGTCAACAAGCAGGAAATGGAAGTCATTGAGGTGCGGGGTATTAAGTCCAGCCTCAAAAAATCATTGGATGATAAGCGCTTTGCCGATCAGGTTGCAGACATGATTTCGGCAGAAGACATCGGCAAACTGCCGGATGAAAACGTTGCTGATGCATTGCAGCGGGTGACCGGGGTGACCATTTCCCGCAGTGATGGTGAAGGTTCGACTGTCAGCGTTCGCGGCGTCGCACCAGGATTGACACAAATTACCGTTAACGGCCAGGGGCAGGCCAGTGCTGCCGGTGAAGGACGGGAGTTTTCCTTTGATGCCATTTCTTCAGAAAACGTATCGGCACTGCAGGTGATCAAAAGCCCGACCGCCGATATGGAAGAAGGCGGTATTGGTGCCACGGTTAACGTCGTGACCCGCCGTGCACTGGATTTCAAGGGCGACAAAACCAAGATATCTGCCTTTGCTGATTACTCAGAATTGACCAATAAAACCGAGCCCAGATTGTCAGGTCTGGTCAGTCGCCAGAATGAAGACAAAACTTTTGGCGTGTTGCTGTCTGCCAACCATACCGTCAGAACTTTGCAGGAAGATGCATTGCGTGGCTGGGGGTGGCGTGAAAATACTGTTGAAGCCAAAGATGGTGTTGTCGAAGGCGGAGAAGTGGGGGATGAGTATTCTTATCTGAACCGTATCCGTTATCAAACCGGCACCACTGAGCGCACCCGTACCGATGGTACGCTGTCGTTCCAGTGGCAACCCACGGATGCCCTGGAATTGTATTGGGATACCTTGTACAGCCATTTGGTACAGGTTCGCGATGAAACTTTCCTAGAAACCCGTTTCCCCGTTAATACCGGTAAAAATAAATCAAAAGTTATTAAGGATAACTCTGATTCCGCAGTGATTAATGAGAATGGCACTTTAGTTGCCGCCAGAATATCAGATGCTCAGTTATTTAATAACGCCTGGTACAGTAAAGAAACCACCAAAACCGTCACCAGCACACTGGGCGGCGAATATAATATCAATGACGACTGGCAGTTATCGTCAGAAATAGGGTATTCCCACAGCTTACGTCATACCGATGATAATGCGACCTCATTTGCCCAGGCCGATAATGCATTTGAGATGGACTATCATCTTGAGGGGCGTTTCCCGGTTATTGATTACTATTTCCCCGGAGATGATATTCCGGATAATCCGGGGGATATTCAGTTTTATACCACTAAAGCGCCAACTTTCAGGGTTCAGCTTTACGATATTGAAGATACCAAGGAAACATTCAAATTTGATCTGCAGCGCGCAATTGATCACGATATTTTTAACGGCATCAGTTTCGGTGCGTTAATCAAGCATCAGAATAAGAGCCGGATTAAATTTGAACATGTGAATTCTCCCTTTAATGGTCACAGCCTGAGTGAATTTGCCGATGGCAACATTACAGGGCTTTATGACGGCTCTGATGCACAGGTATCCAGCCAGAGTTGGGCCAAGACGCCGCTTAAAGCAATGCGTGAGGCTGCGCTGGCAGAAGGGTTTGATTTCAGTGTCGAGCATGTGCCTTCGTTTGACTATGATGTGACCGAAAACACCCAGGGCGCCTATGTCCGGGTAGACTATGATACTCAGGTATTTGGTGACAAGGCATTGCGAGGAAACTTCGGTGTCCGTTACGTTAACACGGACGTAGAGTCCCTTGGCTCTACCGAGGAACTGGATGGCAGTCTTACTGAGCGTAAGGTCACCAACAACTATGCGGATGTGTTGCCATCTTTCAACCTGGCGCTGGAACTGACTGACGATCTGCTGCTTCGCGGTGCAGTAGCCAAAGTCATGTCGCGTCCATCTCTGGTTGATCTGTCTGCTCACCAAGCCATCAGTAACAGTGAAGATATTATTATCATCCGTCAGGGTAACGCCAAGCTGGACCCTTATCGTGCCACCGCCTATGACCTGTCTCTGGAATGGTACTTCAAAGAGGCCTCAGTGCTCTCTGCAGCACTGTTTTATAAAGATGTCGACTCCTTTATTTTCGACTTGAGAAGCACCTCTGTGGATGATCAGGGTAATGACGTTGAAGTTATTGCTCCAACCAACGGAGTGGGAGCTACAGTGAAAGGTGCGGAAATTGCTCTGCAACATCAATTCGATTATTTGCCGGGTTTCCTGGATGGATTTGGCATTAACCTCAATTACACCTATCAGGACAGTGATGCAAACTTCAGTCGCGAAGGTGTGGCCAATAACTTCGGTATGCCCGGACTGTCGAAAAACAGTTATAACGCGGCGCTGTATTACGAGAAATATGATTTCAGCAGCCGTCTTGCTTATAACTACCGCAGTAAATTCCTGATTGAACCATCAGGACGCCAGGAAGATGTGGTATTTGGTGATGCATATGGACAACTGGATTTCACCGCCAGTTATGATATTACCAAAAACCTGTCTGTGACCTTTAACGCGATCAACCTGACAAATGCCGAACAGCGACAATTTGCCGAGTTTGAAGAGCGTTTATATGAAAACTATATCTATGGTCGCAGATATCACTTGGGATTGAGTTATAGCTTTTAATCCCGCTGTTGAAGAAGGTGAGTCAGTAGCCTTCATCAATATTAAGGCCCCGTTAGGGGCCTTTCTTTATTTCCCGCCTGATTTCACCAGTGTAATCCTGTGTAAATGTGTTAAATCACTGTTGCAATCAAATTGTATTATAAATAGTATCTAATTTGTAAATAGCACAAATAGTGGTCACTCTCGCTATAGTTTTTTAAAAGGACCCGGAGAGCAATATGAGATTGATTTGCCTGATAGTGGCGCTGCTGATATCGACAGGATGCCTGAGTTCCCCGCAGGAACCTGCTACCGCGGTTGCCAATCCTCAACGCCCCAATATTCTGTGGATCTATGTTGAAGACATGAATGACTGGATGGGAGCTTATGGTGACCATACAGTGCCAACCCCCAATATTGATAACCTGGCCTCCCAGGGGGTGCGGTTTGATCAATTGATTATGCCTGCGCCTGTGTGCTCAGCGGTACGCTCCGCCATTATCGCCGGTGACATGCAAACCACCTTAGGGCTGCACAATCACAGAAGTGCACGCTTTGACTACAATCCCATTACCTTGCCAGCAGGCCACAAAAGCGTGCCTGAATTGTTTCGTGATGCCGGTTATGACACCTTCAACATAGGCAAGGATGATTATAACTTTCACTACGACAGAACCCGCTTTTACTCTTTGTCACCAGGTCCCATCGTCGGTCATCAGGGCCAGCTGGAAGGTCCTGAGTTTGACTGGGCGGCGACAGTGGCCAAATCCGGCAAACCCTTTTTCGGACAATTGCAGCTGACTGGCGGCAAGTACAAAGAAAAGAACCCTCCGTTCAAAGTCGATCGCAATAGCCTGACTTTGCCGCCCTATTACGCTGATCTGCCGCTGACCCGCGAATACTGGGCGATGCAGTATGAGGCTGTGCATGCTACCGATCTGGATGTCGGCAAGGTGCTGGCACAATTGGAGCAACATGGACTGCTGCAAAATACCGCGATCTTCTTCTTCACCGACCATGGTAACGGCAGCCTGCGCCACAAGCAGTTCCTCTACGATGGTGGTTTGCAGGTGCCGCTGGTGGTCAGCTGGCCTGCCGGTAATGAGCAGATCCGCAAACTGGGTGCGGTGCGCAGTGAACCTCTGCGTGGACTGGACATAGGCGGCACCAGCCTGGGGCTGGCAGGCATTGCAATCCCGGACTACATGACCACGGAAGACTTCTTTGCCACCGATTATCAGGCACCTGAATGGATTATTTCAGCGCGGGACCGGCTGGATTACACCTTCGACCACATGCGTTCTGTCAGAACCGACCGTTTCAAATATATCCGTAATTTCATGCCCCAGCGTCCTTATATGCAGCCTCAGTACCGGGATAAGTGGCCTATGACCAAGGAGTATCGCAAGGCTTACCGTGAAGGCAAGTTCAATGAAGTACAGGCGCAGTTGATGGCACCCAACAAGCCGCAGGAGGAGCTGTATGACCTCAAGGCAGATCCTTTTGAAATTCACAATCTGGCCAGCGATCCTGCGTTTCAGGCTCAGTTGCGACAAATGCGTACCGTGCTGATCGATTGGATGGCGGCTACCGATGATAAGGGACAGTACCCGGAGAGCGATGAAGGCGTCCGCGAAGTGCTGGAGTTCTACAAAGATTGTGCCAGTCCCGAGTGCCTGGACTATCTGAAGCGTCATCCCAAAAACCAATAGCAGTCCAAAACAAAAACAAGCAAAACCAATAACAATCAAAAAAATAGTGCCGAGGAGCTGAAAGATGGAACGACGTACTTTTATCAAATCGCTGTCGGGCGCCCTGGCAATGGCATCCGTTGGCAATGTCACCGGTGCCATGGCCGGTGGCAAGCAGGTGTCCATTGCCGATTTCGGCGGCAAGCCGGACTCCCGTGACGATGTGGTACCGGCACTGAAGCAGGCGCTTGAGTATTGCCGTGAGAATCCGGGGACAACGCTGGTGTTCCCCAAAGGCCGCTATGACTTCTGGTATACCCTGGCGGATCAGGATTTCTATTACATCTCCAACAACGACGATGGTATCAAGCCGGTAGCCTTTCCTCTCAGCGGCTTTCACAATTTTACCCTGGATGGTCAGGGTTCCAGCTTTGTGTTTCACGGTGGCATTGTGCCTTTTATGGTAACTCAGTCCCGCGGTGTAACCCTGCAGAACTTTTCCATCGATTGGGACGTGCCGTTTCACTGTGAGGCCATTATTGAGGCCGTTAATCCGCAGCAAGAGTATGTTGAAGTCAGAGTGAAACCCGGATTTCGTTATCGCGTTGAAGATGGCCGCTTCCGTTTTGTGGGGGAGGGATTTGAAAACCCTGTCATCAAAAATTTGCTGGAGTTTGATACCGAGCGGCAGGAGCAGGCCTATATGGCCCAGGACAACTTCCAGCGTGAGATCCAGCCAATCACCACACAGGTGCGTCCGGGCGTGCTGCGTCTGACGACCAGGCTGTCAACCTGGCCCAAAGTCGGCAATACCCTGCTTATCATGCAGGAGCACCGTGACTGGCCGGCAGTGGCGCTGCAGCAGACCAAAAACACCTGGCTTGAGAATATCGACATCCATCATTCCGGTGCCATGGGAGTGATCGCCCAACTGGCCGATGGCGTGAAGCTGGACAAGGTTCGTATTCAACCGACGCAAACCTCAGGTCGTCTGGTTTCAACCACTGTGGATGCAACTCATTTCGTCAATTGCCGCGGCCATATTGTTCTGAAAGACTGCATTTTTCAGGGACAAATTGACGATGGCACCAATATTCATGGCATGTACGCCAGAGTGGCGCAAATCCATAGCAGCAAGAGCGTGACCTTTGAACTGGTTCACTATCAGCAGTTGGGGATAGATATTTTTGAACCGGGCAGTCAGGTGAGCTTCAGTGATGCGGATCTGCAGGTATTTCACACCAACGAGATAGCCACAACTGAGCGTCGTGACGCCAAATACTGGACCGTGGAGTTCAAAGAGTCGCTGCCAGCAGGGCTGAAGATTGATGATGTGCTGGATAATCTGACCTGGCAACCCGAGCATGTGCTGATCAGCGGCAGCCGCTTCCAGCGCAACCGTGCCCGAGGCGCGCTAATCTCGGCCAAAGGCAAGATCATTATCGAAAACAATTACTTCCATACTCCTGGTATCGCCATCAAGATAGGTTCCGGGGGGACCAAGTGGTACGAGTCCGGCCCGGTTGAATCAGTGGAGATCCGCAACAACCTGTTCGATAACTGCAACTATGCCAAGGCCTCGTCAGCCATCGATATCGTGCCTGGTCGCAAATCGGATGCCGACACGCCGTTTCACCGCAATGTTCGCATCCATGACAATGAGTTCAAAGTGTTTAACGGCAGGGTGCTGACCGCCAGTCGCACCAGCGATGTGATATTCGTCAATAACAGGATCGTGCTGACCGATGAATATCCAAACCAGCCGGGTAAGGTGGCGGCGGTGCAGGTTGAGCGCTCCAGTGGCTTTGTCCATGGCGACAATGATTTTGTTGGCTTTGATGAGCGCAGCAAACTGGTGTCCATCAATGAGGTGACCATTCAGCGCAAGACAGGCAAGAACGGTGTCGAGGAAGAAGTCTGATGAAAGCACTGCTGTTGTGTTCTCTGGCCTGTCTGGCGCTGCAACCCGCAGCAGCGGCTGCGCTGGACGCCAAACCGGATCAGAAATCCCGCGATAATCTGTTGTTTATTATGACAGATGAGATGAAATGGGATGTGATGGGCGTAGCCGGTCATCCGGTGGTCAAGACCCCGAATCTGGATCGCCTGGCGGCCCAGGGGACATATTACCGGACGACCTATACGGCGGCACCTATCTGCTCGCCCTCCAGACGGTCATTCTTTACCTCACGTTATCCTCACGTCCATGGCGTATTGGATAACACCAGGGATGCCCTGGCCAATGATGCCGAAGTGGATCTGCCGACCTTGCTGAAACATCAGGGGTATGAAACCGCCATTTCCGGGAAATTGCACTTTTATCCCGAGTGGCACGACTGGAGCTTTGACTATTTCTGGTCCAGAACCAGTGAAGGCCCCAACCGCGAGCCGACATATCGCCAGTATATGCAGGCCAAATACGGCCCGGAAGCCTTTGTTCCCAAACCCGGCAGTGTGCCTTATCCCAGAGATCCACTGGGACATGATCTGGGCCAATACCGTTTTGACAAAGCGGACTTTGAGACCTTTTGGCTGACAGACAGGGCGCTTGAGTACCTGGATCAGCGTAATGGCGAGAAGCCCTTCTTTTTATTCCTGAGTTTCAACGAGCCTCACAGTCCGTATCGGGTGACTGAGCCTTATGCGTCCATGTATGACCCCAGTAAGCTGTCGGTGCCTGTCATTCCTGCAGAGGTCAAGGCACAGCGTCAGGCGGCTATCGCCAAAGGAAACAAGGGAATGTCCCGGCATTTGATCGATGATGAGCAGATGATGCGGGATCTGACGGCCCAGTATCTGGGGCATATCACCAACGTGGATGACAATGTCGGGCGGGTGCTGAGCTATCTGGACAGTTCCGGGCTGGCGGACAACACCATAGTGGTGTTCAGCGCCGACCATGGCAACATGCTCGGGGATCACGGCAAGTGGTTCAAAGGAGTGATGTATGAAGGCTCCAGCCGTATTCCGCTGATCATCCGTGCAGGCAAAAACACCCAATATGCCAGGTTGTTCAATCAGGGCAAAGTCGTCGAGCAGGTCGTGGAGAGCATAGATGTGATGCCAACCCTGCTGGAGATGATGGCCATCGATATCCCCAACGGTGTTCAGGGGCAATCACTGCTGCCACTGACTGCAGGCAAAGCACAAGACTGGAAGAATTCTGCCTTTTCCCAGCGCAGCGATCTGATGTACCGCCAGGGCGATTACAAGCTCATTGTCTCAGGTACGTCCGGCGAGGGTGAGGCGGAACTGTATGATCTGCGTCGTGACCCAAAGGAGCTGCATAATCTGGCGGATGAAGCCGGATATCAGGAGCGGGTCACCCGCATGCGCCGGGCCATTCATGGCTGGCAGGCGAATAAACCGGCCCCTATCACTGTGCCCGGACTGACCGTGCCGGCCCATTTGTACAACAGTGACTCACTGCGGAAAGCTCAACATAAATCGGTGCAGGCGATGATGGCTAAACACCCGAAATGTTTTCAAAACCAGTGTGATGCCAAACCGGCTGCAGGAGAATAACCATGATTTACCCTAACTTCAGTCAGGGATTGCGACCGCTGGTGGCCATGATGGCGCTGACGCTGTCGATGACAGCCTGCGCGCAAACCACCGCGCCAGCGGCAACTGACGATAAGCAAACTCAACAGCAACCCAACATATTGCTGCTGTTCGCCGACGATTTGGGCTGGACAGATCTTGGCTATCGCAGCGGCCGCTGGGATACCCCCAATATCGACAGTCTGAAACAGCAAAGTCTGGAGTTCACCCGGGCTTATGTGGCCTCACCCACCTGCAGCCCGAGCCGGGCATCGGTGATTACCGGCCAGCATCCGGCACGGCTGAAGATGCCCAGACACATTCCCGATGGCAGCGCCAAAATGGGATTCGACAAGTTCCACCGCGCGACTCAGGAGTTTCATGTGTTACCGACTGATCCGGCGCAGGAACCCTCACGAAACTACTTGCCGCTGGAGGTGACTTCGATTGCCGAGGTCATGAAGCCGCTGGGCTACTACACCGCATTTTCCGGCAAGTGGCATCTGGGATCTGAAGAGTATTTCCCCATCAAACAAGGCTTTGATGAGCAGTTTGGGGTATCTACCGCAGGTCATCCCAAAAGTTACACTGCGCCATTTTGGGAGGCCTACCGCAATCCTTATCCGGATACGCCACCAGGCACCTACCTGACCGAGCGATTGACCGATGATGTGGTGCGCTTTATCAAAGGCTATGACAAACCACAGCCGTTTATGCTGACCAATTTCTACTATACAGTGCACACCCCGCATGAGGGACCTGCCGAAGGTGTTCAGAAATATCTGGATAAAGGACTGCAGCCGGATTATGCCAATTTCGGTGCCATGGTTGAGGCGCTGGATAAGTCGGTAGGTCGTATTCTGCAGGCGTTGGAGGAGTCCGGTCAGGCGGATAACACAGTGGTGATCTTCTATTCGGATCAGGGCGGCTTTTTCAGCAACGCGCCGCTGCGGGGTGGAAAACTGGGAGGCAAAGCCCTGTATGAAGGGGGCGCCAGAGTCCCATTACTGGTGCGTTGGCCCGGCGTAACACCTGCCAGCGCTGTCTCTGAGCAACTGGTGTTATCCACCGATATGTTGCCGACCTTTATGGAGATTGCCGGTGGCGATCCGGCCTCGGTCAAACCTCTTGATGGTCAGAGCATAGTGCCGCTGCTGCATGGCAAAACGTCAGATCGTCATCAGGTGATCCTGTATCGCAATTATGAGGATGCTTACGCGGCTGTGATAGGTGAACGCTGGAAACTGGTGGCGTTCGTTTCAGGTAAAGCCGAGCTGTATGACCTGCAGGCCGATCCATCGGAAACCACAGATGTGGCGGCCCAGTATCCGCAACAGGTTCAGGCAATGAAACAGTCGTTGCTTGAATGGCAGAAAGAGGTGGGCGTTAACCCCACGCTGAAGCGTCCGGATCTGCTGTAACCCATTGCTTCCGTCTGTTGCCGGGCAGCAGACAGACGGAGGTCGGACTCTTCGGGTCTTGGAGTCCATTTGTTGCTGCCCAACCTGAATATCGGTTTCATTTGCGCTTGGTGCCAATTCAGAGACGTTTTTGGGAGTGCTGTCTGGCATCTGTCCGACAGTCGCTTGCAGGTGCTCAGTATTGTCACTGTTTCAGCCGTCGGCTTCAGTTGTGTATTGCTGCTAGGGACGCTCACTCCTGAGCACATGATACAGGGCGAAGCTGTGACAGACGTACGTTGAGTGGCGCTGAAGCCTGATGAAGCAGATATCCATAGTTCTTACTTGTGTACTTTTGGCGTCCCAACGCTATTAGGCCGGGGTCTCGGTTGGCTCACCTGTGACTCCGGCCATTTTTTTGGTTGCAGATTCAGTCTGAATTTCTTTTGTTGGTAGATGTCGGGAGTGGCACTGCGAACGTCTGATCATCTTTGTATGACAGCGGCTCAAGCTATGGCTAACACCGAGTGGCGGTATTGTCCCGAGTGGTATTTGGCAGGTCAAATTTTGTTGTCTTTTCTTTTTCCTCTTTTTCTCTTTTTTAGCTCAGGCCCGGGCTGTAAGTTAGCTGCAGGTAAGTGGTCACTTACACCAACTTCGTTAATAGTTGGATCAATTCAGAGCGTGTCAGGGATGCTGATTCAAGGCACATTGATTGACTAAGGGGGCTCCCGTTAAGAGCAATGCAACATACAAGCAGGATGCCTGACATGCTCACGCAGTGCGGGTTTCAATGCACTTGATACTGTGCTCAGCCGTCTAGGCATAGCACCACTATGACTTCGCCGGCTCGCAAGCCACAAGGATGTGGCGAATGTCATTAATGCACGACTGTATGGATGCAGGAGGTAGCGCAGTGCTGGAGCCGTTGCCGAGGAGCCGTTAGTGACCTTGTCTCAAGCGCATTGAACTCCCGCGGAAACAGATCAACTATTAAATGAAATTGGTATTATGTGTTTTTGGGATGTCAATTGCGGCACAATCATTGCGACCGACTATAACGGGTTGGCTTGAGGAACAACATTCCTGAGTTGCTGCTGATATTGCGTTGATAGTGGTAAAAGAAGGTTGTGAGCTAATACCGGTGTGACTCACCGCTTTTTGGCATCACGTTAAATTTACCGGCGTCAATCGTGGATAACCAACTGACGCCGGGCCGCATCTTTTACTCAGTTACCGCTTTGCAACAGTTGATTGAGCGTCACCCAATCGCCGGCCTTTCGGGCAAGCGCCAGACCAAGCGCATGCAATTGCGGATCGGCACCATGGGTTTGCAGGTAGGTTTTCAATATCTTCAGCGCCTGTACCTGCTTACCATTGTTGTCCAGAGCCAGCAGATAGCCGTACACATATTGTCCATTGTCGGGCGCCAGGGTGGCAGCCTGGCTCAGGTGTTGCTCTGCTTCCTGATAAGTTTTGGCTCTGATCAGCTGTAAGCCATAGCCATAATGTAGATCCGCCGATTGGGGGTTATTGGCTAGCCCAAGCCTGAATATTTCGCCCGCTTTTGCCGTTTGCCCAGTCGCCCGGTAGATATCTGCCAGATTCACATAGGCGGGGGCGAAAAATGGATCAATCCTGATGCTTGCCTGCAGTTCATCCGACGCTTCCTGCCAGCGACCCGTAGCCAGTAACATCAACGCCTGATTCATGCGACCTTCGCCGCGCCAGGCGCTTATTCGATTGGCGCTGTTAAGCTCACTGATGGCAGGTGATGAGGGCTCCTGCTGTGGCTGATTCATCGACAGCGTGCGCGCCGCGGCTACCCGCACCGCGCGCAGGTTATCGTCAAGTAAAGGGGTGATCAGTCCCTGCTGTGCCGATTGCGGCAGCAGTCCGCCCTGAGCGGCAGCTGCCAGCCTGAGCAGGGGCTCTGCATGATGCAGATACCGGCTGAACCACTCCGACGGCAGTTCATTGTGGGTTATTGGCAACAGTTCAATGGCGCTGGCGCGACTCAGCACAGGCAGGCTGGCGTCATCGATAATTGCACGGTGTGCCTGCGCACTGATTGGCGCGCCGGCTCTTAATTCAATCAGGCGCAATTGATTGGCGCTAAGCTGGGCTTTGGGGTTGGGATACGCTTTGTTGACCTGAGCTATGGCCCACTGAGTTCCTTTGTCCGAGTGGCAACGCTCGCAAGCATTGGGGATGCCAAATTGCGCCGTGAGCGCCGGTCTGGGAATGCTGAAGCTGTGGTCACGTCTGTCATCCACTCCCATATAACGGGTTTGGGGCATATGACAATCGACACACTGGCTGCCTTTGCTGCCCGCCTCATGATTGAGATGAGCTGCAACATTGTAGGCATCTGGGTTGTGGCATTGCAGGCACAGGCCGTTGCCCGGCACTTTGACTTGCATGGTGTGACTGTCATGACAATCCTGGCAATTGACCCCCGCCGCGGCCATTTTGCTTTGCATAAACGAGCCGTAGACGTAGACCTCTTCCTTGATTTGGCCATCAGCATAGTAGAGCGGGGCGTTGACCAACTGTGGACTGAACTGCTCCAGAAAGGGGACGTTGGCCTTGAATCCATCGGTCAGCGGTGTGCGCAGCGAGTGGCAGGCAAAACAGTTTTCCATAAAGCGGTTGTCGCGGGGCGGTCCTTGCCAGGACGCTATGTTGGTCGCCTTGTCCCTTTGCCAGCTGCCTTTGCCGGTCACCTGGATTTGCAAACTGGCCTGCTGACTCAGTGCCGTTTGCGGATCCCTTGCGTGGGCCTGCATGTCGCCATGACAGGACAGACAGCCAACATTGATGTTGTCCCAGCGGGTCGCGAATTCGTCTTTATCCGGATCATAGTGACGCACCAGACCGTCGGAATGACAATCGGCGCACATGCCGTTCCAGTTTTGCAGTGGCTGACGCCAGTGCAGTCTGTCATTGGCGTCTATTTGCTCTGTGGCGTAGTTGTGATACCAGCGCTGACCGCCTTCCTGCTCCGGCCTGCTGTCCCACGCGAATGGCAATACCTGCAGCCGGCCTTTACCGGTACTGACCAGATACTGCTGCAGCGGGTAATACCCAAAACTGTACAGCACCTCAAAGGTTTGCTGCTGATTGCCATCATCAATATCGGCCATGGGCTGGCCATTGTGCAGATAAAAACGGGCCTGCTGATCAAAGTGGCTGACCTTAATATCAGAGAAGTCTGCAGCAATCTTATCCGGCGTATCTGGTGTGCCTGGCGTGGAGGTAGCCAGAGCCATGGCGCGGGCATGGTCGGATGCTTGCCAGGCCTGATGTTGTGCGCTGTGACAATGGGTACATACAGTATTATCGAGCGCTACCGGTTTTATGCCCGGATTGGCCTGGGATGCGCTGCAACACAGCAGCAAGGCGGCAAGACTGATATTCAAAGGTAAGGACACAATTACTCCTGAAGCTGGCCGTCCATGTAAGTGGCTGAGACGGTAAATGGCTGAGTCTGCCGATGGCGACGCCTGCCTATCATTAAGCTCGCCAATAATGGCGGCCTGTCGGTTATCATGCTGTGAGAATGTTAACAATCTGAATTTATCATATATATTTCAGGAGGGATGTGCCAGATTCGCAACTGTACTAATGACCCTGGACTATCTGCTCTGGCGCCTGAAGTATGATGATGATCCCTGATACACCTGACATTCATTGACTCTTAACTGTTTGATAAAAATCGCTGTGGCGTGATTTTCCCCAACAAGGGAACACCGGCTTGCTCATGTTGCGGATTTGTGTAAATCTGGGTAAATCGCCTGATATTTATATTATAAATGGTATTAAATTGAGCCAGGTCGGTGATTTTCGCCGGTAATCGGACAATGAAATATCAAAGAGGGAAAGCATGAAAACAAGGTCAAGGGCGTCGACATTGCTGTGGGGGCTGGCAGCAATGCTCGTCAGTGGATGGGGAGTTGCAGGTGAGCCTCAGACCGCTGAACGCAAGCCCAACGTGCTGGTGGTGATGGCCGATGATATGGGGTTTGGTCATGTGGCCATGAATCTGGATCTGGCGCTGGAGGGCAGCTACAACCCTCAGAATCTGGAGCGCGACAGCCAGCGCTACTCTCCGGCGCTGGCGCGGGAGTTTGCCGGCCGGGCCACGCCGACCCTGAGTCAGCTGGCCAGTGAGGGCGTGCGCTTTACCAACGCTTACGTGCCCAGTCCCCTGTGTGGTCCGAGTCGGGCGGCACTGATGACGGGACGCTACCCGCAGCGATTCGGGGTTTACAATAACGCGGATGTGAAAGCGGCCGGTCTGCCGGTTTCTGAGCGGGTGCTGGCGCAGGAGTTTCAACAAGCGGGTTATCGCACCGGGGCCATTGGCAAGTGGCATTTGAGCAAAGGCGAGGGCAAAGCGGACAACAAGGAAGGTCAGGCGCCCAATGCCAGAGGCTTTGACTATTTCTTTGGTTTTGACCGTTCTGGCACCCCTTATTATGGGTCGACCATTCTTGAGGAGAATGGCAACAAAGCCAAAGCCAAGGGGTATCTGACAGATCAGCTGACCGACAAAGCCATCTCCTTTATTGAAGCGGATAAATCCCGCCCCTTCTTTTTATATCTGGCCTACAACGCGGTACACGGTCCGTTGAAAGAGCCTGCTCCCGAACAATATCAGCAGCAATTTCAGAGCGGTGATAAGTATCTGGATATTTTCTATGCCTATCTGTACGCACTGGATCAGGGGGTTGCCCGCGTGATGGCATCCCTGGCCAAGCAGGGGCAGCTGGACAACACCATCATTATGTTCCTGAGTGATAACGGGGCCCCGGGTGGCAAGCCATTCCCGCTGCCGGCCAATGCGCCTTTTACCGGTTACAAAGGTCAGGTCTGGCAGGGTGGCACCCGGGTGCCGGTGGTGATTTGGGGACCAAAATCATTGATTAACGGCGGGCGGGTCGATGATAAGCCGGTGTCGTCAATGGATTTGTTGCCTACCGCACTGGCGGCAGCCGGTCAGACGTTACCTGCCAATCTGGATGGTGTAAGCCTGCTGCCACGCCTGAAAGCGCCGGTTGCAGACAGGCGCCAGCTGTTCTGGGCCAGTCAGGTGTCTCATCACTGGGGATTCGACCGGGATGACGATGGTGGAAAAGTTGACGACAAAGCCTCCGGCGAACCAGCCTGGGCGGTACGCAGTGGTCCCTGGATGCTGAGATACTGGGCAGACACCAAAACCACTGAGCTGTTTGATGTCACAGAGGATCACGCGGAGCAGCACAATCTTGCCAAGGCCAATCCTCAGGTGGTCGCCAAACTGACTGAGGACTACCGGCAGTGGTTCAACACGCTGGCAAAGCCTGCCGGTTGGGAACTGCAGTACTGGCAACAACTGGCAGTGAAATAACCGGGTTTTTGCCATAGCGAACGAACAGGGGATAAGCGTAATGAAACAAGCCAAATTGACTTTGCTCAGCGGATTACTGGCATTGAGCTGCGCATTGCCGCTCATTGCCGCGGAGCAACAGGCTCCCAATATTCTGCTGATCCTGGTGGATGATTTGGGATGGATGGATCTGGGGGCCTATGGCAGCCAGTATTATGAGTCGCCCAACATTGACCGGCTGGCGAGTCAAAGCCGGTTGTATACCCAGGCTTACGCCGCATCTCCGGTTTGTTCGCCGACCCGGGCAGCATTGATGACAGGCAAACATCCCAGCCGACTCAAAATCACCACTCATATCCCCGGATTCGAGGAGCCTCATCCCAGAGTTACTGAACCCCAAAAGGCCGAACATTTGGCGCTGGAGGAAGTGACGCTGGCCGAGACGCTGCGAGCCAGTGGCTACGACACCTTCTTTGCCGGGAAATGGCATTTGGGGGGCGACGGGTATTTGCCGACTGATCAGGGGTTTGATGTCAATATTGGCGGGTTCGACAAAGGCTCGCCAAGAGGTGGCTATTATGATCCCTATAAAAATCCGCAACTGCCCAATCGTAAGCCGGGGCAACATCTGACCGACAGGCTGACGGAAGAAACCATCGCCTTTATCGAGCAGCCCCACGATAAACCGTTTTTTGCCATGCTGTCCTACTACGCGGTACATACTCCGCTGGAGGCCGGACCGCAGAAGTACGAATACTTCAGTGACAAATCAGACAAAGTGGGCAGTAAACCGGCTTATTTACTGGATGACGTCAATCACAGCCGTACTCAGCTCAGTCAGGTCGACGCCAAATATGCCTCCATGATTTGGGCGGTGGACCGCTCGGTGGGCAGATTGCTGGAGACCTTGAATA
Source organism: Shewanella sp. GXUN23E (assembly GCF_050865035.1). Lineage (NCBI taxonomy): Bacteria > Pseudomonadati > Pseudomonadota > Gammaproteobacteria > Alteromonadales > Shewanellaceae > Shewanella > Shewanella sp. GXUN23E. The sequence goes on along the minus strand of NZ_JBOZWP010000001.1, from coordinate 380,788 downwards.
AACTGGAGCTGGATGACAATACCCTGGTGGTGCTGACGTCGGACAATGGGGGATTTTCTACCCGGGCACAGGGTGACGACAGAGAGGTTTCCACCGCCAATCTGCCGCTGCGATTGGGCAAAGGCTGGGTGTATGAAGGCGGGATCCGCATCCCCTTGATGATCCGCATGCCCGCGCAGCAAAAGGGGCAGTTGTATGACACCCTGACCTCCACGGTCGATCTGTATCCCACGCTGGCGCATGTCGCCGGGGCAAGTGTGCCTCAGGGCATAGACGGTGATGATCTGCTGGCGCTGGATGAACATCCGGATGAGGCCAGAGGGCGTACTCTGGTTTGGCACCACCCTCATTACCATGCCAGCGGCAACACGCCCAGCGTAGCGGTCAGGCAGGGAGACTGGAAGCTGATTACCTTTTATGAGGATAACCGCCAGGAGCTGTATAATCTGGCCAGTGATATTACCGAGCAGCGAAATCTGTTGTCGCAGCAACCACAGGTTCATCAGCAATTGCAGCAGCAACTGGATAGCTGGTATCAGCGCTATCAGATTGAGCAGGCCAGGCCACTGGTGAAATAAGGATGCGCAATAATTCGCAGTTAAATTAACGCGTTGATGCTGGCGGTTATGAAAAATAAAGCTCCCGATTGGGAGCTTTATTGATTGACAGGCCGGCACAGTCTCAAGCCTGTGCCACTGGTTAACAACCAGAGCAATTACTGCTTATCAGTTACCTTTAAGGTTTTGTCTGGCATCCTGCATATTGGTGCCTTGCAGGTAGGTGGGGCTGACCTTCGCCATGGCGCTGAGTTTGGGCAGCTCTGCCATGGCAGCGTGCAAACGGTCGGCGCCATGATTGATGGCTACATGAATATCATCGGCGACGGTTTCGGTTTGAATGTAAATCGGATTTCCTGCTCCGCCTTTTTGCCGCAGATAGTAAGTGACGTCATTGCGGCTGGTTTCATCGCCAATGTCGGCCAGTCCCAGTGAGTTATTTCCCAGCACGCAGCGGCCGGGCGCCTGTGCCAGACAGTAATCCATCAGACTGTTGACGAACTCAGGCTTCAGCGCCCAACCGTTTTCATAGTCTTTCCACATGTTGTAAGCCATGCCGATATGGGTGTTTTTCCACTTATTGGCGGCAATGCGGATTTCCCACTCCAGACAGTTTTCATCCTTGGCCAGAGTCAGGCCGTTGTCCCTCATGATGTCGATATTTTTGCGGCCATCATCCCGGTTGTTGTCATTGGGATTACGCCACATGGTTTCGGCGTTGTGGGTCATACAGCCGGACACTGCTACCTCGCGGATCAGCGGATTGCCATCATATTTGGCCGCCAGTTTGGTTTGGAATGTATTCCACAGTGGGCGGAACAGCTTGGATTTCCAGAAAAACGGCAGGTAACCTTCTTTACCATTTTTGTACTGGGCATAGAATTGGCCGGTTTCCTTCCCGACCCAGGCGGGGGAGTAAATCCCGGCAAACACCCGCAGTTTAATTCCCAGCTTGTTGTTGGGATGTGCATCGTTCCACTGGGTAACTGCTGTAATTGCCTGGTCGATCACGTTGTTTGAGGTGATTTCACCGTCTTTGGTGGTTTGCAGGTGTGCCCATTCAACCTGAACAACAATCCCATCAACTGAGGTGCCCCAGTTGGCACCGTTGGGATTGTCGAAGTGATTGCGCTGACCCACAGCACCGCTGGTGTCACCGCGCAGCACAAAGCCGGTGATCCTGTCTTTGGCCTGGGCCATTTGTCCGGCGAACGCCGAGCAGATGAGCAGGGTGGCAAGTATATATTTCATGTAGAGTTCCTCGTATTTGTACGGTCTTCATTGTGAAGACGGGGGCTCCAACTACATCTTTGCTTTCGAAACCTTGTTGCTCCTTCAACGGCCACAAAAAATGAAGGACTCTAATTTCTATCATATGTAACATTTATATTACAATAAATCTAAAGTGGCAGAACTGTATCAATGCCATGCTTCAATTGCTTGCCGGGTTCCCAACGGCCACTCAGTCATTATCGCGTTGCCAGAAAACTCCCGCTGGTAACTGCTTGGATATCTCCAGATCAGGCCTATTGACCGATACTTTTGTCGTCACCGATTGTCTATTGCGGCCGGATCGGAGAAAATACCCGCCAATTTTTGATTCACTCCACTGGCCACCTGCGTTGGCCGGTCAACCAGAAGATAGTCACAGATGTCCAATTCTTTGCAGCAGGAAGTCGGCAAACGCCGTACCTTCGCCATTATTTCGCACCCGGACGCCGGTAAGACCACCATCACCGAGAAGGTGTTGCTGCACGGTCGCCAGATCCAGACCGCGGGCACGGTAAAAGGCCGTGGCTCCAATCAGCATGCCAAATCAGACTGGATGGAGATGGAAAAAGAACGTGGTATCTCGGTGACCACCTCTGTGATGCAGTTTCCTTACAATGATTGTCTGGTGAATCTGCTGGATACCCCGGGTCACGAAGACTTCTCGGAAGATACTTATCGTACACTCACCGCGGTTGACTCCTGTCTGATGGTGATTGATGCCGCCAAAGGTGTGGAAGACCGTACCCGCAAGCTGATGGAAGTGACCCGTCTGCGTGATACGCCGATTGTGACTTTCATGAACAAACTCGACCGTGATATCCGCGACCCCATGGAGTTGCTGGACGAGGTTGAAACTGAGCTCAACATCATGTGCGCGCCTATCAGCTGGCCTATCGGCTGTGGCAAGTCTTTCAAAGGCGTGTACCACATCCACCGTGATGAGACCATTCTGTATCAAACCGGTCACGGTCATACCATTCAGGAAGTGCGTATCATCAAAGGGCTGGATAACCCTGAGCTGGATGAGGCCGTGGGCAGTGACCTGGCCGACACCCTGCGTGAAGAGATGGAGCTGGTGGTGGGCGCCTCCAACGAGTTCGATCTGGAGATGTTCCTTGCCGGTGAGCTTACGCCTGTATTCTTTGGTACTGCACTGGGCAACTTTGGTGTAGACCATATGCTCGATGGCCTGACTCAGTGGGCACCGGCACCTATGCCACGAGAAACCAGTGAGCGTACAGTTGAAGCTCAGGATGAGAAGTTCTCTGGCTTTGTATTCAAGATCCAGGCAAACATGGATCCCAAGCACCGCGACCGTATTGCTTTTATGCGCATTGTGTCGGGTAAATACACCCAGGGCATGAAGATGAAGCATGTACGTATCGGCAAAACCGTCAGCATCTCGGATGCTGTGACCTTTATGGCCGGTGATCGTGAGCGTGCTCAGGAAGCCTATGCCGGTGACATTATCGGTCTGCACAACCATGGCACCATTCAGATTGGTGACACTTTTACCCAGGGCGACGATCTGAAATTTACCGGTATTCCTAACTTTGCGCCGGAAATGTTCCGTCGTATCCGTCTTAAAGACCCATTGAAGCAGAAGCAGCTGCTTAAAGGTCTGGTTCAGCTGTCAGAAGAGGGCGCGGTGCAGGTATTCCGTCCGCTGGATACCAATGATCTGATCGTTGGCGCCGTGGGTGTGCTGCAGTTTGAAGTGGTCGTGGCCCGTCTCAAGTCTGAGTACAACGTGGAAGCGATTTATGAAGCGGTGAACGTGGCAACCGCGCGCTGGGTGTACTGCAAGGATGAGCGCAAGCTGGAAGAGTTCCGTCGCAAGTGCTCCACCAACCTGGCGCTGGATGGCGGTGACAATCTGACTTATATCGCCCCGACCATGGTGAACCTGAACCTGTCAGCCGAGCGTTATCCTGACATCGAGTTTGCCAAGACCCGCGAACATTAATTGCTCGCGGCTTGGGATTTCAAAGGCAGCTTCGGCTGCCTTTTGTTATTCTGCTGCAAACGACATCCAGCAGGAGAGGGAGATGAACTGGATAAAACGGATCTGGACAGGTTATTGTGACTGGTGTGATCGTATGGGATTGACGCCGGAATCCCGCCGCTGCTGTGCCCCAAGTCTGTCGGACCCGCAGCTTGAACGCCGAACTGAATGTCGCCCATTGCCTGCTGCAACCTCGGCAGACTTGCCTGCAGAAAAGCCAACCAATAAGCCAGAACATGCTGATTGATACTCACGCCCATCTGGACTTCCCCGAGTTTGATACTGACCGTCAGCCATTGCTGGCGCAGATGCGTCAGGCTGGCATTGGCGGCGCGATTATTCCGGCTGCCGACCCAGCCTGCTGGCCGCGGGTGCGTGAAGTGGCGCGTCAAACTGGTTGTCATTATGCATTGGGTGTTCATCCCTGGTGGGTGACGCCTGAGCATTGCGCGCATCATCTGCAGCAGTTAGCTGAAATGCTCAGTGAGCAAAAGGACGATCCGCGGTTGGTTGCCATAGGTGAAACCGGGCTGGATAGCCTGAAAGGCCCGACATTGGATGTTCAGCTGGCGAGTTTACGCGGACATATTGAACTGGCGATTCAATACGATTTGCCACTGATCCTGCACTGCGTGAAAGCGCAGCGGCCGCTGCTGGAGTTGCTGGCGCAATATCCCGGATGCCGGGGCGTGATACATGGCTTTGGCGGCAGTCTGGAAACTGCCAGGCAATTTGCCGGACTGGGATTTTTGATTGGTATTGGTGCCGCGGTCCTTAACACCAATATGAAGAAGTTACGTCATTGTGTTGCCAATATGGAAATAGCGTCACTCTTGCCGGAAACTGACTCTCCGGCCATGGCGCCTAAAGGAATATCCCGCAATACCCCCCTTATAATGTTGCAGGTTGTTGAAGAAATCGCCAGACTGAGGCAGGTTGACGTTGTTCAGTTAAAAGAACAATTATTCAGAAACGTGACCCAACTATTTGACGTCTAGCTGAATTTGTTGAAACAGCCGAATTTAATCCGGGCGCATTTGGGTAAACTTTTGAAATTTAACTTCAAAATTCACCTGAAAAGCGCGATTTCCCCCGCCTTATTGGATATAATCCAGCTCGGAAATAGGTTGGTTAACAACATAAACAATAAATGTTAACAGAAGGGTGATGGTAAATGAATATTCTTATGAGCTTGGTCGGCATTGCCGTGTTGCTCGCCATTGGTTATGCACTGTCCAACAACCGTAAGGCAGTCAGTGTGCGTACCGTGGGTGGTGCGCTCGCGATTCAGGCAGCCTTTGGTGGATTTGTTCTGTATGTTCCCGTCGGTAAAGACATTCTGAAGTCCGTTTCCGATGCAGTATCCTCGGTTATCGGTTATGCCCAGAATGGTATTAACTTCCTGTTTGGTGATTTGGCTCAATTTAAATTGGGCTTTATTTTTGCCGTAAACGTACTGCCGGTTATCGTATTTTTCTCCTCGCTGATCGCTGTACTCTACTATCTGGGTGTGATGCAGTGGATTATCCGTATTATCGGTGGTGCCCTGCAGGCTGCTCTGGGTACTTCACGTACTGAGTCCATGTCCGCAACCGCCAACATTTTCGTTGGTCAGACTGAAGCGCCGCTGGTGGTTCGTCCTTTCATTCCAACCATGACCCAATCTGAGCTGTTTGCCATTATGGTGGGCGGTCTGGCGTCTATCGCCGGTTCTGTACTGGCCGGTTACGCACAGATGGGTGTACCTATTGAATATCTGGTTGCGGCTTCCTTTATGGCGGCACCCGGTGGTCTGCTGATGGCCAAGCTGATGCACCCTCAGACAGAGCACACCATCAATGAAATGAAAGATCTGCCAGAAGATGGTGACAAGCCTGCCAACGTACTGGACGCGGCTGCAGCCGGTGCTTCTTCCGGTATGCACCTGGCGTTGAACGTAGGCGCTATGCTGCTGGCCTTCGTCGGTCTGATCGCCATGCTGAACGGTATTCTGGGCGGCGTTGGTGGCTGGTTTGGTATGCCAGGTCTGAGCCTGGAGCTGATCCTGGGTTATGTGTTTATGCCGCTGGCATTCCTGATTGGTGTGCCCTGGAATGAAGCCATGGTTGCCGGTTCTTTCATTGGTCAGAAGATCGTCGTGAACGAGTTTGTGGCTTACCTGAACTTCGCGCCATACATTAACGATGCGGCTCAGGCATGTACTTCAGTTGCTGCTGACGTGGTGAAAGGTTCTCTGCCTTTATGTGTGGAAGGTACCGGAGCTGCGATGAGCGCCCGTACTCAGGCGATTATCTCTTTCGCACTGTGTGGTTTTGCCAACCTGTCATCTATTGCTATTTTGCTGGGTGGTCTGGGTGCCATGGCACCAAACCGTCGTCACGATTTAGCCAAGCTGGGTATCCGTGCTGTTATCGCCGGCTCACTGGCAAACCTGATGAGCGCCACCATTGCGGGTCTGTTCCTCGCACTATAATCAATGACGATAAGCCGGGCGATATGCCCGGCTTTTCCAACCTAATCCAATCGTGGAGCCAGATGCGCTCCCACAATCTGCGCAGACACCAGCACAATAAAGTAGCCAAAGAGTTACCGCTCGTGTGTGCGCAAAATGCATATGTGCAACTTCAGTGATATATGAATTAACCGTTTGTTCACATGTGCGAATTTAGTGTTTGCGATTTACGTCTAAATGAGTAAAATGCGGACGCAAAATAACACACTGCTAAATAAGCAGAACACCTACACAAAATGGGGTTGATGATGAAAGCTGTAAAAACTCTGGCTCTGACCACTGCCTTGACCGCCGGTATGACCGGTGCAGTAAGCGCTGCAGACTACTCTGACGATATCCATAAGAACGATTTCTCCTGGATGCAGTTCAACTACATGTATGCTCTGGAAGAGCTGCCACGCTCTCCTGACGCACCTACCGGTCACGATTACCTGGAAATGGAATTCGGCGGTCGTAGCGGTATGTTCAGCCTGTACGGTTATGTTGACGTGTTCAACCCTACCGAGCGTAAGTCCAGCGATAAAAACGGTGATGCAGCAAAGATGTTCATGAAGCTGGCACCACGTGTTTCTCTGGATGCGCTGACCGGTAAAGATCTGTCTTTCGGCCCTGTTAAAGAAGTTTACTTCTCTACCTTGTTCAACTGGGGCGGTAACGCCGTAGATGTTAACAACTCTTTCTGGGGTATCGGTGCAGACGTGGAAGTGCCTTGGCTGGGTACCACAGGTATGAACCTGTATGCTCTGTATGATCTGAATGCCAAAGACTGGAATGGTTACCAGTTCTCTGCCAACTGGTTCAAGCCTCTGCACAACTTTGATAACGGTTCTTTTGTCTCTTTCCAGGGTTATGTTGACTGGCAGTTCGGTGCAGACAAGCACTTTGAAGGTAATGCCCAGACCTCTAACGGTGGTGCTGCGTTCTTCGGTCTGTTCTGGCACTCTGAGCAGTTTGCTCTGGGTTACGGCCTGAAAGCCTATAACGATGTATACCTGATCCCTGACTCAGACGGTTTCGAGTCTACCGGTATCAGCCACTACTTCTCTGCTTCTTACAAGTTCTAAGAAGTGGTACTGGAAGCCGCCTGCGGGCGGCTTCTTTGCAGGATGGGAATGTGACCTGCAACCCTTAATCTTTAGTTAAGCATGGTTTATATTGATTGAGCTTGTTTAAGTAAGGTTTATGATTTTCCCTCGCGCTAAAACGGACTTTTCGCGGAATGGCAGGAACGCTTGCTATAGCTTTCTGTTCCCTCCTTCCGGTCTTCAAGGATTCAAGTCGTGATACTCGCTATCAAATTTGAATACTTAAGTTAGGTGTAAAAAACATCTGGCAGCAATTGAAGGCTCGGTCACAATACGAACTCCATCCCAGCCACTTTCAGCTGTTGCCAATTCCGATTGTTACTCATTTGATTTAATGCTTTGGAGAGCAACTATGAGCGATTTAAAAAAGGCAGCCAAGCAGGCCATTGCACTGATGGATCTGACGACTCTGAATGATGACGATACCGATCAGAAGGTTATCGACCTGTGCCACAAGGCATTGACGCCAGCTGGTCACACTGCCGCTATCTGTATCTACCCACGTTTTATCCCGATTGCCCGCAAGACCCTGATGGAACTGGGTGCTGAAGACATCAAAATCGCCACTGTGACCAACTTCCCTCACGGCAATGATGATATCGCTATCGCCGTTTTGGAAACCCGTGCAGCTGTGGCCTACGGCGCCGACGAAGTGGATGTGGTATTCCCCTATCGTGCACTGATGGAAGGCAATGAGACGGTGGGTTTTGAGCTGGTTAAGGCCTGTAAAGAAGAGTGTGGTGAGGATGTGCTGCTGAAGGTGATCATCGAGTCCGGTGAGCTGAAAGACCCTGCGCTTATCCGGCGCGCCTCTGAAATCTCTATCGATGCCGGTGCTGACTTCATCAAGACTTCTACCGGTAAAGTACCGGTTAACGCCACGCTGGAAGCGGCCGAGATCATGCTGACTGTGATCAAGGAAAAGAACACTGGTGTTGGCTTCAAGCCAGCCGGTGGTGTGCGTGACGCAGCGGCTGCTGCCGAGTTCTTGGGCGTTGCCGAGCGTATTCTGGGCGCAGATTGGATCTCTTCGCGCACATACCGTTTTGGGGCATCCAGCCTGCTGGCCAGTTTGCTGCACACACTGGAACTGACTGACGCACCAGCCCAGACTCAGGGCTACTGATAGCGCTAATTGGGGCCCCGCAGGGGCCCGATACCAAAGGAATAACCGGTGGATGCCGGTTGCAGATTTTTCCGGAGGCTTTTGATGTTTTTGGCACAGGAAATCATTCGCAAAAAACGCAACGGTGAGGCGCTGAGTCGTCAGGAGATTGAGTTTTTTGTAAAAGGTATTACCGATCAGAGTGTCTCTGAGGGGCAGATTGCCGCTCTGGGCATGGCGGTATTTTTCAATGACATGAATATGGATGAGCGCATCGCCCTGACTACCTCCATGCGGGATTCAGGCACTGTGCTTAACTGGGATGCGCTGGATCTCAGCGGTCCAGTGGTCGACAAGCACAGCACCGGCGGTGTGGGTGACGTGACCAGTTTGATGCTTGGCCCTATGGTGGCGGCCTGTGGTGGCTATGTGCCGATGATCTCAGGGCGTGGCCTCGGACATACAGGCGGCACCCTGGATAAATTTGATGCCATTCCCGGCTATCAAACCGAGCCCGACAGCGAGACGTTCCGTAAAGTGGTCAAAGAGGTTGGGGTGGCCATTATAGGTCAAACCGGCGATCTGGTGCCTGCCGACAAACGCTTCTATGCCATCCGTGACAATACTGCCACCGTTGAATCCATCTCGCTGATCACTGCATCCATTCTGTCCAAAAAGCTGGCCGCAGGGCTGGATGCACTGGCGATGGACGTCAAAGTCGGCAGTGGCGCGTTCATGCCAACATATGAAGCGTCTGAAGAGTTGGCGCGCAGTATCACTGCGGTTGCCAATGGTGCCGGCACCAAAACCACCGCCTTGCTGACCGACATGAATCAGGTGCTGGCATCCAGCGCCGGTAATGCGCTGGAAGTGCGCGAAGCGGTGAATTTCCTGACCGGCGCCTACCGCAATCCCCGTTTGTATGAAGTGACCATGGCACTGTGCAGCGAGATGCTGGTGCTGAGTGGCCTGGCTGCCAACGAGGCTGAAGCCTGCAGAAACCTTAATCGTGTGCTGGATAATGGCGCGGCGGCAGAACGTTTTGGCCGTATGATTGCCGGTCTGGGTGGTCCTGCAGATTTTGTGGAATCCTTTGACAAGTATCTGCCCACCGCTAAAATCGTCCGCCCTGTGTATGCCGATGTGTCTGGTTATGCGCATAGCATGGATACCCGGGGACTGGGACTGGCTGTCGTCACACTGGGCGGCGGTCGCCGTAAACCGGGCGATTTGCTGGATTACAGTGTGGGTCTGTCTGATGTCTGCGCTCTGGGTGACAGTATTGATATGCACCGGCCTTTGGCAGTGGTGCATGCCCAGTCTGAAGATGACTTTGCTGCCGCAGCCAATGCGGTGAAGCAAGCAATTACTGTGGCTGATATTGCACCAGAGCAACATCCACAGGTCTATCGCAAGATCCGCGCTGCGGATCTGTAAGAGGAAGATTGATGAAACGTACCATTATTCTGATGCTGGACTCTTTCGGTATCGGTGCTTCGGCAGACGCTGCCCAGTTTGGTGATGTAGGTGCTGACACTTTTGGTGCCATCGCCCGCATGTGCGCTGAGGGTAAAGCCAATGACGGTCGTGAAGGTCCGCTGAAACTGCCAAATCTGAGCAAACTGGGTTTGGCTATGGCTGCCAAAGAGAGCACTGGTGAGCTGCCTGCAGGTTTTGCTGAAACTGAGGTGATTGGCGCTTACGGTTATGCGGCAGAGCTGAGCTCAGGTAAAGATACCCCGAGTGGTCACTGGGAAATGGCCGGCGTACCCGTGCTGTTTGACTGGGGCTATTTCTCTGATAAGCAGAACTCTTTTCCGAAAGAACTGACGGATAAAATCCTTGAACGTGCTGGCCTGAGTGATTACCTCGGCAATTGTCATGCATCCGGTACCGCCATTCTGGAAGATCTGGGTGAAGAGCACATGACTTCCGGCAAGCCGATTTTCTATACCTCTGCCGATTCGGTATTTCAGATTGCCTGCCACGAAGAGAGCTTCGGTCTGGAAAATCTGTACCGTCTGTGTGAAATAGCCCGTGAAGAGCTGGAGCCTTACAACATTGGCCGGGTGATCGCCCGTCCGTTTGTCGGCACCTGTGCCAGCGATTTCGCCCGTACCGGTAACCGTCGTGACTACGCGGTTGAGCCGCCATCAAAAACCGTACTGGACAAGCTGAAAGCTGCCGGCGGTGAAGTGGTGTCTGTGGGCAAAATTTCCGATATTTACGCCCACTGTGGGATCACCAAAAAGGTGAAGGCATCAGGCCTGGAAGAGCTGTTCGATGCGACCCTGGAGCAGATTAAGCAAGCCGGTGACAACACCATAGTGTTTACCAATTTTGTAGACTTCGATTCCCATTACGGCCATCGCCGTGATGTCGCCGGTTATGCCCGTGCGCTGGAGTATTTCGATGCCCGCCTACCTGAACTGCTGGCGCTGCTGGATGATGAAGATCTACTGATCCTGACCGCTGACCATGGTTGCGACCCAACCTGGCCGGGCAGTGACCATACCCGTGAACATGTGCCTGTGCTGGCACTGGGGGCGGGTCTGAGTGCTGGCTCTCTGGGCAAGCGACACAGCTTTGCCGATATCGGCCAGTCCATTGCCAGCTATTTCAAGCTGGAGCCGATGGAATACGGCGAATCTTTTATTAACTGAATACAAAACGCCGGTGTGATAACGCCGGCCATAATGACAACCAATACAGGGGTTAATTAGATGGCTACACCACATATCAACGCCAAAGAGGGCGCATTTGCAGATACCGTTCTGTTCCCAGGCGACCCACTGCGTGCCAAATACATTGCAGAAACTTTCCTGGAAAATGTTGAGCAGGTGACTGACGTGCGCAACATGCTGGGCTTCACCGGTACCTACAAGGGTAAGCGCATTTCCGTCATGGGCTCAGGCATGGGGATTCCTTCCTGCTCTATCTATGCGACTGAGCTGATTAAGCACTATGGTGTCAAAAACCTGATCCGCGTGGGTACCTGCGGCGCGATCAGCACTGACGTTAAAGTACGTGATGTGATTATTGGTATGGGGGCCTGTACCGATTCTCAGGTAAACCGTATCCGTTTCCAGAACCAGGACTTTGCCGCAATCGCCAGCTATGAACTGCTGTCGGCCGTGGTCGATGCTGCCAAGGCTCGCGGTACTCAGGTACGTGTAGGTAACGTATTCTCTGCAGATCTGTTCTATACCCCTAATCCAAGCATGTTCGATACCATGGAAAAGATGGGCGTACTGGGCGTGGAAATGGAAGCCGCCGGTCTGTACGGTGTTGCCCACGAATACGGTGCCCGTGCGCTGTGTGTGGTCACTGTATCTGACCACATCCGTACCGGTGAAGCGACCTCTTCTGACGAGCGTCAGAGCACCTTCAACGAGATGATTGAAATGACTCTGGATGCTGCAATTACCCTGTAATTGTTAATGGGTTTGTAAAAGGCCCCGCCTGTGCGGGGCTTTTTTGTATCATTTTGAAATATTTTACTTATTTTTAACATTCTTCTGTGAGCTAGGCGTATCAAGGTTTTTCGGGGTGTTGTGTGGATTGTTGTACGTAATCAACAGATTTAAGTGATACCTTGGTGTTGACTTTGTTATTGCAATTGTTAAATAGTTGTCTCGCAAAATTATAACAATCAACATGTTGCAATATGTAACCTGCGAGGAAGTATGATTAATAAAACAAAGTTGAGTCAATCAATCAGTTTAGCTCTGATAGTGGGTACTGGTGTAGTCGGTATGGCGCCTGCGATTGCCGAAGAAGCCGCTGGTGCCAAAGTTGAACGTATTGAAGTAACGGGTTCCCGTATACAGCGTAAAGACATGGAAACTGCGACCCCGGTAACAGTGTTCACCGCTGAAGATATCGACAAAACCGGTTTCGCTACAGTCTCTGAGTTCCTGCGCTCAGAAGCTTCTTCCGGCGGCTTTAATGAGTCATCAACATTGTCTCAGGCGGCCGGTGCTTCTTCTGTTGGTCTGCGTGGTTTTTCATCTGATTACACCCTGATCCTGCTGAATGGCCGTCGTATTCCAAAGAACTCTGCCGGTGGCGTATTTACCGACGTTAACCAGCTGCCCATCGCTGCGGTTGCCCGTATTGAAGTGCTGCCTGATGGCGCTTCTGCAATTTACGGTTCTGACGCGGTAGCTGGTGTTATCAACATCATTACCAAGACAGATTTTGATGGTTTGGACTTTTCTGCGCGTTATGGCGTAGCGCCTGAGCACATGGATGCCGACGAGTATAACTTCTCGCTGGTTGCCGGTGCTTCCAATGACAAAGCCAACATCCTGTTTGCCGCTGAGTATTTCGAGCGTAAACCCATTATGGCTGTTGATCGTGAACTGGGCAGTTCTGCATACATTCCTGGTAAGGAAGGTGGTGATGGCCGTTCCACCTGGGGTATTCCTGGCTTTACCGCTATCTATGGTGACAAAGGTACTGTATCTGCCGGAGAAGGTAATGCGCCATGGTCAAACTGTCCTGAAGGTGACAAGCTGTCCAACGGCCGTTGTGCTTACGACTTTGCTCCTTTGTACCAGCTGCAGCCGGCTTCTGACCGACAGTCTATCTTTACCGCATTGAACTACAACTTCAGTGAACAGTTGAAGTTTGATGGTCAGTTCCGTTATACCCGTGCTTATACCAAAACCTCCAATGCTCCTTCTCCCGGTGCAGTAGAAGTGACCAATAGTCCTTATCTTTACGATTTCCTGCGTAACGACCGCTATAAGGATGACCCTATCAAGGCTCAGCAAATCATTGATGAGATTGAAGCCGGTCAAGCAGAGGTTTATGTCGGTCGTCGTTACCTGGACTTCCCGAACCGCCAGAAAGACAACACCAACGAAACCTTCGAGTCCATCGTGGGCTTCAACTATGACATCGATGGCAACTGGCTGGTGGACTACGACTTGGGCTTCTCCCGTCTGACCAACCGTCAGATTGGTGCCGGTGGCCAGTTGTTGATTGACGGCGTGACGGACGCGTTTGCCAACGGCAAGCTGAATCCTTTCGTCATCAACGATTGTAACTCTGCTGAACTGTCTGAAATTTGTAACGATCTGCAGGCTTCTATCCATCGTACCAGCGAATACAGCATGAAGTTTTCTTCTCTGGTGGTGTCCGGTTTGACTCCTCTTGAGTTGTGGGGTGGTGAGATCGGTCTGGCAGCTGGTCTGGACTATCGTTATGAAGAGTACCTGGATCGTTCTGACCCGGCGTCTATCGATGGTCAGGTAATTGGTGGTGCCGGTTCCAACGGTGGCGGCGATTTCAAGAACATGGCAGGTTTCATCGAATTGTCTCTGCCAGTGATGGAAAACATGGAAATTGGTCTGGCTGCCCGCCACGATAAGGCTGACTGGGGACTGAGTGACGACGCCAAGACGACTTATTCGGCCAATATGTCTTATTCACCGATTGAAGAATTGCTGCTGCGTGCCAGCTATGGTACCGGCTTCAAGGCGCCTGGACTGGACGCCCTGTACCTGGCTGAGTCTTCCGGTGTATCCCGCGCCATTGACACCAAGTTGTGTAACGCAGCGGGTAACGATAAAAACAACGTAGACTGTAAGATCCTTGAACTGAACAGCAAGAGCGGTGGTAACCCAGAGCTCGAGTCTGAAACTTCTACCTCTTACAATGTGGGTGCGGTTTATCAGATCACTGAAGACCTGTCGGTTTCTGTTGATTATTGGTCTTTGAGCGTCGATAACATCATTGATTCTCTGGGTATTCAGGAGATTCTGGATGCAGAAGCCAAAGGTGAACTGACAGATTTGGTTGTGCGTAACTCTCAGGGCCGTCTGGATGACAGTCTGAGAACCGGTTATGTGCGGACCAACCTGCAAAACCTGACTGAGCAGAGCGCCACGGGTTTGACTTATGACCTGCAGTACAGTGGAGATTTCTCCTTTGGTGGCATTTCTGCCAACCTGCGCGCAGAGCAATATCTGTCCTTCGAGACTCAGTCTTCCAAGGTTCAGCCTTTGTGTGACTGGGCAGCGGATGATGCCATGCAGAAGTGGCGTGTGAATGGTGATGTCTCTTATGAGCTGGATGATTTCACCGCTACTCTGAATGCCCGCTGGTTGCAGGGGTATGATGAGTACCGTACCCGTAACACAGGTAATAAGTCATGCCAGCTGATCGGTTATTATGATGCTGGCTCAGAAGTTGATGCCAACGGAGATTTGGTTAACCCAGGCCGCCCTCAGCACGTTGCCAGTTATGTACAGTTTGACCTGACCGGTATCTACAATATCGACAACCATAACAAACTGACCGTTGGTGTACGTAATCTGCTGGATCGCCAGCCATCGTTCTCCGCTCCGGAAGACTGGCCGTTCTATGATCAGGGGGTATACAGCAACATTGGTCGCTTCATGTACATCCAGTATGACCTGACGTTCTAATTTACGGATGGCAGCAGTTGGATTTTCAACTGCTCCCGAAATCAGTGAACGTGATAAATCGGAAACCTGTAGGGTTTCCGATTTTTTTTCTGTGCGGATTGGTATAACGGTCGAAAACGTTGAAACGGTCAGTAATGTCAGGTGTTGTGACTGTTCAGAGCACTGGGAACGGGCAACGAGTACAGGACATGGGGGCGGGGAATTGCGCGTAAGGTCAATCTGGATACGGTCCACTACCTCGATGACGGTAACTTGCGTTGTATCAAGCGAGTGACTGTCCAACTTGTCGCTGAAGCAGTTATCTCAGCAGAGGCGATTGGCTATCAGGAATAAATCGTTATTGGATTGACGATATGACCAGTCGCTGGCGACGCCGGTATTCAGTCAGGTTTGATGTTCCAATATCTTGATTTTGCTAATCAGTTGACTGGCGGTGAGGCTTATCTGCACTATCCGTATCTGCAATATCCGTATCTGAACTTTTTGTATCTGAACTTTCTGTATCTGAAATATCGGCATCAGAGCGAGCACTTTCAGTCTGAGCGCTTTGCTTTATTCGATTGGCTCTGGCTTTACGACGGTCGAAGTCAGCACGTTTATAAGAAAATGTACGGCACAGCAGAAAGCCGATTAAACCGGCGATCAGCAGCATCAGCTGTTGCTGCTCCATGTTCATCTGATGGGCGGTTTTAATTTCATTAAAGAAGAGTTGCGGCGCCAGATAGACCTCAACGTACCCCAGATTGGTGTCGCCCTGATATACGGCTTCCACATAGGGAGGGTAAGGAGCGAGTAACTCGGTCAACTCTTCTGAGCCCGGCTCTAGTTCCTGCTCCGACAGGCTCTGAGCAAATGATAAACGTTGACCTTCCGCGCTAAAAATGGTGGCTGCCATGACCTTCGGGTCTTCCACCAGTGCCTCGGTCAGCCATTGCAGTTGTTCGTCATTTTGCAGTTGCAAAGCCGGCGCTGCGCTGTAGGCAGTTTGTTGCACCATCAGACGAGCCATTTTTTCAGTCTGAGATTCCAGTAATTCCTGCCCCTGAACCAGGGATGTTTTCCACAGTTGCACCAGCGCAATAATTAAGGCCACAGCAATGGCGAGCTGCAGCAGGCGGAAAAACTTATGACTTTTTTTGAGGCCACGAAGAAAAAACACTGGCGTTCCATGAATAGAATTTGCTTGTATTGAGCCATGATAAATGATTCTTTGGGCGTCTTGAATCAATTAATCACACGCCCCCTTCTGTACCGGAGCCTTAATTTAACATGGACAGCCAAGCTCGCTTTACTGCCGACAGTCTCTTTCCCCAGTGGTTTCATCACCTGAACCAACGGACTCATTGTCCTGTTCATGCTGAGTCGCAGGGTTCTGGTTTTTGTTATCGCTATCGTTTGGTATGGGAGTCTCACGAAGGGCGGGGAGAGGTTCTGGATTGGCTTGCCGGACTTGCGAATACTGTCAGTCTGTGTCCGCTGGTTCGCCAGAATACACTGACCGGTGTTGAACTTGGCAGTGAGCAAGCCATCGTCGCTCCGGCAATTCAGAAGCTGGAATGGTTTGAACTGACTTCCCCGCTGGCTTCATTATCCCGCCCCGGTCTGCTGTTGATGGATATGGACTCAACAGCCATTGAGATTGAGTGCATTGACGAGCTGGCCGCGATGGCCGGGCGTGGTGATGAGGTGGCCGCCATTACCGAGCGGGCAATGCAGGGGGAGCTGGATTTTGAGCAGAGTCTGAGGCAGCGTGTTGCTGCATTGGCCGGGGCAGAGGCCAGCATCATAGATAAACTTTGTCATCAGTTGCCGCTGATGCCGGGACTGGAGCAGATGGTGGCCGAATTGCAGTCTTATGGCTGGCAGATTGCACTGGCATCGGGTGGATTCACCCCTTTTGTGAATCATCTCAGGCAACAACTCGGATTGAGCGCTGCCTTCGCCAATCATTTGGTGGTGCGCGATGGTTTATTGGTGGGTGAAGTCGATGGGCGGGTGGTGGATGCCGCCTTTAAAGCCGACGTGTTGATGACACTGGCAAACCAGTACGACATACCTCAGGGGCAACGGCTTGCTATCGGCGATGGTGCCAATGATATCCCTATGATTCAGAGAGCGGACTTTGGTATCGCCTTTCACGCCAAGCCCAAACTCAAACAGGCTGCTGATGCTGCCATTGAGCAGCTGGATTTGCGGGTGCTGCCATTCCTGTTGTCGCTCTGAGTCCGGTTTATTTAGAGTAAAGACTCTTGAGATTGAACGATACGCAGGGTAGGGTGTATTCACTGTTTATTAACATTTATCCTTATGTCCGCAATCGTTCAGGAGTCGCTGTTTCTGCCATATCGTCAGGGGCAACTGCACCTCAGGCGGGTTTCGCCTGCCAATCCCTGTGATACCTACCCCCCGGTATTGATGCTGCATGGTGCCATGTCCAACGGCCGGGTGTTTTACAGCCAGTCAGGTAAAGGGCTGGCCTGTTTCCTCGCGCGAGCCGGTTTTAATGTATATGTCCTGGATACGGCCGGTCGGGGGCTCAGCACGCCCAGGCTTGGGCCCGGGTTTGAGCTTGGGCAGAGTGAAGTCATCGTTGAGCAACTGCCACTGGTGCAGGCCTATATTCTTGAGCGTCATCAGCAAAAGCAGATTCACTGGTGCGCGCACTCATGGGGAGGCGTACTGATGCTCAGCAGCTTTGTTCGCTGTCCTGAGCTGCGCCGGAGTGTGGCGTCGATTCTGACTTTTGGCACCAAAAGGGCCATTCGTACCCGCTCACTGAAAAAATGGCTGATGGTTGACCTGGTGTGGAATCGTATTGCGCCGGCACTCGCCCGGCGAGACGGTTATTTTGCGGCGGATAAATGGCGTATGGGAATGGACAATGAAAGCCGGGCATCGCTGCAGCAAAGCATTGAATGGGTGCGGGGTGACTGGCGCGATGATGAGGATGCTTTTGACTATCAGGCGGAGGCGGTTGAACTTAACTGGCCTGCGTGCTGGTTTATTGCCGGCCGTAACGACACTGTGCTGGGGAACCCGGCGGATGTGCAGCGAACCATTGCTGAGTGTGGTATTGCCGGTGCCCGGTATACGTTGCTGGCCCGCGCATCCGGATACCGGCACGACTATGACCACGCCGGTATGCTGACTCATATGGATGCAGAGTCGGATCATTTTCCAGAGGTGCTGGACTGGTATCTGTCACACAATGTTTGCGGACTGCGTTAGTCCGCAGATGATGGCGTCTGATGCAGCTCAGGGAAGCGCATCAACACTTCCTGGGTGACATCGAGCAGTTCACCGACACCTATGAGGTGCCACATCATGTGCTCCACCATTTTGGCTTTGTGCGGCGCCTGCACCGTGATGTAATCCATCTCCCGACGGATGTAGAACATATCAGGCTTGGTCGTCGCGCCGATATACAGACGCAAGGCCCGGAACTGGCCGTTACGCTGACAGCGCTGAATAAACGCCAGTTGTCCGTCCCTGTCGCCGACTTCTTCGGCCTCGTAGCAATACAGCTCAATTTGCCCCCTGGACTGACGCGCCATCTCAACGAAAACTTCCACCACCGCGGGTTTGTCCGTTGGTTTTGCATCCCTGATTGGCGTCATGATCCACTTTTTGAAACGCTCCTCGGCCAGCAAAGGTGTCAGATCAAACTCCAAATGATTGCCACTGCCTGCGGCGAACATATCGGTCAGTTCGTTGGACTCAGGGCCGATACCCAGTGCACAGACTTTGGCAGACTTGGTTGTTTTTTCGATGAACAAAGGCACTGATGGCAGTTTGCTCATCAACAAATTCTTCATGCCGTCGGCCAGCTCTTTAATTTCTCCATTGCTCTCGGTGAGATGCTCGAGTTTGTCAGCATTGTGTTTTATGAGACGGCGAATGAACTCCACTCCCACATGGATCTCATGGCCGATGACGGCGGCTAAATGAATCGTGACTCCGTTTTTGCGGGTGCGCACTATCCGGTAGGGCAATTCAGACAGATTGACCTTACCTGCCAGCGGTTGCAGTTTGGGGAAGGCGATTGAAACCACTTCCTTTTCGTTAAACTCGACCGGATGTTCCAGCGTCAATTGCATCCCTTTGCCGGAGATATTCTGGGTGATGGCGTGGGCGGACTTGCCCCCCTGCGTCAGAGTGACCAGCGTTTTAAAAGCAAATCGGGCCTCGGCACGGCGTTCATTGAATTGCAGGGAGACCAGTTGCGCCTGATGGCTTCTTACCTTGTGCTGGGCGAATATCTTTAGCTGGTTAACATCCTGATTATTGAACCATTGTTGGTATTGCGTCGAGGCGTTGGCCGACGTGCAGTCAATCAACTGCAGTATGTGGCTAAAGCGCGACAGCTTGTGTTCGGTGATATCAGAATAGCGATCTTCATCAGACGGCATGGAGATGGCGCGGTAGGGCTTACTGTGATCAATTCTGTGGCAACCCACACGAAACACCTTCCAGCCATTTTTGCGGGAGCCAAACCCCAGAAACAATGGGACCAGTTTCTTGGCTTTGAGTTCGGCCAGCGTGGCGGAGTAAAAGTGAATACTGCCTTTGACTGTGTGGGTAAAGCAAAATATCAGACGGTGGCTGCTGTTTTTCGGCTCGGTAATGATCCGCCGCAGACGGGTTGGCGTGAGCATTGACGTCAGCTGGCTTTTGTCATTTTCATCGAAGAAATAGTTAACCAGAGAATGATTGTCCTGGCTGAGCAACATGTGTCCAATCAGAGGTTCATTATGCTTGTTACTGATAAACAATGGCAGGTGAGGCATTCTGGGCAGATATTGACGCTCCAGTCCCAACGAGATCGCGGATTGCACTACGTCGTTTACATCCAGTTTGTATTTTTGCTTGTAACTGGCGATAAAGCTTTCCAGCAGCTCGGTTAAGCTGGCGCTGTTGTCGATGCGCTTGAGTCGCAGTACAACCTGATCGTCGACAGGCTCTTCTGCACTCAGCACCTCGTAATCCATCCCTCTGGCGAGTTCATCAAACAGGTGTTCTTCATCGATATACTGCAGCTTAATATGGATTGGGCGGTTGGTATCAATGCGAGTGGCGGGAGACAGTCGGACTCTGGCACCGTTGACAGATAAATCCAGAGTGTTGCCCAGCAGCGCAGGACCATTATGTTGACTGGCCGATATCTTGATGGCCATATTCAGACGCACTTCGTTGCGGTTGTAATGATTGCCCAGCAATACTCCGGGGGCGATCAGCGGATTACCTTCCTCACGCACTACCGGTTGTCCCTGAGCCCGCAGTTCATTCTGCTGCGCCCTTCGGGTACGAAAACTCTCAATGACCTCTTCGTAAACGCCTACGGTATACTCTCCCTGATACAGGGCAAGATTAGATTCAAATACGGCTTTGGCCGGTTCATCGAGAAAGTGCACCAGTTTGTCGTGTTGCACGGCATCACAGGGCAGGTCGCTGCGATCGCGCAGATCGATAGTACGGCTACAGGGCGCTGAAATACGGTTCAGTTCCATCTTTATCAGAAAACGGGTGGAGGTGGTTTCGTCTGCGGTGAGGTGCTCAAAAACTTCCTGAAAGTGTTCCTCTTTCAGTAACGGTTTGAGTTGATCTATCAGTAGGGCTTGCAGCTCGATACTCATGTTCTGGTCTTTTTTTGGTTTTAGTTTGAATGCCGGTTTTCACCTGTTAATGTCGGCAGCGAGACCGGTTACTTTATTAAAGTTTATACGAAAATTTATTTAAATCATGGCGAAAAATAAAACTGCATATGTGTGCAATGAGTGTGGTCAGGACTTTCCCCGCTGGCAGGGGCAGTGCAGTGCCTGCAAGCAATGGAACACTATCACAGAGGTCAGGCTGGGCAGCGTAGCGGCAACCCGAGGCAATCAATTCAGTGGTTATGCCGGCACCAGCGGCAGCGACGTGAAAACCCTGGATCAAATTGATTTGAATGAATTGCCCAGACTTGGCAGTTCGTTCAAAGAGTTTGACCGGGTGCTGGGGGGCGGGATTGTCCCGGGCAGTGCCATTTTGATTGGCGGGCATCCGGGAGCCGGCAAGAGTACGTTATTGTTACAGACCCTGTGTCAGCTGGCTGAAACCATGCCGGCTCTCTACGTCACCGGCGAAGAGTCATTGCAGCAGGTGGCTATGCGGGCACATCGTCTGGGATTGCCTACCGGTAAATTGCGGATGCTGTCTGAAACCAGTGTAGAGCAGCTGTGTGATGTTGCATTGAAAGAGAAACCCCGGGTGATGGTGATTGACTCTATTCAGGTGATGCATATGGCGGATGTTCAGTCGTCGCCAGGCAGCGTATCACAGGTAAGAGAGTCGGCGTCATTTCTGACCCGGTTTGCCAAGCAACATGGCATCGCGGTGATTATGGTCGGTCACGTGACTAAGGATGGCAGTTTGGCGGGGCCCAAGGTATTGGAGCACTGTATCGATTGCTCTGTGATGTTTGAAGGCGACAGTGACAGCCGCTACCGTACGCTGCGAGCACATAAAAACCGATTCGGCGCCATCAACGAATTGGGGGTGTTTGCCATGACCGAAAGAGGGTTACGGGAAGTGGCCAATCCATCTGCAATTTTTCTGTCCCGGGGCAGTGAGGCGGCCTCCGGCTCTTTGGTTATGGTGATCTGGGAAGGTACCCGACCGATGCTGGTAGAGCTGCAGGCTTTGGTAGACAGCTCGGCACTGGCCAACCCAAGACGTATAGCCGTTGGTATGGATGGTAATAGGATGGCAATGTTACTGGCGGTGATGCACCGTCACGGCGGCCTGCAAATGTCCGATCAGGACGTGTTTGTCAACGTTGTCGGTGGCGTCAAAGTGACTGAAACCAGCGCCGATTTGACACTGTTGCTGGCCATGGTTTCCAGCTTCCGTAACCGGGTATTGCCTCAGGATATGGTGGTCTTTGGTGAAGTGGGGCTGAGCGGTGAAATCCGTCCTGTGCCCAATGGTCAGGAACGTCTGCTGGAGGCTGCCAAGCACGGTTTCACCCGAGCTATCGTTCCTGTTGCCAATGTGCCCAAAAAAATGCCACCGGGTATGCAGGTGCTTGGTGTCAGTAAACTGTCCGAAGCCCTGGATGCGTTAAGCAATATCGATTGACGTATCACTGAGCGTGTGAGGCGTCTCAGTAGCGGGAACCTGCACGCTCGGCGACGAAGTGTTCAAGCTCCCGTTCCAGCAGCGATGCATCACCTTTGTTCAGTGTCAGCATTTGACGTAAATGACTGATACTGACTACATCAATATGCAGACAGCGAAACCCCATGGTGTCGTCATCAAGATGCTTGAGCTGCATTTCAATATCTATCTCGATCTGTGAGTCGGGTAAACAAAAGCTCAGGAATGACGGCTCTTCGGAAGGCTGAAAGCCATCAGGTCGTTCCAGCAGGGCGCCATTAAGACTCAAGTCCAGAATTCGGGTAGACCAAGCACCATTATGTTGCTTCAGTTCGGCCGGTGCCTGAAACAAAATCCGTGAATATAAACGCCTGTCAGTCATGGAAAACGTCTCCTGAAGTGGATGTGTCATTATTGTTGTATAAGCATATCTCAGCTTTTTCAGGGTGCAACAGAAAACCACCCGCAATCGCCCGCCATCAGCAGTATGTGACGGTATTGCCTGCTGGTGCAGCACTCCGTCAGTTGATGAAATTTGTTCATTTTTAAACTAAATTTAAACTAATTTTCCGTGAAAATATGAATAGTTGTGAATAAAATTAGAAAATTCATCTACCGATCAGCTGAAGTTTATGTACAACATTCTTATTTTTGATACTGACACTTGCCTGCTTACTCAGCTGGAAACCTATCTGGAACCTAACCGGTATCGCCTGATTTGTGTGACTGAACCAGAGCAGTTTTGGTATGAGTTCAACAGACAACATCTTGATTTAGTACTGCTTAACATCAGACAGCCAGGTTCTGCCGGATTGCACCTGACCAGAGAGTTACGGGCGCGATCCACTGTGGGTATTGTGCTGATCAGTGACAGAGGTGAGTCCATTGACAGGATCATTGGACTGGAAATGGGGGCCGATGACTATATTGCTTCCCCTTTTGAACTGAGAGAACTGCAGGTCAGGCTGCGCAATTTGTTGTGGCGTATTTCTTTGGTGCGAAAAGCTGAAGCGGCCGCCACGGCGCCCCATGCCAGGCAGGACAATCTGATCCAGTTTGAAGACTATGAGCTGGAACTCAACAGCAGGAAGCTGCGCAAAGGTGCTGAGCTGATTAAGTTGACCAAAGCCGAGTTTGAATTGTTGGTTGTGTTTGCCCTGCATCCGCAGCAGGTGTTGACCAGGGAGCGATTGATGCAACAGACCAGCCATCGTAATCAGGATGTGAATGACAGAACCATAGATGTCATTATCCGCCGTTTACGTAACAAGATGTCCTGCGATTTGTTTGTGACTGTGCACGGTGAAGGCTATCTGTTTGCGGCCTCACCACGGGACTGATTTTGCCTTAGGCGTTGGCGGTCTGCGGCATAACTGTCAACAGATAGCGGGGCTGGTTATATAGACGGCAACCAACAAAGTCCCTGCCAATATCTATTGCTTCGCAGTTCAGTTGATTACTGCCAATCTCTTCCATCTCCGGGTGGGGCGATGCAACTGAAGGGGCCGCAAGTTACTGAGTGGGTGAGACAGAAAATAGAAAAAACGCAGTCGCTGATATCAGTGACTGCGTTTTTTATTGAGCAAATTACCTGAGTGTCAGGCTATACAAGCTAGGGAAAAGAGCAACACCCCTGCTTGTTTGCCGGGATCCTGACACAGTGTCTGTCCTTTCAGAGCGTCACCTTGCCAGAGAAGTTCTCATCAATTCGCCAGCGCGCTGATATCGTCCCTGACCCATAGTAAGGTCAGCTTGGCCAGTGCCCGATAGAACTGACCAGGATCACAGGTATCAACTTTATCGACAAAACGCCCCAGCCAGGAGTCGATGCAGGTTTCCAGAAAGCTCAGCTGAGATCCCCGGTCAGCATGCAGGCAGAGTTGTCCCATAAAGGCCAGCATCACTGCCAGATGATCTGCTGGCTCCTTGAAATCGCTCTGCAGTTGCAAGCCACTCTGGCGCAGAAAATCACACATGACATGGTGTTGCTCACCAAACAGGGTGGGCATTTCCTCATCGCTCAGATACAGACTGGCGTAAGGAGAGGCCGACTGCTTGTCGCCGACCAGAAACAGGCCGCAAAAATCGGCGGCCAGCTCAAGTCGCTGACGCTCATTGATCATGTGCATCAGCGTTGATTGCAGTATTTGCACCTGAGGAGCCAGCGCCTCGTCCTGTGCCAGTGAGTGCCAAAAAGCCATGGCATCATCACTGGTCAACTCCCTTTGTCTCTGCTCGCTGACTTCCCAGGCAAACAGCGACGAGAGCAACTGGTAAACCAGACTTCTGGCCTGGTTTAACTCCTTGTCTGTCATAGAGAAACCTCAATTGGACCGCTGAAACCACTGACTTCAGGAACCTTGCCCTGATATTTCTCGTAGTTAACCAGACAGGTGTAGGCAGAGCAAGCCTGAGCCAGTTTTGAGGTACCGATATCCAGTGTCAGAGTATTGGGGTCACCGTAGGAATCCAGTGCGCCAATTTCCCAGCCACCTGCTTTGGAACCGTCTTTACCCACTGGACTGAACCAGGCACCTTCCTGAATACGGATTACGCCTTCAGGGAAGTTGGACGAAATTACGGCGCCTGCCAGCAGTTGCCCACGGTCATTGAACACCCGGATAATATCGCCATTTTTGATGCCACGTTTCTGAGCATCCTTGGCATTGATATAGCAGGGTTCACGACCTTTAACTGTATAGGTTTCACGGTATTCGTCAGACTCACACATCTGCGAGTGCAAACGTTTGTCAGGGTGACAGGATTGCAACCAGATAGGATGTTTCTTGGATCCCGGTCCACCGTGGCTGCGCTCGATTTTTTCCATCCAGGCTGGGTGGCCAGGACAATCGTCGTAGTTGTATCCGGCAATTTTCCGGCTGTAGATTTCAATCAGACCGGATGGAGTACCCAGTGGATTGATTTCAGGATCTTCGCGGAATGCCTGATGGCGTACCCAGGGTTGTCCCTGGCCGAAATCGACATAACCGGCTTTCCAGAACTCTGCAAAATCAGGCATGGCAAACTGGCCATCGTTGGCTTGTTTGCTGCCGTTGTACAGGTATTCCAGCCACTGCAGCTCCGTCATGCCGCGGGTATATTCTTTCTCTTTACCCAGCTTGCGGGCAAAGCGGGTGAAGATTTCAAAGTCAGACAGACTTTCAAACAGTGGCTCAACCATCTTGTGCATGGCCAGAATACCGCGGTTGGCGTACGCACCGTAAATATCCATGTCGTTGCGCTCAAGCGTAGTACAGGCGGGCAGTACTATGTCTGAGAAACGACAGCCGGCATTCCAGTTGGTATCGATGGTGACCACGCACTTGAGTTTGTGGAACGCCTCTTTCATCCGATTGCGCTGTTGGTGGTGATTCCATGGGTTACAGCCGGAGAACACCATCATCTTGATGTCCGGTAAGGTTACCTTGCCACCGTTGGAGTCAATCACCTTGCCGGGCTCGAGGATCGAATCAATCCAGCGGGCTACCGGAATGACACTGCTGTAGCCTTTAAAGTCGTTATTGTCGAAAATCGGTTTGATGCCCTCATCCAGGTTACGGGGGAAGGCACCTGGCATGGCCGCACCGGACGCCGGAATACCAATACCTGAATAGTGGTGACCATAGCTGATACCGCCACCGGGCAAGCCGATCTGGCCAATCATGGTTGCCAGCACAGCAGACATCCAGTAAGGCTGTTCTCCATGTTGCTGACGCTGGATACACCAGCCCATCATCAGCTGAACCCGCCCCGTAGTCAGTACTTTTGCCAGTTCTCGGATGCGTTCAGGGCTGACACCACAAATCTTACTTGCCCATTCAGGTGTTTTTTCCACACCGTCAGTTTCGCCAAGCAGGTATTTGAGGAACTCATCGAAGCCCAGGCTGTACCCCTGCACAAAGTCGGCGTCATACAGACCTTTTTTGTACATCTCATGGGTGATACCCAGCATCAAAGGCACGTCTGTCTGAGGGTTGACGTATTGATGCTCAACATTTTCCAGATAGTTCTGGGTCTTGCTGACCACAGGGTCAATACTGATGACCTTGATTTTGCCTTCTTTAACTTTTTTCTTCAGTTCAGCCAGATAGTAATAAGACTCGTGAGTCTCTGTGTTCCAGCCAACCTGCAGGTTCTTGTAAGGGTCATTTGACCACATCACTATGGTATCGGCGTGTTCAAGGATCAGTGACCAGGACGTACCCTGTGCGTACACTTCGGTGGAGCCCAGTACATAAGGCAGAATGACCTGACCTGCACCGGTTGAATAGTCACCAACCTTCTTGACGAAGTTGCCGTGCATTGCCACTGCACGCTGCATGTGGCTGGTACAGGAGTGCAGTTGTCCGACAGCGCGCCAGCCGGTCTGGCCAGCATGCAGACCAGAGGGACCGTATTGGGTCTGCACCGTGTTCAGTGCATCGATAAACAGTTCAAGTGCCTGGTCCCAGGTCACACGCACAAAGCGGAAATCACCGCGTTTGGTGGTGTCGCTGTCCCAGCCTTTGAGCAGATAGTCGAGGCGCACCATGGGGTAACGTACCCGGCTGTTGTTGTACACCAGGCCGCGGATACCATGGATCATATCGCTGGGATATTTATCGGTATCAAATGGCAGAACCTGATCGATTACCCCATTTTTGCGATTGATGCGAAATGCACCCCAGTGACTGCCAGTAACCAGCCAGTCTTCTTTGGGTTCACTCAATGGTCCGGCCATGGCTGTCAGCGGCTTGAGCACAGAAGTGCTTCCCAGCGCTACACACGAGACAGACAGCAGGCCTTTGAGAAAATGTCTTCTATTCATTGTCATCAGTGGCATCCTAATCAGTGTTGGCCAGACTTATCAAAAGTAGAGGAATGTTCCTGCAGGTATTTTTGTACCAGTGCAGTGGTGTCCTGATCCAGGTTCACAAAGGCCAGCATGCCCTGGAACATACCAGGCCAGGTATTGGCGTCGAAATGTGATGGTTCTGGCTGGGTATGACATACGCTACAGGAGGTGTTGTAGGTGTCCTTCGCGTAGCTCCACAGCATGTCAGGGTTTTGCAGCAGATAGTCTTTGCTGGTCCAGATGTCGACTTCCACACGCTGCCAGGTCAGACCGGTCAGTGGATCCTGTTTCTCTTCAAATACCCGGATATTACCGTCATGCTTGGCCGCTTCCATGGTCAGCTGCGCTGACAGAATGTTTACACCAAAGTCCTTGTAGATAACCCGGCCTGCGCCGATGCGTTTACGCCAGCCATTAAGGCTGATTTTTACCCGGTCGCCCTGGGCTTCAAGCACTTTAACTTCAGTGGCGATGTTCAGAATACCGGCATCAGTATTATCAGTTGGTCCTTCATACAGCTCTTTGGTCAGAGCTGAGTAGTATTCCTGACCCACGGCAGGTGTTACACCATGACCAACCTGAGCAATCAGTTCAGGAGCACGGGCAGTCCCCATGTTGGGCAGGTGGTGAGCAATACCCTTGTGGCAATCAATACAGCTTTGGTCTTTTTCAGCCGCCTGCTTCATTTGTTTCACGGCCAATGGGCTCATTTCTGCCCAGTTCATAGATTCGTATCTGTGGCAGTTTTTACAGGCCTGAGACTTGGTGCGGTCGAACTGCTTCCACACGCGACTGGCCATTTCCAGACGCTTGGCGTTGTATTTTTCAGGTGTATTGATCACCCCAAAAATTTCGCCATATACGTCTTTGGCCGCTGCCACTTTTACTGCCATCTTCTGGGTCCAGTCGTGTGGCACGTGGCAGTCAGGACAGGTGGCACGGACACCTGAATTATTGGAATAGTGAACTGTGCTTTGCAATTCTTTGTATGGGTTGTCTTTCATGGTGTGACAACTGATACAAAACTCTTCTTTGCTGGATGCTTCAACCGCAGTGTTGAATCCACCCCAGAAGATAATACCCATAATAAATGCAGAAATGCTGATCATACCCAGCGTCAAATAGCGCGACGGGCGGTTAAGGGTTCGCCAGAGATTGCTTAACCACTTCATAATAAAGTGTCCTCGAAATCGGATGTGAGATTAGTTGTGACCTGGCATACCGCCAAAGGTGTCATACAGGAATACGCAAAGGCCATAGAAGCCGATAAAGCCTACGGCCAGAAGGGGGAACAGCACGACGACGATAAAGCCCAGCGCTGTTAACTCACTGCTCTTTACCTGCTCTTCGGTGTGCTCGGAGGGGGTATTGGTCGCCATAACTGGTTAGTCTCCAATAGATTCACTGTGTAATTTAGAAACTATAGTTCAACGATATGAACCGTTATGGCGGTCAGAATGAATATCTTTTGACAGGATATGTAAAGTTGTGAAAAAGCACTCTGGCCTGCAGAGTTTTGTAATCAGAACAGCCTGTTGTGGCACGGTAACTGGCGTTTGATGGCGGCGGCAAATTAAAGCTTTTTAAATCTATCTCAAAGAAATCGGCGTTATCGTGATTTTTATCATAAATATCATGATATTGACGCTGCTGCTTTAAACCTGGACGGGAATGAAGTGTGCCTCGTCTTTGCAGATATTCTCTGATATTGGTGGATATCAGTGCATTACACTGTTTCGTGAACCTTTGTTGTAAGCTCTGCTGCCAGACTATTTGCCTGTAGATTCATGGGGATAAGACTGTGATCTGAGTCACGGGTGGCGGTTGTCGCAATATTGCCTGAATTGCGTGGTACGTCACATGCGACCTTGCGCTACTGGCAGGGCGCGGGTTGATGAATAAACGCGGCCAGCAGGTCCTTCCAGGTGATCAGCCCCACAAGCTGACCATCTCCGGAGGTCACAGGCAAACAGCCGATGCCATGTTCAAGCAAAATGGCCGCCGCTGTCTGCAGATTGGTATGTGGTTCCACGGTAATCGGATGACGGCTCATCAGTTGATGTAATCTGATGTTCAGACAGCTCAGGTCTTTATCGGTTTGTGCGCTCATCCCCAGTTTGGGGCTGAGCGCACGAAAAATGTCCCTTTGAGATAGCACGCCAACCACTTTTCCTGCCTCGGTAATCACCAGGTGATGGAAGCTCATCTGTTCCAGTAGCTGATGAGCCAGCTCCAGCCTGTCGTCCATCTGCAATGTGAGCACTTTAGTGGTCATGATCTGCTTGATTGTTGACATGGTTAGCCTCCGAAAGAGTGTGATTGCTGTAATGCGGTCATTGTGCTGTCATCTGCCTGAGGTGGAATAGTGTGCTGTGTGTTTCCTGTCAGTGAAGGATATTCAAGTGCCGATACCAAGCTCCATTGCTACTGTTAAAACCAGGCAAACTGAGTACAAAGCCGTTCGATATGCCCGCAAGCTGATCTCCATGCCCTCTGTCACGCCGGAGGATGGCGGCTGTCAGAAGTGGATTAATGAAAAACTTCAGACCCTTGGTTTCAGTATAGATTGCTGGCAGAGCCAGGGCGTGACCAACACTGTGGCGGTGCTGGGAAAGGGCTCCCGCAGACTGGCCTTGGCCGGGCATACAGATGTGGTCCCGCCGGGAGCAATGGAAAACTGGATAGTTGACCCATTCGCGGCGCGGATTATTGGTGACTGCTTATACGGTCGGGGTGCCGTGGACATGAAATCCGGTGTGGCGGTCATGCTGGCAGCACTGGAAGATCAACTGACAGCCTGCGGACTACCCCGCGATTTACAGGTGCAGGTACTGCTGACCAGTGATGAGGAAGGCGAGGCAGAGCATGGCACAATCGACATTGTCAGGCACTTGCAGGCCATGAATGCCTTGCCTGACTACTGCCTGATTGCAGAGCCCACGGCTGCCACCCGCAGCGGGGATGCCATCAGGATAGGCCGTCGGGGTGCGGTTTCCTGCCGTATGACGTTGACTGGCAAACAGGGACATGTGGCTTACCCGGACAGTACCGTCAATGCGATTATACTGGCACAGCAGGTTATCGCGAGTCTGCAGGGGCTTGAGTGGGATAACGGCAGTGATGACTTTCCCGGTACCTGTCTGCAGATCACCTGGATTCATTCCGGGGCATTTGTCGACAATCTGGTGCCCGGACGTTGTGAGCTTTGTTTTAACGTGAGGTTCAGTCACAGGTATTCGGTCACCGACATACAGTCGCGGATAGAGACTGAGCTGGCGATGGCCTTTGGCTCCCGCGACGCGGTCTACTATCAGCTGCAGTGGGACAGAGTATGTGACGCCTATTTCACCCCGGCCGGATTGGACGACAGCCTGATACACAGAGTCGAGCAGGCCGTGAATGCCGTGACCGGCACCTATCCGCGCTTGTCTACTTCAGGTGGCACGTCTGATGGCCGGTTTCTCGCCTCCGAGCAAACCCAGGTGGTGGAATTGGGATTGCCCAATGCCACAATACACCAGGTCAATGAACGGGTCAGCCTGGAGGATATTATGACGTTATATCGGATCTACCGGCACTTACTCAGCGGATTCTGGGGTTCGGTTTGAGTCATCAGTTATGAGCCGGGGAGTCGCTGCATTGACTGAGCGGCTTATTCTCAAACTGTGCAATATTACTTAGGCATCAAACGGCATCAAACCGCTCGCTCAGTGTCACCCTCGGTCACCATTTGACGGTGAGCATCCACGTAACGTGCTCTCTTTTTGGATTTAAGCAGCGAGATATCCACCAACACCAGACCGTCGATGCAATGATTAAATTGAGGGTCAACGCCAAAATCAAGGAACCGGGTTCCGCCGTTTTTGGCCACTTCCACATACTGTTTGAATAGGGTAGGAACAGATTCTCCCAGTGACGCCAGATTGGCCTTCAGCAAAGGAAAACCGGTGGCATAGTCATGGTCGGGATAAAGAGCATCGAGGCGGGTCTGCAACTCATCTGTCAGCTGGTAACCCTGATTTGCGATTGCCCACCCGCTTTGACCAAAGAAACGGCGGTAGAAGTGTACCAGCATGGCTTTGGCCTCAGGATGCATGTCATTGCTGATGGAAACCGGGCCAAACAGGTAGCGATACTCAGGATGTTGAGCCAGAAAGGCACCTATACCATACCAAAGATAATCCAATGCGCGTTTGCCCCAGTATTGCGGCTGCACAAAGCTGCGTCCCAGTTCCAGCCCCTGTTCCATAATGGGGTGAAATTCTTCACTGAAATGAAACAGAGATTGACTGTAAAGGCCAGAATCCTGATTGTTTGCCAGGATTTGTCGGCAACAGCCCAAGCGATAGGCGCCGGCGATCTCCATTTGCTGAGGATCCCAAAGTACCAGATGCAGGTAGCGGGAATCATAGCCATCAATATCCCGGCGCTTGCCCGTCCCTTCGCCGACTGCCCGGAAGGCCACTTCCCGCAGTCGACCGATTTCCCGCATCACGGGATTGGTCTCCTGATGGCGGTACAGATAAATCGCCATCTTGTCCTGGGTATATCCCAGAAGCTGACACTCCCGCAAGGCTTGCCACAGCGCTTTACGGGGTTCCGGCGGGGCAATGGGGGGCAGTGTTTTGAACAGTGACGGGCGGCCACTGCCGAGTCGGTAAAGATGGGATTTCAGTCGCTGCGCCTGCTGATGTATATCGCCATGAGCTGAGTCCAGAGCCTGCAATGGAATCAGCCCGCCAATGCGCACCGGCATGCGGCGACCCTGTTGTTTAAACATCTCTTTGACCAGCAGTAAGCTGCCAAGTGGCTTGAACAGCATGGAAGCTCCATAAAATGCAGCGGAATTGCGGGCGTCAACCAGCACCGGTAACAGCGGGGCGTTGCAGGCCCGGGCGATTTTGACAAAGCCGCTTTGCCAATGGCTGTCCCGGACCCCGTTGGGACGCAGGCGGGAGACCTCACCCGATGGGAATATCAACAATGCACCACCGTTTTTGACGTGCTGGTGGATGGCCGTCAAATGTTGTTTGGCGGTGCCCCCAGACATGTTGTTCACCGGTAACAGAATTTGGTGAAGTGGGGTTATGGCCATCAGCAGTTGATTGGCTACGACTTTGATATCTTTACGTACTTCGCTGATGAGTTTGATCAGCGCCAGCGCGTCCAGAGAGCCTATGGGATGGTTGGCAAAAATAACGACGCCACCACTGTGGGGAATATGTTCGCGTTCACGATCCGCGAGGGTATAGCTGAAGTCGAAGGTTTCCAGCAATTGATCGACAAAGTCGGTTCCCTGCAGATGCGACAATTGGGCGGCGATATCATTGCATTGCTGTTCATGCAGCAAGTATTTCAGTATCGCTTTGGTGGGATTGGCCAGCAGGGGATGCCGGCTGAGAGTTGGAAAGTTCTGTGCAACCAATTGGTCTGAAGTGAATATCATTGTCCCTGTCCTGAACGCCGGCCGGTGGCGAATTCACCGGCATGTTGGCTTCAGAGTAGAGAGCTGGGATGACTGTCAGATGACAGGCCGATGACCGACATATGACAGCCACAATGAGTGATTATGCTTCTTTTCTGGGCTGCTCTATCAACAGGTTGGCAGGCAGTAAAATGGTGACTATGGTGCCCTGTCCGGGCATGGATTCTACCTGCAGTTGTCCTTCCAGTATCTGAGTGACCAGGTTATAGACAATATTCATGCCCAGTCCACTGCCACCCTGGCCTCGTTTGGTGGTAAAGAAGGGGCAGAAAATCTGCTCTCTGACATCCGGACTCATACCACAGCCATCGTCCCGGTAGCACAGTTCTATCCCGTCTCTGGCCTGGGTGACTGTCAGGGTCATGTTGCCGATAACGCCGTCCTCAAAGGCATGCATGATGGAGTTGTTGAACAGGTTGGACACTATCTGATAGAACACTCCCGGGTTGGTCTTGAGCCACAGGTTTTCCGGGCAGTGAATACCATAATGGTGCCGGGTGCGTTTGAGCATAGGTTCCATGGATTGGAGTATGTCCATGAGGTAGTTATGAAAATTGAACTGACATACTTCTTCATGGGACTGATCAACCGCCACATGCTTAAAGCTGTTCATCAACTTGGATATGCGTTTCATATTGGTGAGGAACAGGCGGCAGGACTCTTCAACATCCTCCTGATATTGGGCGAAGTCACCTTCAGAGACCTCTCTGCATTTATACCTGTGATTAAATTCGCTGATCCGCTCCATCAGATTGGAGGATGCAGTAATGCAGACGCCTATCGGGGTATTGAGTTCGTGAGTAATACTGGCGACCAGGCCCCCCAATGTTGCCATCTTCTCTTTGTCTTTGAGCTCTTCCCGGGTCAGTTGCAGTTCTTCCAGCATGGCCTGCAAGTTGTGCTGGCTGGATTTCAGCTCCCGGGTGCGCGCATCAACCCTGTCTTCCAGTTCCATATTGAGCAGGCGCAAGGCCCCTTCGGTATCTTTCAGCGCTTGAATATTCTTGATGGTGCCGGTCATTCGCTGGATTTTGCCATCGACTGTATGCTCGGTGATCTTACCCCGGCACTCGACCCAAATCCATTCATCTGTTTCCCTAGAGCGCCCGCGATAACAGACATGAATGGTTTCTGACTTGCCTTTAAGGCAGTTTTTCATTCTGTGAACCACGGCTTCCTGATCTTCAGGATGGACTGTGGCCATAATGGTTTCCTGCAGGCTGCTCTCTTTGCTGGGGTAGCGCAGGAAGGTGTTGCTGCGGGTTAATTTACCGTCGCTTAACTGCCAATCCCAGAACTCATCGCCGCTGCTCCACAGTGCCAGTTGCAGACGCTGTTCGCTGCGACCCAGTTGCAGCAGCAATTTTTCCTGTACAGTGAACTTTTGTTGCCAGACGTAAAAGATGAGTCCCAGTACACTGAGAGCCATCAGTCCGTATAGCATAAAGGCCCACCAACTCTGCCAAGGCGGAGGCGCAATATAGACCTCCACTTCTGTGATATCACTGTAATCCCGGCTTAAACTGACTGCCCGCAATTGCAATTTGTAATGGCCTGGCGCCAGACCGGTAAAGTTGACTTCATTGTTGGTAGTTTTGAACCAGCTGTCGTTGAAGCCCTGCATCCGATATTCATAACCCAGGGTGTCACCATGGCTCAGTGAAGGTGAGTGGAAAAACAGAACAAACAGGTTGGCATCGTAACTCAACGATATCAGAGGAGAATTGGACGCATTGGGTTGCGCTACTGACGACAGTTGATGTACCCCGTCCATCAACCGCACTGACTCGATAATCGGGGCTACAGGCTTGTTAACATTGAAGGTCTGTCCCTGCATGATTTGGTTATAACCTTCAGTGCCACCGAAATACAGGGTGCCATCGGATTCTTCAAAACTGGCGCCGAAATTGAACTCGTTACCCTGAATGCCATCATTGACCGAAAAGTTACGGATAACGCCGGTTTCTGGAAAAATCAGGCTGAGTCCGGCGGCTGAACCAACCCAGATGCGGTTGAAATTGTCCCGGTGCATCAGATACGCCGCATCATTGATAAGTCCGTTCTCCGTATTGTAGACCCGGCTTTGCTGGCTATCCGGGTCAAACATGATGATGCCATCAGATGTTGCGGCCCATATCCGGTGTCCGGTGACAGCCAGAGTCATCAGGTGTTTGCTTGGCAGGGCTGGTTTGGTGTCAGTGCTGAAACGGGTTATTGCGCCATCCGGACTCATCCTGGTCAGTCCGCCACCATAGCTGCTGACCCAGATGTTGCCTCTGGCGTCCTGAATGACATCAGAGGTTTCATTGGCACCAAAGATATCCCTGAAGGTTTTGAAAGCCAGTGTGTCAGCGGCAAAGTGGATGACGCCATCACCCCGGGTGGTAATCCATATCTGGTTTTGGTCATCGAGGAAAAACTGGAACAGGTTGTCGTTGGGTAATGAGGTCGGGTCTAGCGGGTCATGCCGGAAATGCCTGAGTAAACTGTAATTTTTGTCCAGGATCAGCAGCCCGCTGCCGCGGGTGCCAATCCACAGGCGTTGCAGGTTATCTTCCGCGATAAAGCTGATAAAACTGTTGGCCAGACCAATCCAGGGAGCACTGAATGGCTGCATGTCGACAATGATCTTGCCCTCTTCGATCACCTTGTATAGCCCCTGACTGGTACCTACCCACAGTTGTCCGGATGAGTCCCTGAATATGGCGCGGGTGTTGAGGGTGGTGATGTCTTTATTACGCAGTGCGCCGGGGCGGATGTGATGCCATTTCTGAGCCGCCAGATTGAGGCGATTAACACCTTCACCCTGGGTTCCAATCCACAGTTGCCCCTCTTTATCCAGCCACAGGGTGCTCAGTGCAGTACTGCCCAGACTGCCGGCATCCAGCGCATTGGGCTGGTGTAACTGGGTAGTGTCGGCACTGATCTGCACCAGCCCCTGATTGCGGATATTGACCCAAATATCGCCGTAGATATCGGCTTTGACCGCGGTGACCTCTGCGCCATCAAGGGGCTCAGGCATGCGATCCGAGTGATCGATAAACTCATTTTGGGACAGGATAAACTGATACAGCAGGTTATTGCCGGCCAGCCATAATGAGTCATATCCGCCGCTGGCAATGCTGTTGATGACCCCTTGCAGCTGCTCGTGATAGATAAAGCCACTGGTCTTGCTGTAGCTGACCACCCCGGCGCTGGTTGCGACCCACAGCACCCCATTATGCTTATGCATCGCGGTTACTACCGGGCTTGGCAGTTCGGCCAGGTAATGGTGCACGATAGTGCTGCTTTGCGGCGAGAACACATAGATGCCATGGTCGCTGGTAGCCACCCACAGATTGCCGTCCTCATCGCCGTTGAGGGCTGAAATGTTTTCTCTGGGCAGGCCGGTGACGGCAGGCAGAAAGTGAGTGAAGTTTTGCTGATCACGGTTGTAACGGTTAATGCCGTCACTGACAGTGGAAAACCACAGGGTGCCCTGATCATCCAGATACAGGTGGGAGATATCGTCTCCGGAGGTGCCGGCTGGGGGATTATCCGCCTTGAAAATAGTGAAGTTATTGCCATCAAAGCGGTTCAGACCGGACTGAGTTGCAATCCACAGATATCCCTGATTGTCAGATATCATGTCGTTTACCGTGTTCATGGAGAGCCCGTCTTCGATATCCATATGTCCGAATTTCGGCGGAAATCCCGCCAGCGCACACAGGCTGTTGAGTGTCAGCGCCAGAAGTAGGGTGAACAGGTATCCGCTTTTCACTGAAACTCTCCCGATTAAGGTCATTAGGGTGCGTAAAGGTGACCGACCGGCATGCCGTCATCTTGAGCAACTTACTAATGCAATTGATTTAAAGTTTAGAAGTTGGGCGGCAGATTGCGAGTTGTGGACTTAAGAAAAAGGCTTCCCGAAGGAAGCCTTTTGAAGAGAGACCAGATGCCCGCATTCCCGGGCATCATCTGGATATTGGCTGGTTGCTCAGAAGAACAGATGCGCCATCAGAGCGATAAATGGCAGGGTCACCAAAGTCCGCAGGATAAAGATGGCAAACAGTTCCCAGACCTTAACAGGGATGCGGCTGCCCAGCAGCAACGCGCCCACTTCACTCATGTAGATGAGCTGTGTTACCGACAGGGTGGCGATAACGAAACGGGTCATTTCCGAATCGATTGAGGCGGCCAGAATCGATGGAATGAACATATCGGCAAAGCCCACTACGATAGTCTTGGATGCTTCTTCTGCATAGGGGATTTGCAGCAGTTCCAGCAGTGGAATGAACGGCATGCCCAGCCAGCTGAAAATCGGTGTGTATTCCGCGATGATCAGCGCCAGAGTACCAATACCCATCACCACTGGCAGTACACCGAAAATCATGTCTACCATGTTTTTGGTGCCATCGGTCAGGAAGTGCTTCACACCGCCAGCGTTGTCGGCACGGTACAGCGCTCTGTCCATGCCCCAGGACATGGCAGTGTAGCCCGCAGGAATGACTTCATCGTCCTCCTTGCGCTCTGTCTGATCGATAAACAGATCCTTCTTGTGGCTCAGTGGCGGCAGACGGGGCACTATGATGGCCGCCAGCACGCCCGCCATACATACGGTCATGTAGAAGGGGATGAACATATGTTCCAGCTGGACCTGCGATATAACCACCAGCGAGAAGGTGATGGAGACCGCTGAGAAGGTGGTGCCGATAACCGCGGCTTCACGCTGGGTATAAAACTTCTCTTCGTATTGTTTGGTGGTCAGCAGGATACCCACGCTGCCATCCCCCAACCAGGACGTCATGCAGTCGATAGCACTACGCCCAGGCAGATTGAACAGCGGCCGCATGACTTTGGTCAGCAGTGCGCCGAGCAGCTCCAGCAGGCCAAAATTCAACAGCAGTGGCAGCAGCAGGCCGGCAAACAGGAAGACACAGAACAGAATGGGCAGCAGGTCGTTCAGCACCAGCGCGCCGGTTCCGCCGGAGTTAATCATTTCCGGACCGGTTTGGCTGAATGTCAGCACAATGAAGAGGGCGCCCAGCAAACGAACCACAAACCATACCGGAGAAATATCCAGCAGATTTTTCAGAAACGCATTCTCCATCACCAGTCTGGGTTTCATCAGCTTGGTCAGTATGGTTGCCAGTGCACTGAGGACAACAATGACTGTGACTATCAGAGGTAACACTTCTGCCAGAGCAGCTTGCAGACCTTTAGCCAGCACGGCAATGGGAATGGTCAGATCATTGTTGTAACTGACTGGCGTCATAAACAGCAGCAGACCG
Organism: Shewanella sp. GXUN23E; assembly: GCF_050865035.1. Lineage (NCBI taxonomy): Bacteria > Pseudomonadati > Pseudomonadota > Gammaproteobacteria > Alteromonadales > Shewanellaceae > Shewanella > Shewanella sp. GXUN23E. The sequence continues at coordinate 343,092 of NZ_JBOZWP010000001.1, read as the reverse complement.
ATAAAGGAAGGGACGATAAAGGTCAGCATCGTCTTGATATTATAATTTTGTTTAACGTTTTCCACGAGTTCTAAACCCTTGATTGCCGACTGAAAACAGGTAATCCCCGACTGATTTCTCACGTCTGCTGATGTTGGTACAGGAACAATCAGCAGGCATGACAACAACAGGAACATCGCCACTTTGCATGGTCATGCAGACATTTATGCAAAAGTGGTTTGCAAGGTTAACCCCTTACTGCGGCGCTGTAAAATGCACTTTTTCTGTTATTCACACTCATCGCAGTAAATAAATATCTGCTTTATGTGACTGAATATATAATACCTAAAAAATCCATAAATACACGTAAAAAGTGCATATATATCACCGTGTTAATGTATTGTTTTGTTGGTGTTGCTGCAAACGATCTTGCTGATTAATTGAATTGTTATGCAGTTCTGGTTGCTGGCTTGTCAGGCCGTTAACAGAAGATAGCGCCTCGGCAAAGCTCTGCCCGCCAATGCCCCACCTGAACCGGCTTCGTCAGGTGGGGAACTACAACTTAACCAACGAACAGCTTAACCAAAGGTATGACGAAGGGCTTTGGTGGTTTCAGCACAGGTTTTTAGGTGATAGGCGGCCTGTTCAATCATATTGACTGCCTGCAGGTTCTCCTCGCTGAGGGCGGCAATCCGGTGAATGTTGTCAGCCAGCTCCTGTGCCACTGCCGCCTGCTGATTGGCGGCGACCGCATTTTGTTGGGCAATTCCGTGGATATCACTGACTCTCTGATAAGTGGCTTCGATTCGATCACAGGATTGCTGCGCATCCAAAGCACATTGCTCTGCCTGGGCGCGGGATTGCTCCATCTGCTTGGCCCACTCGGTGAGCATGGTGAACATCTTGTCGACACTGTCTGAGATTTGATTGGTGGATTGTTGAGTACGGCTGGAGAGCGCTCTGACCTCATCCGCGACGACGGCAAATCCCCGTCCCTGCTCTCCTGCACGGGCAGCTTCAATTGCGGCATTCAGCGCCAGCAGATTGGTTTGATCGGCAATCGCATCAATTTCTCCCATGGCATTGGCGACTTGCTCGGCTTCTTTGTTGAGCAGTGCCGCACTGGCGGCCGCTGTGGTGACAGAGCCTGCCAGTGCCCGCATATTGAGATTGCTGGCTTGCATTGCATCACGGCTGGATGCGCATTGATGGTAGGCATCATCAATATGTTCAGAGGTGGCACTGGTATTGTTGGCAACTTCCCTAATGGTCGTTTGCAATTCCTCCATGGACTGCCCTATCTGCATCATTTGCAGTTTCTCTTCATCCAGACTGACGTGGGTTTGCCGGGTTGCCACCGCCAGATCTTCAGCGATATCCAGTAAGCCTGTGGCCTGATCCTCGGTTCTGCCCAATACTCCCTGCATTCTGGCCTGAGACAGCAACAACTGAAAGTCGAGGATGGAAGAGGTGTCTTTGCCGCAGTACACCCAACGGCTGATGGAATCATATTCCCGCTGCAAAGACAGGAGTCTGGCCGGGATCCTGAAGGCTTCATCGTAAAAGATGGCCAAATTCAGCAGCATGATAAGCATGCCCGCGAGCATCACTCCCCAGCTCCAAAACCAACCGCAGGCCAGCAGTCCGGCGCTGATCATCATCCCGCTGATGACCCGTTTTTGCGTCAGAGTCAGTGGGCGGCGAACGGATTTTTGATTGTTCAGGCGTTCATATATCAGACTTGCCTGGGAGATCCATTGTTTGTTGGGTGCCCGTCGAACTGACTGATATCCGGTAATCCGGCCATGACTGAAAATAGGAGAGACAAAGGCATCAACCCAATAAAAACTGCCGTTTTTGCAGCGGTTCTTAACTATCCCGCGCCAGCTTTGTCCCTGCTTGAGTTTACTCCACATATCTTCAAAAGCTGCCGCGGGCATGTCCGGATTGCGGACAATATTGTGGGGTTTGCCTATCAACTCCTCGCGACTGTATCCGGATATTTCGACAAATTTGTCATTTACATAAGTGATAACGCCACGGGTATCTGTCGTGGAGATCAACTCATCCTGCTGGTTGACTATTACCTCTGCTGCGTGCCTGAACGTCATATCTGCTCCCTGATAACGACTGAGTTCTGCGATGAAATGTGACGAGTTTATCAGTTTTGTCTGCTGTGGACAGGTAGGCAAAAGTCTAGAAATGGCATGTTTACAAAGCGTTATTTGCGGCACTGAAATGAAAAAGGCCGCACTCAAGGAAGTGCGGCCTTAAATCTGGCAGTCTGGTCGGACTGATACAATCGCAAACGACTTAGTCAGCGCCTGTAGATGCGCAATGATGCATGCCTGCCTGACCCAGCCAATAGCCATTACTTATGGAGTCCGGGCGGCGTGCGGGCTGATTGGCAATCAAGCGCTCAGCATAGTCAATACTGGACAGGTTGACTGGCAATATTCGGTACCAGTCCACACCAATCTCCCGCATATCCTGCTGATAGTCCTGCAAATCTGTGCATTGTGCCGCTTGGGTTTGAATGCCATTGAGTCTGAGCAGTGACTGATGCTCCTGGGTAAGCACTTCGATGCCTGTCGGATAGGCAATGCAGGCGGTGTTACAGTCATCTTTGCTCAGCCCTTGCTGACGAGCGGTAAAGCAGCGGGCAGAGTGCGCCAGCGGCAGGTAGCCAAATCCGGTGACCTCGGCCTCAAATCCCAGTGCTGACTTATCTGCCAGTACCTTTGTCAGCCAGTCTTTTGACAGCTCAAGGGGCATCACAAAGCGTTGCATCCCCATTTTTTGCAACAACTTAAGTGTCTGTAAATTGTATTGATTGATTTCAGGCCCCGCCACAAACGGCAGTCGCTGTTCGTGCGCCAACTGGACCACCGCCATGTCATTGGCTTCTACCATGAACTCGCCGTTATCCACGATTTTCTTCAGCTCAGTCAGCTCAGATTTGGCTTCCACCAGTGCCAGGGTGGACAGTACGACTTGTTTGCCGGCGTCTCTGAGCTGGTGGGCAATCTGCAGGTAATCGCTGAATTTCAGTTCCCGCCTGCGACTGCAGACCACTTCGCCCAGGTACACCAGTTCGACAGTGGATTGCGCTACCGCATCATAGAAGGCGGTAACTTCATCTTTGTGCCAGCAATAGTGCAGAGGGCCGAGGGAATACTTCATGATCATCTCCGTACGAAAGTCAGTTATTGCCAGCTGCGCTCATAGGCGCCCAAAGTGGTGATTTGTCCTTCAGATACTTTCGCCAGCATGGCATTCCATTCCCGGCGAACTGCAAATTGAGAGGGATTATTCATAAAACTGTCTATTGCCTGACGCCAGATCCGGGTTACCTGCTCCACATAAGCCGGACTGCGCTGGCGCCCTTCGATTTTCAGTGATACCACGCCGGCCTGATAGAGTTCCGGCAGCAGGCTTAAGGTGTTGAGACTGGTGGGAGATTCCAGCAGAAAGTCGGCCTGATTTTGGCTGGCAGTACAGTAACGCCCCTTACAAACCACTGGATAGCCCATCTGATCATTCAGATTGGATTTGTCGATCAGTACATTATTGAGCCGGGTAAATCTGGCGTCGCCAGACTCCTGCCAGCGTACATGTTTTGCCGGAGAGCAGGAGCCGCCGGTGTTGGGCGACTCGCCGGTGACCCAGGATGACAGGTGGCAACGGCCTTCCGCCATAATGCACAGACTGCCAAACGCAAATACTTCAAGATCGACTATGTGTTCTTTGGCTAAATCCCGCACCTGCTTCATCGACAATACCCGTGGCAATACCGCCCGTTCGATATTGAATGTCTGTTTATAAAATTCCAGTGCCTTGGCATTGGTGGCACTGGCCTGCACCGACAGATGCAGCGGCATATCCGGATATTTGTGATGGGCATAGTCGAGCAGTGACATATCGGCCACGATCAGCGCATCCACCTGAGCCTCGGCGGCGAGATCAACGGCCTGATACCAGCGGTGCTCTTCTCCGGGTTTGGGAAAGGTGTTGAGAGTCAGGAATATTTTCCGGCCATGGGCGTGAGTGAAGCGGGCTGCTTCGGCGAGTTTGGCCGGTGTGAAGTTAAGGCCAGCGAAAGAGCGGGCATTGGTATCGTCTTTCAGACCCAGATAGATGGCATCAGCCCCGGCTTTGATGGCGCTTTTCAGCGAAGCCAGATTGCCTGCCGGACACAGCAGTTCCATAACGCATTACTCCCTGATAGCCAGGATGAGTCTCTGGCCACTTTTAACAAATGTCGTTCTGTGATTGGCGTCCGAGTGTAGGGGGAATTTGTGATTCAGGAATTGACTTAAGACAGGTTTCGGCACCGAAAGGTCAGTTATGATCCGCCGATCTGAGAATGCAATTTGATAAGGATATAGAGCATGGCAAATGCCCTGGCCGCCGGTGCGGCAAAGCGACTACTGGAATGGGCACCAAAATTGGCAGCCAAGCCATTGGCTGTTGTCCCTTTTTCGTTGAAGGCGACAATGATCCGACAAGTGTTGGAGCAGGTGATGCAAGAGCAGGCGCAGGATGGAGAGCTGGATTTTCTGCAGGGACGTCAGGTTGCTATCAGGGTCACGGATCTGGCACTTGAATTTGCTGTCAGTTACGACGGAGACTGGCTGATTTCCCCCTATGACAAGAGCTCTGCTGAAGTATGTTTCAGCGCTTCTTCACCGTCACTGTTGCTGGTTGCTTCAGGTAAAGAAGATCCCGACACCTTGTTTTTTCAACGTTTGCTGAGTATCGAAGGGGATACGGAGCTGGGGCTGGAGGTCAAAAATCTGTTGCTGGGCATTGAGCTGGAAACTATGCCGGCGCCATTGCGATACTCGGTGCAGACGCTTGCCACAAGGTTGCAGCAACTGCAGCAGATGGCCCAACCCCAGCCGGTAGTGCCTCATTAAAAACTGTTGCGATTTATGTGCAAGAGTTAATTTGATTTTTCACTGTTGCTTGGATAATGACTGAAATATTTCATTAATTCTCATAAACACAGCAAGTTATATAATCTAAAATCTAAACTTAAGTGGTATATTTGTCTTAAAACTGCTTGAAAACTGATCAGATTTGAGTGAGGTTAAGTCTGACCTTACGCATGTGGTTACGTGAATATTTGGCCTATAAGGAGCTGAAAATGAAATATAGATATGCGTTGTCCAGTCTGGTGTTATTGGCTGCTGTAACCGGTTGTACGTCAACTTCCGATTCCGGAAAACAAGCTGTTGTAGAAAATTACCTGACCCACGACGGTAATGTCTATATTGTCTGGAAAGACCCTGCTGAATATACCGATATTGAATCTACCATGTGGCTGCAATCCAAGTTTGATCAGTACCTGTTTACTGAACTGACCGAAGATTTGGGGCAACTTGCCAACCAATTTCTGGACAAAGACCAGCAACTGGATTTGATGGTAACCAATGTGGATTTGGCCGGTGATGTGCAACCCACCTTCGGTGCCGGACCTGATGATGTGCGGGTGGTTTCTGAACTTTATCCACCCAAGATTGCGTTCGAATATGCACTCAAGCAAAACGGAAAAATCATCAAGCAGGGTAAAGAGAATATCAACGATATGGGATTCCTGTTTGGTATTCAGCCCATTACCAACGATCCGTTCCCATACGAACGACAGATTCTACGCAAATGGTTCAAGGAAACCATTCAGCCTGAACTGACCAAAAACTGATATTGGTTGATTCAGAAACAAACAGGTGGCATAGGCCACCTGTTTTTTTGTCTGGAGCTTCGTCCTGATGATCAGTGCAGCTTCATGCGCGGACGCACGGCTTTTAGCAAACGCTCCGCGATAAACAGCGCAAAACTGCGGGCATAACCATGAATTGCCAGCTGATGCATACGATATAGCGAGATATACATCAAACGGGCAATTTTGCCTTCGATGAACATGCTGTTCTTGCTCAGGTTACCCATCAGACTGCCCACCGTGCTGTAGCGTGACAGATTCACCAGTGAACCATGATCATGATAATGGTATGATTTGAGTGGCTTGCCGGTTAACAGAGCCGGGATATTGTACTCGAGCAGTTGCGCCATCTGGTGTGCGGATTGGGCGCGGGGAGGCACCCACTGACCATTTTCCTGCATAAAGCCACAGCAATCTCCCAGCACAAACACGTTGTCAGTGCCCTGCATTTGCAGTTGTGGATTAACCAGGATCTGATTGGCCCGGTTAAGCGCAATGCCTTCAATGTGAGTCAGTACATCAGGGGCTTTGACGCCAGCAGCCCACAGCATCATATCCGCTTTAATCAGCTTGCCTTCGCTGGTCACAAAGCCTGCTTGGGTCGCTTCACTGATGCGGGTGTTTTCCATCACTTCCACACCCAGCAAGCTCAATTCTTTGCGTGCCGCGGCTGAAAGACGCTCTGGCAGAGCCGGCAGAATTCGCGGACCGGCTTCAATCAGCGAGATTTTCAGCTTGTCTTTGGTCATCTTGCCAAGGCCATAGCTTTTGAGCAGTTCAGCCACATGGTACAGTTCGGCGGACAGTTCTACGCCCGTTGCTCCGGCACCTACGATGGCGATGTTCAGCGCAGCTTTGTCATCAGACTGGTGCATGCGGGTGAAATTATCCAGCAGTTCATTGTGGAACTCCTGGGCTTGTTTATGGGTATCCAGAAAGTGGCAGTGCGCTTTGACACCTGGCGTATTGAAGTCGTTGCTGACGGCACCAATAGCCAATACTAACTTGTCATAGCTTATTTCACGCTGTGGCAACAGCAGTTTACCTTCGTGGTCAAAACACTCAGCCAGGGTGATGGTCTGAGCCTGAGTGTTGAGATCGCAAAACTCGCCCAACATAAACTGATAACCATGTTTGACCGCATGCACCGAATACACCACACCATCCAGATCTGAGTCCAGCGAGCCGGTTGCCACCTCATGCAGCAAGGGTTTCCAGATGTGGGTACGGGAGCGGTCGATAAGCAGGATTTCTGCTTTGCCTTTTTTACCCAGTTTGTGGCCCAGTCGGGTGGCCAGTTCGAGGCCACCGGCGCCGCCACCGACAATGACGATTCGCTGAAGTGTATTGGTCATTTACTCAGTCCTGAATTACCTAAGTGATGCTGGCGCAAAGTCTGCCTCTAATTGCGGTGTTAGTCACGATAAAAATAGGGGTAAATTGATTAAAGTCATTGAAATGCATTTGGCTTTGTTTTATGTGGTGGCGACATTTGCTAATGCTGCTTCAAGGCTGTTGGTAAATATGCTAATCGGTTGAAGCAAGATTGCACTCCTGCAAATGGCTTGTTTCCTGCGGTCTTTGGAAGGACTGCGAATGCAGATATTAAAGAAAATGAAAAAGGTCGCCCGCAGGCGACCTTTTGTTCAGCGATATCTTGTTTAACGAGTGCCGGTCAATCAGGCTTCCAGTTTGGCCAGCTCGGCTTTCTGCTCGTGCAATTTGTCCATATCACGGGTGAACTCAGCCAGTTTGGCACGTTCTTTTTCGATAACCTCGGCAGGCGCCTTGGCCACAAAGCCTTCGTTGGACAGCTTGCCTTCGATACGCTTGGCATCCTGCGCCAGTTTTTCCAGCTGCTTGTCGATACGGGCCATTTCGGCGGCCACGTCGATCAGTCCAGCCATAGGAATTAGCAGCTCCATCTCGCCTACCAGCTGAGTGGTGGACATAGGCGCTGTTTCGCCGTCAGCCAGAATGGTCATGGACTCCAGCTTGGCCAAAGTCGTAAAGAAGGCCTGGTTGGCTTCGATACGGGCTTTGTCCTGCTCGCTGACATTGCGCAGCAGTGCAGACAGAGGCTTGGATGGCGCGATGTTCAGCTCGGCGCGGATGTTACGTACCGCGACGATCACCTTCTTCACCCACTCCAGATCTTCCATCGCCTGAGCGTCAAGCTTGGCAGTGTCATATTCAGGGAAGCTCATCAGCATCAGAGTTTCACCTTCCACGCCAGCCAGCGGCTTAACACGGTGCCAGATGGTCTCAGTGATGTATGGCATCAGCGGGTGCATCAGGCGCTGCAGCTGTTCCAGCACAGTGACCAGGGTATGGCGGGTGCCACGCAGCTGGGCTTCAGTACCATTGTTCATCACCGGCTTGGTCAGCTCCAGGTACCAGTCACAGAACTGGTTCCAGGTGAACTCGTACAGGGTGTTGGCAGCCAGATCGAAACGGTACGCTGCGATATGCTCATCGAAGGTCTTCACTGTGTCGTTGAACAGGCTGATGATCCAGCGATCAGCCAGTGACAGCTCAAGGTCACCACCGGCTTGGCCACAATCCTGACCTTCAGTGTTCATCAACACATAGCGGGAGGCGTTCCACAGCTTGTTACAGAAGCTGCGATAACCGTCCAGACGCTTCATATCCCAGTTGATGTCACGGCCGGTTGAGGCCATGGCTGCCAGGGTGAAGCGCAGCGCATCGGTACCGTGGGCTTCAATGCCCTCGGCGAACTCTTTGCGGGTGCTCTTTTCAATCTTGGCGGCCAGCTGCGGCTGCATCATGTTGCCGGTACGCTTCTCAACCAGAGATTCCAGATCGATACCGTCAATCATATCCAGTGGATCCAGCACGTTACCCTTGGACTTGGACATCTTGTTGCCCTGCTCGTCACGGATAAGACCGGTCACATACACTGTCTTGAATGGCACCTGTGGCTTGCCGTCTTCATCTTTGATGAAGTGCATGGTCATCATGATCATACGAGCAACCCAGAAGAAGATGATGTCGAAACCTGTCACCAACACGTCGGTTGGGTGGAAGGTCTTGAGATCTTCAGTGTTTTCTGGCCAGCCCAGGGTGGAGAAGGTCCACAGTGCGGACGAGAACCAGGTATCCAGTACGTCTTCGTCCTGACGCAGAGTCACATCCGCGCCCAGGTTATGCTTGGCACGCACTTCGGCTTCATCACGGCCGACGTAAACCTTGCCGGCTTCGTCGTACCATGCAGGGATACGGTGACCCCACCACAGCTGACGGGAGATACACCAGTCCTGAATGTCACGCATCCAGGAGAAGTACATGTTTTCGTACTGCTGAGGCACAAACTTGATGTCACCGTTTTCAACAGCTTCAATGGCAGTTTTGGCCAGCGGCTTCACAGAGACATACCACTGATCAGTCAGCAGCGGCTCGATCACCACGCCGGAGCGGTCACCGTAAGGCACTTTCAGGCTGTGGGGATCGATTTTTTCCAAAAGACCCAGAGTGTCAAACTCAGCAACCACGGCGTCACGGGCTTTGAATCTGTCCATGCCGGCGTAACGTTCAGGCAGGCTGCCGTCCAGTTCGTTGTTGAGAGTACCGTCTGTGTTCACCACTTCAGCACTGGTGCGAATTGCCGCGTCCAGAGTCAGGATATTGAACATAGGCAGGGCGTGACGCTTACCCACTTCATAGTCATTAAAGTCGTGAGCCGGGGTGATTTTCACGCAGCCGGTACCGAACTCCATGTCCACGTAATCGTCGGCCACAACCGGGATACGGCGGTTAACGATAGGCAGAATGATCTCTTTACCGATCAGTGACTGGTAACGCTCGTCATCAGGGTGTACGGCAACCGCGCTATCGCCCAGCATGGTTTCAGGACGGGTAGTCGCCACTACCAGGTAGTCTTTACCATCGGCAGTCAGGGCACCGTCGGCCAGTGGATAACGGAAATGCCACATGTGACCGGCTTTTTCTTTGTTTTCCACTTCCAGATCGGAAATCGCGGTGTGCAGCTTGGGATCCCAGTTCACCAGACGCTTGCCACGGTAGATCAGATCATCTTCATACAGACGAACGAATACTTCCTGTACTGCGGCAGACAGACCTTCGTCCATGGTGAAACGCTCGCGATCCCAATCGACAGAGGCGCCCAGACGACGCATCTGACGGGTGATGGTGCCACCGGACTGAGCTTTCCACTCCCATACCTTGTCCATAAAGGCGTCGCGGCCCAGATCATGGCGGCTCTTGCCTTCTTCGGCTTCCAGCTTGCGCTCAACCAGCATCTGGGTGGCGATACCAGCATGGTCGGTACCTACCTGCCACAGGGTGTTCTTGCCCTTCATGCGCTGATAACGGATGAGGGTATCCATGATTGTGTCCTGGAAGGCGTGTCCCATGTGCAGGCTGCCGGTGACATTTGGTGGCGGGATCATGATGCAATAGTTGCCATTGCTCTGATCACCATTGGGTTTGAAATAGCCTTTCTCTTCCCAAACCTGGTAGAGCGCCTGTTCAATAGACTGCGGATTATATGTTTTTTCCATGGGAGCTTACGTTTCTCAAACTAAATTAAGAGGCTCGGTTGCCAGATCCCGGGTAGTGAGGGCGATGCCCATCGTCCGGTATTGCTTGTAGCGTTCACGTGCAATTGCCTTATGGGCGTTATCACTGGCAACGAAATCGACAATTTGGCCAAAGTTTACCGCAAATGCGGGGCTTTGGTCTGCAAGATTAATCAGGACTGCGCGCTTTTTGTTGGGGCCGAGTCGGTCAAAACCTATCTCAACCGGCGCACCTGTCATGGGGCCTTCACCCTTTAAATTGTGGGGTACAAAACTTGCGGCATCAAACTGCCACAGTTGCTCATCAATGGCATAAGCCTGAGTCTTATCCTGGCAATGGATATAGACATCGACACCTTCACGGTAATACTGGCTCGCCAGCTGACAGGCGGTCAGATTCAGATGCTCGATGGCATTCATTGCCGGATTGGCGTCAAGCAGATAAAAAGTCGCCTGGCTCATGGCCTGAATTGTACCCTGTGGAAGTTGGACATAAGGACGGAATACTACACTTTTTGGCGCCATGATAACAGGGCTGTGGCTGGTTACCGTGTGGTTTGTTGCGGGAGCGGATGAAGTGCAGACGGGCGTTCAGACAGAAAGGCCGGTGACTGGTGCGGGAATTGACATCGATGAGCCTGTGGTGGCTGGCGATGACTTTATACCTCAGTTGTGACAGGCACGGGAAGAACGGTCAGGGGCGGCGCGTTAAGCATGTCAGCGCCAACATTTCACTGAAGACTGAGGGCGGTAAGTTGCCCGCTATCCTGATGATACTGTTCATGGCTTTGCAACCAACTTGCCCGGTACGGTTTTTATTCACTAACCAACCAACTAACCAACTAGCCAACCAAAGGCTTACCCGGGAAGCATCTCAGGGGTTATTGGCGGCGGGCGAAATTACGCATCAGAGACAGTGCTATCCCGGCATCCTGAGTTTGTTTGGTGATGTGACCACGATTCTTGAACAGGTCGTTGTATCCTGGCAATTCGGTTTCGGATATCCGGCTAAATCCCATACTCCAGTCAGCAAATTCCCGTTTTTCAATGATTTGAACCAGGAGTTCAAAAATTCCTGTATGGCGTTGGTCCTGCAATATTTGCTGATAGAGTTTGTTGACTACGGACTCTGGGCCTTCCAGTGCCTGAATAAAATCGCCATCGCGATACAGCAGCATGCCGGTGACGCCGAGTTTCTGATTATTGGCGCGGATATTGGTGACCATACCTTCCAGTTCCTGCTCCCTGAACAGCCGCGTCGCACAGGAAATATAGATTAGCTGAATGAGTGGTTCTTTCATTGTGCCTCCCGTGGTGATGTCATTGTCACCGGCCAGTTTAGGTTTCTCAGAGAATCAACTTGCTGAATTGGTCTGTATCCAGCGGGGGATGAAATAAAAATCCCTGATAGTAATGACAGTTAAGCCGTTTGAGAAAGTCCAGTTGAATGGTGTTTTCCACCCCTTCGGCCACCACGGTTAATCCCAGATGGTGCGCCATCACCATAGTGGTTTCGACTATCGCGGCATCATAACCATCATGGGGCAGTCCCTGAACGAAGGACTGGTCGATTTTCAGGGTATTGATGGGAAGATGTTTCAGATAAGACAGGGATGAATAGCCTGTGCCGAAGTCATCCAGTGCAATGCGGATCCCCATTGACCTGAGTTTGAGCATTTTTTCAATGGCAGCCTCAATGTCAGTCAGTGCCACGCCTTCTGTCAGCTCGAATTCAAGTTGACTGCCGACAATGCGGTAGTCCTGCAGACATTGCTCGATGCACTCGATAAATCCCGGATGATTAAATTGATTGGCGCTGACATTGACTGATAAACATAAGGAGGTGTTACCGGCTTCCCGCCAGTATTGCAGATACCGGCAACTCTGTTGCAGTACCCATTTGCCCACAGGAATAATCAAGCCGTAGGCTTCGAGATGAGGAATGAACTCCGCGGGATTGATCAATCCCTTTTGAGGATGGCGCCATCTGAGCAGTACTTCGGCTTTGTGGATGCGTTTGCCGCTACGGTCAACCAAAGGCTGGAAGTGCAGCTCAAATTGCTGCAGGCTGACGGCGGTTGCCAGCTCGGTCTCCAGTTTCTGGCGACGCTGCTCACTTTGGCGCAGCTCTTCATCATAGAAGCGCACACGATTTTTGCCGGTATGTTTGGCGCAATACAGGGCGGCATCGGCAAATCTGAAAATATCTGAATACTGGATTGGTTCACTATCCACAATGACCACACCGATACTGCTGCTGATTTGCGTTGTCAGATAGCCCGCCAGCAAGGGTTTGTTCAGTCTGGCTCTGATGTTTTCGGTGATTGCAGTCAGTTCTGCCTGAGCACTGTGGGCATCAAGTCCGCTGAGGAAAATGACAAACTCATCACCCCCCATGCGGGCCACCAAATCATGCTCTTTGAGTGCAAATTCCTGCAGCGTCTGACTGACTTCACACAGAAGCTGATCTCCGGTGCTGTGGCCATAGTGATCATTGACCTGTTTAAAGTTATCCAGATCGATATAGATGATGGCCGCACAATCATGTTGATGGCCTGACAACCTGTCAGTCAGGTGCTCGATCAGCAGTCGTCGGTTGGCAACCCCGGTGAGTGCATCGTGGTATGCCATAAAGCTGATTTTGTTTTCAGCCGCCACCCGGACAGTAATGTCAGACAGAATGCCGGCAAATCCGGCATATCGCCCGGTCTCATCACGCACGGCACGGGCAGACAGTTCAAAAATACGGGCCTCACCATCGGCATTGAAGAAGGTTATTTCTTCGGTCAACTCTGCTTTCTGGCAACAAAGAAGGTCAGAAAACCCCATGGAGCAGCGGCGGGCATCTTTAGCCTCGACATCATTGAGAAACTCTTTGCCCAATGACTCTCCAACGATAAAACCTGTCAGTGAATACCAGGCCTGATTGAGGAAGGTCCACCTGAGCTCCAGATCCAGATGGAACACCACATCCCGCAGGTGTCCTACCAGATCCTGGTAGCGTTTTTCCGATGCCTGCAAATGCTCAATCAGGCGATTTTGAGCCTGCGAGAGTAATTCACCGGGATTGGGACCTTTATGTCGTTGCGGCATTTACAGCCCCAGTTTCTGTACCATGTCTGCAGAACTGGCAACGGTTGCATACATGGGCATGATTTCCCTGAGATAGTACTCCTGTTCAAAGGAGGTTCGGGCAACAGTGCAGTCCGACAGGATGGTGACCCTGTAACCCAGTTCAGCCGCTTCCCTGCCAGCAGAATCAATACACAGGGAGGTCACGGCCCCGGCGATAATGACGTCGGTAATCTGATGTTGCTGCAATACCTTGTGAAGCGCTGTTTTGGAAAAGCAGCTTAATCCACGCTTACCCGGGATGTTGCCAATATCGGTGCCAAACACTTTGATTTCATCAATGGTTTCCGCTCCCGGAGAGCCTGATTTGAAAGCGCCGTTTTCCTTGATGATTTTCAGAATGCCAATGGGATCTGACAGCTCTGAATAATCTGGCGTGAAGATAATGGGAGTGGTGACAACCGTGGCATCGGTAGGCAGGAGGTGTTCAATAAACACCAGTGAGTTTTGCAGTACCTGACCGACCTGCTCAGAGTTCTCCAGTGCATGGTGCAAAATGCCGTTGGGGGCAAAGTAATCGTTTTGATATCCGATAAGTATCAGCGCGGTGTGTTTTAAATCCATGAGTTTTTCCATTGCTGTTAGCGGCAAAACGCCGGCAGTGGTAACTGCCAGGCTCCTGACTGTGCAGCACCTGTTGTTTGCCTGAGCCGGCGGTCTTTAATGGGAGGTGCGTAGGCCATTGCCGACCCTGTACTGCAAGTATAGTCAATAGTCACTGGGGGGAGGCGCAGACGCATCGATTAACCATATGGTGAGCCACTGCTTTTTGTCTGTTAGCGGTAGTGCTGTCCCTTTGGCTGATATTTACATTTGGTTAACCTTTGCCGATTTAGTCCTTGAATTAAGTGTGTCATCTTGACGTGTGGGCCATTTCAGGGACAGGGACATGATATTAAAAACAATCAAATGGGTATTGCTGCTGGCGCTGGTGGCATTGTCTGTATTTATCGTTAACCTCATCTGGTTCAAGCCATTCAACATAGATCATTATTTTGAGCGGGTATTTTTTGAATTCGCCCTCGACAGTCCTGAGATGCTCAGCCAAATCCATATCCTGGAATCGGTGGGGATTAAATATCATCAGGATGATCTTGATGATGAGTCGATGGCCAGGCAGGAGCAGGCATTTCAGGACCTGAAGCGGGAAATTGCCACACTCAATGCCTATGATGATGCCGGACTCAATCCGTCCCAGCGTTTGTCCAAGACGATTTTGTTGTTTTTCCTCAATGACATGGTGGAAGGGGAGCGATGGCAATATCACAACTATCCGCTGAACCAGCTATTTGGTGTGCAAAGTGGATTTCCTTCCTTTATGGAGTCAGCGCATCAGATAGAGGAGTTGCAGGACGCCCGGGATTACGTGACCCGCATGAGTAAAGTGGATGAGAAATTTGCTCAGATCACGGAAGGGTTGAAGCACAGAGAAGCGATGGGCATTATTCCGCCAACGTTTGTGATTGATAAAGTGCTGGCTGAAATGCAGGCCTTTATTGATGCCCCGGTCGAGGAAAATATTCTCTATACATCACTGCAGGAGAAGATGCTCGCAGTGCCAGCGATCAGCGAGCAGCAGCGCCAGCAGATGTTGACTCAGGCCCGGCAGGTTTTTGAGTCTGACGTCAAGCCCGCCTATCAGGGCTTTATTGACTATTACACAGCGCTCAGGCCCAAATCGACCACGGATGATGGTGTGTGGAAATTACCCGATGGTGATGCCTTTTATGCCTATATGCTCAAGCACCATACGACCACCGATATGGATGCTGAAACCATTCATCAGATTGGTCTGGCGGAAGTGGCCCGCATTCAGGCCGAAATGCTGCAAACATTGGCCAGGCAGGGTATGGATATTCAGGCCGGATTTGCCGCTGCAATGGAACAGCTGGCGGCTGATGAGGAGTTTTATTACCCGGACACTGACGCCGGTCGTGAGCAGATCCTGACTGATTATGCCACTATCATCACCGAGGTTGAGGCTGGGCTGGATGACTGGTTTGCGGTCAAACCCGCGGCATCCGTTGCGGTTAAACGTATTCCACTATTCAAGGAGAAAACCTCGCCCGGCGCATACTATAACGCACCGGCGATGGACGGCTCCAAGCCAGGGGTGTTTTACGCCAACCTCTATGACATCAAGGCTACTCCCAAATATGGTATGCGTACTCTGGCGTACCATGAGGCGATCCCCGGACATCATTTTCAGATAGGGATTCAGCAGGAGCTTAAAGGTGTGCCCACCTTCAGAACCATGCTACCGTTTACCGTCTATTCAGAAGGATGGGCGCTGTACGCCGAGCAACTCGCCTGGGAAGCCGGTTTTCAGAGTGATCCCCTGAATAATCTGGGGCGTTTGCAGGCGGAATTGTTCAGGGCGGTGCGTCTGGTGGTTGATACCGGCATTCACCACAAGCGCTGGACCCGTGAGCAGGCTATCGACTATATGGCGGCCAATACCGGTATGGCGATGTCTGATGTGGTCGCGGAAATTGAGCGTTATATTGTGATGCCAGGGCAGGCAACGGCCTATAAGACAGGTATGTTGAAGTTACTGGCGTTGCGTCAAAAGGCGGCTGAGCAGCTGGGTGATCAATTTGATATCCGGGACTTTCATAATGTGGTGCTGAAAAATGGCGCCATGCCGCTGGCAATACTGGAGCAGCAGGTTAACGCTTATATTCAAACCGGACAATGACGTTTCAGCCAATGGGTGTGCACTCATTGGCTGCTTATCTATCCGCTTCCGGACTGGTGCGATTGTAGACCGCAGACAAATGTGGCGCACTGATGCCAGTTGTTGTGATCCTGTCAGTTGATAATGCCACTGCTTATTGCGTCGCGTCACATCCATGAATTAATTCAGGAAAGTGAGTAGACATGGTTCAGGTGAATCACTAAAATACGCCGCAATTTGGCCCGGATGGGTCATTTTGTTGGCAATATATGCCCGGACAGCTGATCCTCGGTCAGTTGTTTTTTCTGTTTCTATAAGTAGAACAGCATAAATTTCCGGGTCACCTTATGTCAGCATCTGCCTCTTCTTCAGCGGTTGAAATCCGCGCTTCGGCTCCAGCCACAACCACGCTTTCCAGCAATCAGCGAACCGCCATTCTCAGTGTTGCGTTTTTGATGGCAACCACTTCGGTGGGGCCAGGATTTCTTACCCAGACCGCTGTTTTTACCAATATCTATCAAATGGATATGGCATTTCCTGTGCTGGTTTCTGCACTGATTACCTTTGGTATCGTGATGAACCTGTGGCGCATTACCGGGGTTGCCGGGCTGCGCATCCAGGATATTGCCAACAGGGTAGCGCCTGGTCTGGGTTATCTGATTGGCACTTTGCTCGCGCTGGGCGCGGTCGCGTTCAACTTTGGGAATGTCAGCGGCAGTGCACTGGGGCTGAATGTGCTTACCGGGGTGGACACCACCTGGGGCGCGCTGTTTACCGGCATGGTCGGCTGCACGCTGTTTTTGTTGCACAGTGCATCCAAGCGGATGGATCAAATGGCCCGTTATCTGGGGTTGCTGATGATAGTGCTGATCGCGTATGTGGCACTGACCAACCTGCCATCCATTCCGCAAACCCTGGCCGCCGCAGTGATGCCATCGGACTACTCGAGTATGCTATTGCCGACCCTGACCATAGTCGGTGGCGCCGTCGGTGGCTATTACACCGGAGCTCAGAGACTGGTGGATGTGGGACTGAAAGGCGAGAGCCAGTTGGGCGCGATTAACAAAGCGGCCTGGGCCGGGATCTCTATTGCCGTAGTCATTCGGGTGCTGCTGTTCCTGGCGGTACTTGGGGTCATCGCCGGTGGCGCAGTGCTGGATGGGGCCAACCCGGCGGCCGATGCGTTTCGCGCCGGTGCCGGTGATCTGGGATACCACATCTTTGGTCTGGTGTTGTTTGTCGCCTCAATCACCTCAGTGGTGGGCAACTCCTATATGGCAGTGTCGCTGGTAAAAACCCTGTTCCCTGTCATTGCCCGTAATGAAAAAGCCTGGTGTGTCGGCTTTATCATGGTCACCAGCATCGGTACTGTGCTGGTGAATATGCCAGTGTTTCTGCTGATGCTGGCAGGGCTGGTTAACAGCATCATTCTGCCGCTGGTGCTGGGAGTGATGTTGCTGGCTGCCAGGCGTAAAGACATTGTTGGCGATTATCAGCATCCCCTCTGGCTGAGCGCAATCGGTGCCACGATCGTGGTGGTGATGGCCGGCGCCAGTATCTCCAATGTGGGGAACTTTGCCGACAAATTCATCGGCTGATGACAATCCGGCCCTTCCTGCAAAGGAGGGGCAATTACTGAACTTCAATGATTTACGGAATGCCGGCGATTGGTCTAAAGATAAGTGTTGCCGACTCAACGGCCGCGCTGCTGACGTCTGAGTCGAACTGAACAGCGACATCCATGGCTTCAGTGAATGCCTCATAACGGTCATAAAAATCCAGATAATCAGGATATTTGGCAGCAAAGGCAGGTTTGCGGGCAGGTAACCCCAGCGCCTGCAGATAACCTGCAATATCGCCTTTTTCGCGATTAACCAGCCAGTTTTGATGAAAATTCATTTGGTTTATGTGGCCATCGCTGACTCGCAGCAATAGATGGCTGTTGATGAGATACCACAGCTGGCCATCTGTGTCCCACAGGTAGTTCCTGTCATAGGTAAAATCAGGCTCAGGCAGTGTCCCTGAGTCAGTCAGTTGGTGCCGTTTAAGCCAGTTAAGCAGGCTGTCAGGGGCCATTGACATCGGGCCCAGTGGCGAATTGATTGACTCGTCGGCATAGTTCAGGGTAAACCCTTTTACCCGATATTGCGGCGCATCAATGCCATCGTGATGGAAAGTCTCAACTTTCAGGGTTAAACGGTTATCGCCTTCAACGATTTGTCTGTCTTCCAGCTTGCCGGCTTCCCAGTTCCCGAGCACATCTGTCAACGATTCAATAGTCTGATTGTCGGCCTTGATACCATAGAGAGTCCAGGGGCTGGCATCGAAAGCTGAGTCTGCAGGTAACATGTTTTGCAGTGATGCAGAAAGCATTTTGCCGCCATATTGAATGCGATTGACCTTGCCCTGTTTCACCTGGAACCACAAACCCCGGCCATAGCCATACAGATGACTGACGCTGTTTTGCATAAAGCCATAGTCCGGCTCCCCGAGCATGGCAAATAGCTCAGTATCTTCTGTACCCAGTGCAATACCGAATGCCTGAGTGGGGCTCACGTCCAGACTCACGGGTTTGGGGCGCTGGCGCTGATGCTCCGAAGGATCTACCTCGAACTGGAAGTCAAAGTTCAACGTCTCCAGGCTATTGACCTTTCTGCGTTCATTCACCTGCAGACCTAAATATTCATTGCCCAGACGTTGATCATCTGTGCAGCGGTTGGCCAGCAGGGCAAGAATATTGGTTTTGTATCGCCCTTTTGCCATCCGGGTTGCGCCTGCTGTTGGCGCGGACAGGAAATGCGTCAGCAGAATATCTGCGTACCCTAGTCGCTGCGCTTCCGCCTTAATATCAGCCAGTGTACTTTGAACGCGCCCGATATCCCGGATGTCCTGATCCGTCGGCAGCGCCGTTTGATGGTGAATGGTTCGTATAACGCTGACTTTTTGCTCCTGCAGGCAATAGGGGGAATAGTCCAGGATCTCAGCGGCATGAGCACTATTGAGCATTAGAACAAGCAGAATGAGCCAGGCACTGAAGCATTGAGTTAGAAGGGGTGTGCTGTTGTGCATGAGAATACCTTTAATCTGGTTGGTTTTTCAGCCTATGCTTGCAGGACAACAATAGGAATCGGCAGAAAGGATGGGATATCTGGCGTGTTGATAGGGTGGGATAACGGAAGGCATTGATGACAGGCATCAGCAAGTTGTTGGGAGGAGCAGAATGAGGGGCACTGTGTTAACCGGGGGCTGCCTGTGCGGCGCCATCAGATATGAGCTGCACGGGCAGCCATTCGATGCAGACTTCTGCCATTGCCGTCAGTGTCAGCGGCAAACCGGAGCGCCCGTGGCGGCCTGGATGGACTTTAAATCCGGGCAGGTGAGTTGGCTCAAGGGGCAGCTTAAAGAGTTTGCTTCTTCTGATACAGTCAGACGGGGATTTTGCCCTGAGTGTGGCTCAACGCTGAGTTTCAGAGATACCGAATACCCAGAGTATCTGACGTTGGCGATCTGCTCGCTGGATGAACCCAACCGGATATCGCCGAATTATCATATTCATACCGGCAGCGGTGTCAGCTGGCTGAAGATGACCGACGATAGTCCGCGTCACGCCAAAGGGCGGAGTGAGTCGGATTCCGGTACGGCGCCATACTCAGATGCGGGCTCAGTCTAGGATTTGATGTAAAGCAACAAAAAAGCGAAGCCTGAGCTTCGCTTTTGTTTGTCGGTCATTCAATAACGCGTTACCGAACCCGCTGCAGCATAGTTGCCGGGTTACTCTTCGTTACCGGCACCGGCGCGGTTGATCAAAAACTGGCTCAGCAAAGGCACCGGACGACCGGTTGAGCCCTTGTTGGCGCCACTGTTCCAGGCCGTACCCGCCACATCCAGGTGTGCCCAGTGATACTTCTTGGCAAAGCGCGACAGGAAGCAGGCGGCGGTGATGGAGCCGGCAGGACGACCACCCAGGTTGGTCATATCAGCAAACGGGCTTTCCAGCATTTCCTGATATTCATCCCACAAAGGCATACGCCATGCGCGGTCACCGGATTGCTCACCGGCATTGAGCAGTTCGTGGGCCAGTGGATTGTGACCTGAGAACAGGCCGGATGCGTGTTTGCCCAGGGCAATCACGCAGGCACCGGTCAGGGTAGCGGTATCAACAACCACTTCGGGGTCGAAGCGCTCCACATAGGTCAGCACGTCGCACAGCACCAAACGACCTTCGGCGTCTGTGTTCAACACTTCCACAGTCTGGCCTGACATAGTCGTCAGAATATCACCCGGACGGTAAGCGGTACCGGAAGGCATGTTTTCACAACCAGCCAGCACACCAATCACATTGATGGGCAGGTTCATCTCACAAATGGCCTTCATGGTCCCCAATACGCCGGCGGCGCCGCCCATGTCGTATTTCATCTCATCCATGGCTTCGCCCGGCTTGAGTGAGATACCGCCTGAATCGAAGGTCAGGCCTTTGCCCACCAGTACGATAGGTTTTTCAGTGGCGTTCAGTGAGCCTTTATAGTTCATCACCGTCATGATGGACTCGTTGGCACTGCCACGGCCCACGGCCAGATAGGCATTCATGCCCAGTTCGGCCATTTGCTCTTCGCCGATGGTGGTCACTTCCAGGTTTTCATACTGCTCACCCATCTGGCGGGCCTGGGATGCCAGGTAAGCCGGGTTACAGATGTTGGGCGGCATATTGGCTACATCGCGGCACAGATGCATACCGCTGGATACCGCTTCACCCTGCTCAATGGCGCGCTCGCCAACGGTCAATTCGCGGCGGGTTGGCACGTTGAATACCAGTTTACGCAGCGGACGGCGGTGCTCACCTTTGCGGGTTTTCAGGGCATCAAAGCTATACAGGCTGGCGTTGGTGGTTTCCACTGCCTGACGGACTTTCCAGTAGGTGTCGCGACCCTTAACGTGCAGCTCTGTCAGGAAACATACGGCTTCCATGGAGCCGGTTTCATTCAGGGTGTTGATGGTTTTGGCAATAATCTGTTTGTACTGGCGCTCATCCAGTTCACGCTCTTTGCCGCAGCCAACCAGCAGGACGCGCTCACTCAACACATTGGGCACATGGTGCAGCAGCAACATCTGGCCGGGTTTACCTTCCAGATCGCCGCGGCGCAGCAGATTGCTGATATAGCCTTCGCTGATTTTGTCCAATTGCTCGGCGATGCCTGACAAACGCCGGGGCTCATAAACCCCAACCACAATACAGGCTGAGCGTTGTTTTTCAGGGCTTCCGCTCTTTACGCTAAACTCCATGAGCACTCCTAGATTCTTAAAGACAAATTTTTATATTTATTAGATAATACCGCTTTGTACCTGCGTTCGGCACGGTGCGGTGTTTGCCGTTTATCAGCCAAGCCTGAGCTTTTATCGCTTGGGCACTGTCTGCAGCGCACAGGGCAGTCTGGCTGTGTTTTCTGACATTGTGGCTAAGCCTGTGCCTGTTGCAGCAGCTCTTATAATGACATTTTTTCACCCCGTCAGCAGACGTGGGGTTGGTCAGAAAACTATCAAAAGTAAACAGTTTACATGAAAGTCAGTCTGTTACCAGCAAAATGATAAGTTTAGATACCGGATTCAGCCTGTGATTGTATTTAGATATCTGATTCGAGAAGTTTTAAAGGCGCAAATCGCGGTACTTTTGGTACTGTTAACTATTTTTATCAGTCAGCATTTCGTCAGAGTGCTGGCTGATGCCTCTGACGGGGAATTCCCCGCCTCTCTGGTATTGACCTTGCTGGGCCTGAACCTTCCCGGACTGGCGGTGTTAGTGCTGCCTTTGAGTTTGTTTTTGGGGATTTTGCTGGCCCATGGCCGCATGTATGCCGAAAACGAAATGGTCATTTTTCACGGCGTGGGTATCAGTGAATGGTATGTCACCCGGGTCACCTTACTGCTGGCCATTGCCAATCTGGTGGTGACCGGTTACCTGTCGGTGTTTGTATCGCCCTGGGCCGAAGAAAAGCAGAATCAGGTGCTTGAGCAGGCACAGTCGGACGCCGGACTGGCAGCTCTGGTGCAGGGACGGTTTCAGACCAGTCCCAATGGCCGGGCCGTGCTGTTTGTGGAGAAAATCGGTAAAGACAACAGTCTGGGCAATGTATTTGTTGCCCAGTTGCCGGATCCTGACGAGCAGGCCGGCATGACCAATATTGTGGTGGCCAAGGGCGGCAAGGTTGTTGAAGAAAGTTCCGGCAGCCAACATCTGCAGTTGACTGACGGCAGTCGCTATCAGGGTTCTCCAATGGCGAAAAACTACCAAATTATCGATTTTGGTGGCTATGGCATGCAGATCAAGGAGCAGCCGGTGGATCAGCGTCGCCGCAAAATGTCGGCGCTGTCGGTCGGTGAGCTGATGAAACTCGATACGCCCGAAGCCAATGCTGAATTCCACTGGCGTCTGGCTATTCCCCTGTCGATTCCGCTGTTGACCCTGATAGCCGTGCCGCTGGCACGGGTCAATGTGCGTCAGGGTAAGTTTGCCAAGATGCTGCCGGCTATTTTGCTGTATCTGGGATATTTCGGCCTGATGGTTGCCGGTCGCAAGGCGTTGGAAGACGAAGTGATCCCCGGATATCTGGGGATGTGGTGGATCCATGTGACGGCACTGATTATGGGGTTGATGCTGCTGGGTAAGGAGCGACCGTTTGGCATGAAGGTGTTCGGCTATTTCAAACGCAAGAGGTACGCACAGTGAAGATTCTTGACTGGTATATCGCGCGTGTATTGCTGAGTACCTCTGCGTTGTGTTTGTTGGTACTGACCGGGCTGTCCGGCATCATCAAATGGGTTGATCAGCTCAGACACGTTGGTCGTGGCGCCTATGGTATGGGTGAGGCCGCGGTCTACGTGCTGTTTCTGGTGCCCAGAGACATTGAAATGTTTTTCCCCATGGCGGTGCTGCTTGGCGCGCTGATCGGCATGGGAATGCTGGCCTCCAACTCTGAACTGGTGGTGATGCAGGCATCCGGCATGTCGCGACTGCAGATCACCATGTCAGCCATGAAGACCGCTGTGCCACTGATGTTGCTGGTGATGGCGCTGGGAGAGTGGGGTGCGCCGGTGGCTGAACAAAAAGCCATTGATATGAAAGCCAAGTTGATTTCCGGTGGCAGCTTTATTCAGTCCCACCGGGGAATTTGGGCCAAGGATGGGGACCTGTTTGTTAACATTGGTGAAGTGGTCGACATGAATGAGCTGGGCAATATTACCCAGTATAAGTTTGATACTGAGCAGACCCTGACCGATGTTATCCACGCCGAATCAGCGGTATTTCAGCATGACGCCTGGTTGATGCGCAATGTCACCCATACCGAGATCACGCCGGACAGGGTCAGGATGCAGGAGCTGGATACCGATGTGTGGCAGTCTACCCTGACCCCGGACAAGCTCAATATCGTTTCCATTAAGCCTGAAGCGCTGTCCATTGAAGGCCTGGTGGATTATCTGGAATATCTCAAGGTTAATAATCAGGATGCCAGCCGCTATGAACTTGCACTGTGGCGCAAAATAATGCAGCCGGTGACCGTTGCGGTCATGATGCTGGTGGCGCTGTCGTTTGTGTTTGGGCCACTGAGAACCGTGACTATGGGGGCCAGGGTATTGCTGGGTGTGGTAGCTGGTTTCAGCTTTTATATCTGCAATGAAATCTTCGGCCCCATGAGTATGGTTTACGAGCTGCCGCCCGCAGTGGGAGCGATGGCTCCGAGTCTGTTGTTTACTGTGGTGGCACTGTATTTCATACGACGATGACGCTTAATTCGTTGCCCATTTAGATGAAAGGCGCTCTTCAGAGCGCCTTTTTTGTGCCTGAATAATTCGCGGTGTCAGTGCGCGGCAGAAAGCTCCAGTGGACCTTTGGCCAGATCCCGGTTAATCCATTGACTGGCAATAAGGCTCGCCAGGGCGAGCAGGGCTCCGAGATAAAACACCCTGGATGGATTAATGAGCCACAGTATGCCGAACGAGGCCGGGATAATCACCGCGGCAATATGATTGATGGTGAAGCTGACACCAGAGGTTGCCGCAATATCACCGGCATTGGCAATTTTCTGAAAGTAGGTTTTGATGCCAATGGCCATGGCAAAGAACAGATGATCGACCACATATAAAGCCGCCGCCAGATACCCAGATTCCACCAGTCCATAACCGACAAAAACCATGATCAGCCCTGTGTACTCGAGAGTGAGCGCCCGCTGCTCGCCCACTCTGCCGATCCAGCGGCCGATAATGGGAGCCAGAAAGAAATTGATCAGATGGTTGAGCATATACAGCGCAGTGATGTCGGTGACGCTGTAGCCGAACTTTTCCACCATCAAAAAGCCGGCAAATACCACGAAAATCTGTCTTCTGGCACCGGAAAGAAAGGTCAGCAGATAATACAGGCGGTAGCGTTTTCTGAGCAGCAGTTTGCGGCGCTGAGGTGTGCGTTCGGGAAATTGCGGCATGGATACGGCAAGCAGCAGGCACAGCAACAGACCACAGCCGCCCGCCAGCAAATACATGGTTCGATAACTGATATCAAACAGAGTGAATCCCAGCCAAACCATACCAAATGCCAGCAGTGCAGATAAGGATTTCAGTGACATCAGCTTGCCGAGCATGGCCGGTGCTTCTGCTTTGGAAAACCATTGCAGTGAGAGTGACTGATTCAGGGTTTCAAAATAATGAAAGCCGATGGACATGAGTACGGTCGTGGCGAACAGGCCATACATGCTCGGCAACAGCCCGGTGATGGCGACGCCCACTGAGAGCAAACACAGGCTCAGCAGAGCAAAGGTTTGCTCTTTCAGTATCAGTAAGACGAAGACGGCGGTGAACGCGAGAAAACCGGGAATTTCACGCAATGACTGCAGCAAACCAATCTGGGCACCGTCAAATTGGGCAACTTCGATGGCGAAGTTGTTCAACATGGCATTCCAGGCTGAAAAGTTCAGAGTCATGATAATGACGGCTATCGCGAGAAAGCCAAAAGGGGTTTGCCATCGGGACATGAGTTGGGTCAGTGAATTGATCTATTGTTTAAGTCTACCGACAGACGAGCCTTGTGGGTAACCCAATTCCCAGAAAGCATTTTTGTTTTGATGAACACTGGCGTCAAATTGCTTCACCCTGCGTTGAAGCTCGGCAGCACCGCATCAGCAATAGGACGGCGCTGAGTGATTGGTTAGGCGCCGTGCCAGTTGCGCATTTGATTGGCTTCTTTAGACAGCACCACCACTTCGGAGCGGGTCATACTGTCCTGCAATGCCAGTTTGTCTCCCGACATCAGAATCGCGATGTTACCCAGTCCGAGCAACGACCAGACGACTCTGGCATAGGCGGTAATCAGGCTCAGATTCTGGCCGTTGGGATGTTGTACTTTCAGTCGCCAGGCACGCATGCCCAGCGTCTGACCGCCACGGCTCCAGAACAGGGCGTAGAAGGTGGCGACACAGATAACCAGATAAACCTGATACACCCCTGCATACAGAGGTGTATTGTTCAGCAGATCTGAAATGTGCTGCTGTCCCTGCATGCCAATAATTCCGGTTTTGACCAGCAAGGTGAAGAGTCCAAAACCGATGGCGCCGGCAAACATATAAACGGCAACGGCCAGCATCAGGTCATAAACCATGGCACCCAGACGACGGAAAAATCCGGCGCGGGGAAAATTGGCATGCTCTGGATTGTGCATAAAATCATCCCTGTTATTGTTATTTTTGTCGGCTTTGGGCGGGGATTGTACCTAATCCCCGCGAAGGACTGAATTACTCTTCTTCGTCGCGTACAAAGTGGATGTCTTTGAAACCCATGCGGGCAAACTCGTTGAGGCGATAGTCACGCACTGCCTTATTGCCCTTGGAGGTCATGGCTACCTGTTGTTCCATTGCCAGAAAACGTGTCAGATCAATGCCTTCGGCGGCAGCGGCGGCCTCAAACATATCGTGATACTTGTCGTAGGCAAAATTGATGACCTTGGCTTCACCTTTAAAGGTATAAGCGACCTGACGTGCCATGCCGGCTCCTTAAAACTCACTGCGGAAGATAAAATAAACGGCGCCAAGTATACACAATCCTGCCCACAAATAATCGAGTTTCAGTGGTTCCTTCAGGTAAAACACGGCAAAGGGAACAAACAGGCTCAGGGTGATCACTTCCTGCAGGATTTTCAGCTGGCCAACGTTCATCACGGTATGGCCGATACGGTTAGCGGGCACCTGCAGCAGATATTCAAACAGGGCGATGCCCCAGCTGACCAGCGCCGCGATAATCCAGGGTTTGCTGCCCATGGTTTTCAAATGGCCATACCAGGCAAACAGCATAAACATATTGGACAGGCACAGCAGGCCAATGGTGGTGACTGTAGGTGACATTAAAGTGCCAGCCTCATATAGCTGGGATTATCGCAGTAAGAACCCAGACATTTGGTGGTGTCAGTATGTTCAAACCCTTGCTTTTCCCAGAAGCTTTCCGCTCCCTGAACTGCTACCAGAGACAGGTGGGGGACCGCCAGTCGTCTGGCATGGGCGACGAGTCGGCCCAGCAGTGCCTTGCCGGCTCCCAGACCTCGGGCGGCCGGGGCAAACGCCATATCATGCAGATACAGGGTTTCGGGGTTATCCAGCTGGGCAGGCAGGCATTGATTGAGTGACGGGGGCTCGCCAAGCCAGGGGTGAGCCAGACAATAACCCACGATCTGGGTCTCCAGTTCAACCACCAGACAGGTATCAGGGGACAGTAACCACTTACTTTGCATAACGTTCAAAGGCTCGGGATCAATGGCGTGATAAGTTTGTGCCTGAATGGTCATGATGGCAGACCAGTCGGACTGAGTGATTGGACGGATGCGCATAGCTGTTAATGAAAAAAAGTTAACCTGACGGCAATTATATCAAGGCCATAGCGGCCTTCCCACCCGACTTTGGTTTCATCTTTGTTACCGGATTTTTTACCGTACTGAGGTGGCCGTCGTTTTTCCGTGATGAAGTAACGCGTCAAAGCAACTCGACAAGCTGTCAAAGATATTGCATAAAAGTGTGCAATAACTGCGCATCATGGATGAGATATGCTGGACTTCTTTTTTATGACGGCCAATTTGCCGTTTGCTGTGGCCATCAGCATGGTGGTCTTGCTGGGTTGTATTGAACTGCTGTCCCTCCTGACCGGGTGGGGATTCTCCAATCTGTTTGATGACTTTTTTGGTGCTGATGTCGAGGTAGACACCGATGTTACCGGCGGTTTTACCGGACTGGTCGGTTGGCTGTGCCTGAATCGTCTGCCTTTGCTGGTGTGGCTGGTGATGGCGCTGACCTTGTTTGCGATTGCCGGATTTACTCTGAACTATCTGACTGCCCTGTTTCTTGAAGCCCTGTTTTCAGAATGGCTGACCATTGTTTTTGCATTGCTGATGGCCGCGCTGGGCTGCAGGCTGCTGGGGCCAGGTCTTGCCGCCGTGTTACCCAAAAATGAAACCTCGGCGGTGTCCATTGACTCACTCGCTGGCTGCGTTGGTGTGGTGACTCTGGCGACCGCTTCACCGGGTAAACCGGCGGAAGTCATGGTCAGGGATGCCAGCCTGCAAAAACACTATGTGCTGGTTGAGCCTGAGCTGGCAGAAGAGTTCACCCGTGGCACTCAGGTGGTGCTGCTGCGCAAGCAGGGCAACCGTTGGCTGGCGGCCAGGCTGGAACCGCATTTATTCGAATAGTAAAAAAACAAATTCAGTTAGTTATCGAAAATAAGAGGGAATCATGGACGGGATTTTACCGCAGGACACAGGGCTGGCTTTTGTGCTTATTATTGGGGGGCTGGTGCTCCTGGGTTTGCTGGTCATCGGCATGATATTCGCCAAATTGTATCGGCGAGCAACCAAGGAGATGGCTTTTGTTCGTACCGGTTTTGGTGGCGAAAAGGTGGTTAAGGATGGCGGTGCCATCGTGCTGCCGGTATTGCATGAAACCATCGCGGTTAATATGAATACTCTCAGAATTGAGGTGGAGAAAACCCAGAAGGACGCGCTGATCACCAAAGACAGGATGCGGGTTGATGTCAAAGCTGACTTTTACCTGCGGGTGGCGCCCCATGCAGAGGGGATCTCCATGGCTGCGCAGACACTGGGCAGTCGCACCATTCGGGTGGAGGAGCTCAAGCGCCTGATGGAGTCTAAGTTTGTTGACGTGCTGCGCGCGGTGGCGGCAGAGATGAATATGACTGAGATGCATGAGCAGCGTGCTGATTTTGTGCAGCGGGTGCAGAACAACGTTGCCAACGATCTGGAGAAAAACGGTCTGGAGCTGGAGTCAGTGTCGCTGACCGGCTTTGACCAGACCGAGCTGCAATTCTTCAATGAAAACAATGCATTTGATGCTGAAGGACGGGCGCGTCTGGCCAAGATTATTGAAGAAAAACGCAAGGAAACCAACGATATTCAGCAGGAAAACCGGGTGAAGATCGAAATGCGAAACCTGGAAGCCGAGCGTGAATCGCTGGAGATTAAAAAGTCAGAGGAAGAGGCGCGGCTGGCACAGCAACAGGTACTTGAGTTCAAGCGTGCTGAGCAGAAAGCCGAAATTGCCAAGCAGCGGGAACAAAAAGCCAGGGAAGAGCGGGAAGCCGAAATCGCCAAAGAGCGGGCTATCGAAACGGCGGAGATTGAAAAGACCAGAGATATTGAGTCCCGCGAGATTGAGAAGCGCAAAACCATTGAAGAGGCCCGTATTCAGCAACTGCGGGATCTGGAAGTGGCAGAGCAGGAAAAGCGTATCGCGGTAGCGGCCAAGTCTGAGGAGGAGTCGGCCGCCAAGGCTAAGGCGGCCGAAGCGGAAAAGCTCAAAGTTGAGAAAGAGGAATCGGTAATTACCGTCAAACAGGTTGCCGAAGCCAATCGTCGCAAGGAAATTGAGGTAATCGATGCCCGCAAGGAGGCCGAGCGGGAGGCGGTGGGCGTCACCGTGCAGGCTGAGGCAGAAAAACGCGCGGCCGAGGACAGATCCCATGCGGTATTGACCGAAGCACGCGCCGATGCCGATGCCAAGAAACTGAAAGCTGAGGCTGATGAGAAGATTTATGCCGTGGAAGCCGCCGGTAAGCAGGCGCTGTATGAAGCCGAAAACGTGCTGCGTGATGAGCAGATTGAACTGCAACGGGCGCTGGCGATCCTTAAAGTGTTGCCACAGATAGTCGCCAGTGCAGTGAAACCACTGGAAAACATTGAGGGTATCAAGATTTTGCAGGGGTACGGCGGGTCCGCCAGCGGCCTGATGCAATCCGGTGACGGCAATGGCAATGCCGGTGGGATAGCCGAGCAGGTCACGCAGGCAGCACTGAATTATCGCGCCAATGCACCTGTGATCGATGCCATGCTCAGGGAGCTTGGACTGGTGGACAAAACCTCAGGCAGCCTGACGGATTTGCTCAGTGGTCACAATACCCTGACCGCCGGCGCGCTGGGCACTGCGGCCAGAGTATCAGCCGCATCAGCGGGAGACAGCGGTGCACGTGTGCACTCGCCGCAGCCCAGTATCGATTAAGGGAATGGCTCCCTGAGCCGGACAGTGATCCCGGAAATATTCCGCTATCACTATCCGGCCTGTGCGGCCTGGTATCAGCGTCACTCGCCGATGGGGTCACAGCTGTCGGCATCTCTGAACATGTCACTGGTTTTGAATGAATTGCCTAGCGTGATGCTCAGGTTTCCATTTGAATGGCAATGATATGTTCACGGCTGTAAATACCTGGTGCGCAGGTGTGTGAGCAGTGCCTCACCTGAGAGCGGTGCACCGGTGGCGCTGGCGATAATATCCTCAGTGCTGCAGAGTGATGCTTTTGACCAGATGTTGGCTTGCAGCCATGCAAAAATCTGATGGATCTGACCGGCACGGATAAGCTCATCCATATTCCCCAGTTGCTGCTCCAGCGCGAATTTCAGCTGCGCGGCCGTCATGGCACCCAGGGTGTAAGACGGGAAGTAGCCCAGCTCGCCCAGTGTCCAGTGAATATCCTGCATACAGCCATCACGGAAGTTGCCATCCGTACTGATACCCAGCAATCGTTGCATATTGGCAGACCAGAAATCCGGCAAATCATCCACGTTCAGGCTGCCATCGATCAGTGCGCGCTCGGCATCAAAGCGCAGCATGATATGGCAGGGGTAAGTGACTTCATCGGCATCCACCCGGATGAGCCCCGGGGCTACTCTTACCAGGTTTTGATACAGGGTCTGAGTGCTGAAGTCACTACCAAAGGCGTGATTGATGTCATCGCGAATCAGGTCGACAAAGGCTTCACTGCGGGCCAGCTGCATTTCGAAAAACAGGCTCTGGCTTTCATGCATACCCATGGAGCGCGCAAGTCCCGCAGGCTGCCCCTGCCAGTCAGCGGGCAAGCCCTGCTCGTACTGGGCATGGCCGGTTTCGTGGATGGTGCTCATCAGCGCCGAACTGAAATCCGCTTCATCAAAGCGGGTGGTGATGCGGGTATCTCCCGCGCTGCCACAGGAGAAAGGGTGAGAACTGACATCCAGTCGTCCCTGACTGAAATCAAACCCCAGCGTTGCCATTACCTTGCGGCTCAGTGCTAACTGAGCATCTGCCGGGTAATGCCCTTCAAGGGATACCAGTGGCTGATTCAGCTGACGCGCCATGACTTCAGGGATCAAATCAGGCAGGGCCTGACGCAATGGCGCAAACAGGGTATCCAGTCTGGCACTGGTCATACCCGGTTCAAACTTTTCCAGCAGACCGTCATAGGCGGGAATGCCAAGCGCATCGCCGCGGATCTGTGCCTCTTCCCGTACCAGCGAAATCACCTGCTTTAAATTGCCGGCAAAACCGGCCCAGTCATTGTGTTTACGCTGACTGCGCCAGGCATGTTCACAGTGAAACGCCGCTTTGGTTTTGGCCGCTACCAGGTCGGCAGGCACCAAGCTCGCCTGCGCCACCTGACGGGTGATTTCGGCAAGATTGGCTTTTTGTTCGCCGGTCAGCGACTCATTTGCGGCATTATTAATGGCATCTTCAAGCCAGGCTTCAGTGTGCATGGCATGGATATGTGCACTCAGGGTCGCCATGGCATCGGCGCGTGCCGCGCTGCCGCCATCCGGCATCATGGTGTTGATGTCCCAGTCACCCAGGTTATTGAAATGTTCGAAATGGCTGATGCGTTTGAAGTGTTCGGCTAATCGTTGGTAGTGGTTTGCTTGGATCGGCATACAAGTTTCCGGTTGGCCTGTTATTGAGGGGATATTAGCACAGCCAGTGGCGTCAGCATGTCGGAAGGGCGGGTGAAAGGGATTGCCGATTCAGCGGGTCTGTTGTCTGAAACCCGATGATTTACATATAAGGAAATATCGAGAATGAGAACCCAAATGATCCCAGGACTGCTGTTGTGGCTGGTATTGGGCAGTGTCACTGTCGCTCAGGCGGAGATTGCTGCCGATGCTGTGTCTGTGGCGCCTTTGCTTAATGGTGAAACGGTGCCGTCACTGACGCTGCAGGACATAGATGGCAAAAATGTCGATTTGACGGCGGTTGTCAGCCAAAGGCCCTGCGTGCTGTTCTTTTACCGGGGTGGCTGGTGCCCTTACTGTAATGCGCAGATGGGACAGCTTAAAGAGATAGAACCAACGCTGCTGGCGATGGGCTTTCAGCTGATTGGGATATCTCCGGACAGCCCGGAGCAGCTCAGGGCATCAATCCGGGACAATAAGCTGGATTATATGCTGCTGTCTGATGCCAACCTGGCGGCTGCCGAAGCCTTTGGTCTGGCTTTCTTCACCGATGAGAAAACCTCATCCGCGTAT
Organism: Shewanella sp. GXUN23E; assembly: GCF_050865035.1. NCBI lineage: Bacteria > Pseudomonadati > Pseudomonadota > Gammaproteobacteria > Alteromonadales > Shewanellaceae > Shewanella > Shewanella sp. GXUN23E. Next base: position 311,218 of record NZ_JBOZWP010000001.1, on the reverse strand, counting down.
CTGAGCCGGATGCCTTTGGGGTCATTGGTCCGTACCAATGGGCAGGGCGAACCGCGGCTGGTGTTGCCCGTTCCGGCAGTGTATTTGCTGGATAAGCAGGGACTGGTGCACTTTCAGTATGTCAATCCCAACTTCAGGGTACGTCCTGCACCTGAACTGATATTGACAGCCGCAAAACTCCTGCCCAAAGACTAACGTTGCTGGCGTGGCTGGGGTAAAATCGCGGCAGTTATTTCTGTCCTGATTTTTTTATGAACTATAACCAAGCAATACTGGCCATGGCCCGTGACGGACTGGCCGCTCTGGCAGACTCTGCGCTGGCACGTAAACAACCCACAGCAGCGCAGGAAAGTCATTTTATCTGCAGCTGGATGGCGGATGCGCTGAAAAAGCACACTTATCCCAAGAGTCTGGCGCGGGATCTGACGATCTGGGTACGTGATGGTCGCAGTCTGGGGGCCGGTGCGCAGCTAAAATCTTTACTGGAACGCATTGTGGCTCAGTATGGGGCCGTTGAACATCAGGGTACAATGCTTGGCAGCGCGCTCAATGCATGGCTGGATGCGCTGCGCGCCAGTGAGGTGCTGGTGATTACCGACACTCCGGTGGACAGCAAGCTGAAGCTGGATAATGACGGTCTGCCCAGCGTGATTATTTCAGCACCTGAGTACCAGCAACATATTCACAGCGGAGAGCTGGTTAAGGCTATTACCCTCTATATCCGGGCTGATGAAGCCATGTTGGCTGAAACGGCATTGGCGCAGGGGTTGTTGCTCAGCTGCGGCGATAAAAAGGCGTCGCTTATCAAACATCACAAGGCGTACCGGATTTATCCGGCAAACAATCAACCCGGATTGGCTTTGTTGATTTCCTGAAATAACGCAGCTTAGGCTGCGTTTTTTTATTTAAGCCACCTGCTTTAAAAGGTGGCTTTTTTATTGTTCTGAAATCAGCCGGGCAAATTTCGCGGCTTTCTTTGCAATTTATGACATCGGGCCGGTTTTTGGCGGTGGCTTGTTTATTTAACTCGACAATACCAAGGTGTGCAGTAGTATGATGCGTGTTTTCATGTTGTTGCAAAGGTTGTGCAGGGATGAATAAAGGGTTTTCTCTGGCGGAGATAGTCGTCGGGTTGGTTTTCATGAGCGTGACAGCTGTATTAGCTTTGTCGCAGTTTGTCCCTGTGATATCTGAAGAACCGGTGATCAGCAGCACCTCGGAATCTCCCGCATTGAAAGTGACCTGCGAGCGCAATTCACCATCAGCCTGCAACAGCTAATGTTGTGCCAGTGTGCACCTGACGGTGGTTTGCAGAGCCGGAAGGGGGATACGCAGATTGGATGACGATCTTGAAGAAGATGGGATAAAACAAAGCCTCCGAATGGAGGCTTTGTCGTAAAGAGGTTATTTCAGTTTTTTCGGCTTGATACCGCTGGAGCCGACTTTCACTTTCACCCGGCGACCTGACATACTCTTTTCAGCGGTCATCTGCGCCACGGCTTCATCTTCACGCAGCGACTTGCTGAAACGGCGACGTTGCAGATGCTTGAGCAGTGACTCGCGGCGGGATACTTCATAACCCGGCACTGTCATACGCTTGATGCGCTGACCAATCAGTTTCTCAATGTCAGCCAGCATGCGCTCTTCTTCGCGGCTGACAAAGGAGATAGCCACACCGGATTTACCGGCACGACCGGTACGGCCGATGCGGTGTACATAGTCTTCTGCCAGAAATGGCAGATCGTAGTTCACCACGTATTCCAGATCCGGAATGTCCAGTCCGCGGGCGGCCACTTCGGTGGACACCAGCACCCGCAATTTGCCTTCAACAAATTCTTTCAGGGCGCGGCGACGGTTACCGTGGGCTTTTTCACTGTGGATCACGCCTGTGGGGATGCCATCCATATTCAGCTCACGGGCCAACTGCTCACAGTCTTCACGGGTGGCGGAGAACACCAGCACCTGGTGCCAGTTTTTACGGCCAATCAGCTCAGACAGCAGTTCGCGTTTGCGGCGCTGCTCGACCGGATACACGACCTGGCTGACGGTGGCGGCTGCAGTATTGCGCTTATCGGCAGTGATCACCTGATGACCTGGCATGATTTCGTCGGCCAGCTTACGCACACCGCCGGAGAAGGTGGCAGAGAACATCAGTGTCTGACGCTGCTTGTTACACACCTGCAGTACCCGCTGAATGTCTTTGATAAAACCCATGTCCAGCATACGGTCGGCTTCATCCAGCACCAGATAATCGATATTGGCCAGACTCAGGTTACAGGCCTGCAGTTGCTCCAGCAGACGGCCCGGTGTCGCCACCAGAAAGTCAGTGCCCTGCTTGAGCTTCTTCGCCTGCGCTTCGGCGCTTTTACCGCCGGTCATTAAGCGGACATTGACCTTAAGGTACTTGCTGTAGGCCTTGAGGTTGTTGGCGATCTGCTCAGCCAGTTCACGGGTTGGCGTGAGGATCAGCGCGCGTGCCTGACCGGCAACCAAAGGCTGAGGCTGCTCGACCATCTTCTGCAGAATGGGCAGGGAGAAGGCGGCGGTTTTGCCTGTGCCGGTCTGGGCGCTGGCCAGCACATCCTGACCCCGGCGTACGGCAGGGATCGCCTGGCGCTGGATTGGCGTCAGGGTTTTATAGCCACACTCAGACACTGCCTGCAGTATCTCAGGGGCAAAACTGAAGGATTCAAAATTCATCGACATATCCCATTGTTGCAAAAATGGCCCGTCGGCTTCGGGCGGGCGCGGAGTATACCAAACTCCGCCGACAATCTGTACTTTTTCACTGCACTGATTGCACAAGCCCTTGGCCCTGGCCAAATACCCTCACTGAGTCAGGTGCTCAGCTTTGCTCAGTATAGATGTTGGAGATGATCAAACCGGGATGACACAGAATGGTAATAGAGGTGACGGGCCGATGTCAGCAATTGGCCGGCAGACTCTCGCAAAAGCCTGCAGGCTGTTATGGATTACATGCTCATCTCCATGCCCGCATTGGCTTTCTTACCCAGGTAGTAATACCAGACAGACAGTGGCATAAATATCAGGTTCATCACAGTGGTGAAGTTCATGCCAAAACCGGATTGGTGCAGGTTTCTGATGGTTTCTTTGGAAGCACTCCAGTCCATTTGTCCCAGAGTGACATCCAGCAGCAGTCCGGTCAGCAAAATGGCGACAAACAGCAGACCCACCATCCAGCGTGCCGGCTCTTTTCCATAGTAATTACGGTAAACCCGGGTCATGGGAATGGTCAGCACATCGGCCAGAATGAAACCCATTACCCCACCGAAGGAAATGCCACCGTGCCACAGTGCCGCTGCCAATAGCAGGTTGCCCACTGAGCAGACATAGGCGATCACCGCGACGCCGATACCAATGACCACATCCAGCAGTGAGTGCATAAAGGCGGGCATACCGCTGCCGGCGCCGATGAACAGCTCACGCCACCAGTCAGTGGGCACAGTGGCGATCAGCAGAGATGAAATCACCACACCAATCAGGATCTCTTTGCCTATCATGGCGATATCCATCTGGAAGTAGCCTGAACTGCGACGGATTTTATCGCCGATAGACTCTTTACCGGCAGGCGCCGCAGCCGGGGCACCGCAGCGCATCTGACCACTGCTGTCCATGCCACATTTCATGTCACTGCTTTGTTTGTGGGCAGTGCCACATTGCATTTCGCTGCTTTGTTTATGGGCAGTGCCGCATTGCATTTCGCTGCTTTGTTTATGGGCAGTGCCGCATTGCATTTCACTGCTTTGTTTATGGGCAGTGCCACATTGCATGTCACTGCTCTGTTTATGGGCGGTGCCACATTGCATGTCACTGCTCTCTTTAGGGGCACTGCCGCTTTTTTTGTCGGTCTCAGCGCCCATCTGCATTTGCTGGTGCTCTGCAGACGTCATGCTGTGGCCATGGGCCATATGCATAGGACTGGGTGTTGCCGGCTCACTGATTTTGGCCCGCAGCGCCTTTTCCTGGGCTTTGGGGAAAAAGCTGAACAGAATAGCCACCAGAATGATCAGCAGTATGCCGCCGGCAATTTCGCCCCACAGGAATTGCCACCCCAGTAAGGTCACCAGCACGATGAACATTTCCAGAATAAGGTTGGTGCTGGCCACCAGGAATGCCATGGCATTAGCCAGACTAGCCCGTTTGGCGATAAGGGTTTTGGAGAGCGACGCTGCCGCGTAGGAGCAGGAGGATGACAGCATGCCAAGCACTGTGGTCAGTACCAGACTTTTGGGGCTGGTATGTCCAAGGTTATTAGCGACTTTATCAACGGGGAGCAAATGTCTGAGCAACGAAGAGAGCATCAGACCAAAGGCCAGTGGCCAATATATTTGCCACACCATGCCACTGAAAGTACTGATTAGATGCCACAAATAACCGGAAACAGAATGATCCATGGGAGGTCCTTGAGCAGAGATGACAGGTCATACAGACAGAAAAATGCAGCCATCACGTGTAACAGGTTGTATCATCATATGCCTGTGGTATCCGGGGCTCAAGCAGATCATGCCGTGTTTGGCGATTGGTTAAACCGCTAAGTACGCAGTGGCCAGAGAGAAATTCTGCGCAATCATTCACCATTCGTCTTCTCACCGGATTGTCCCGGTCCGGTGATATGAGGAGAGTGACTATGAAATGTGCAAAGGATTTTGCCCAATGGCTTTATGACAGAGTAGGGCATTTCACTGATGGGGTTTACCTGACACGTCAGGACATACTGGAGTTGACTGACAGGCAAAGGTTCAGCTCCAGTTTCGTCAACGATATCCACTATGAAGTATCCCGCTTCAAAATGGGGTTTGTTACCGATGCCGATAAAGCGCAGTTTTACTTTTTTCGGCTGCCGGATACCCATTGGAAACGGGTTGGCGACAGATATGGTGTGTCAACCAAACCCAGGGCGGATGTGCATCATATCAACATCAAACAGGGCAAAAGTTGAGGTCCCAACAGGGCGTTGCCAACGGCATTCCGGCAAGCCCTGTGGCGTAAGGCTGTCAGGGTTGCTGATTTATGGCGGTGCACTGACGTGTCCACTGAGCCTGCTGCTCCAGTTTATTCATCAATTGTGGCTGCGCGCTGGCCTTCGCGAGGCGCTGCCATTTATCCGCCCATTGATTGTCGCAGCCTGGATGCAGCAAGAGGGACGCCAGATCGTAGCGAAATGCCAGAGGTTGCTGCTCATCCTGCAGCCAGCCAAGGCGCAAATCCTGACTGGCTTCACTCAATAGCTTTTGCTCGGGCGGATACAGGCTGGCCATGATGGGCCGGCGCTGTGCATCTGCCATCAGTGGCAGTTTGGCAAGCAATGCCCGTTTTTCCAGCGCCTTGGGGCTGACCGCCCGCAACATAAGTTGCTGGGTATCTGACAGCGGCTGCAGCGTGTTTTGGGATCGCAGCAGACGGGGCGTCGCCGGATGGTCGAAGCGGGTCAATTGCAACAGAATGGCAAAGCGCTGCTCTTGCGTTAAAGGCGGCAGACGACCGGCAGGAGAATCCAGCAGACTCGCCAGATGGTCAAGGGCTTCGCGGCTTTGTGCCAGAGTCAGGTAAGTGTCGAGCCAGGTTTGTTGCAGTACGCGGTTGTCGCCGGTCTCCATCGCCCGTTGCAGGCTAAGTTGTGCCATGGCATCAATCAATCGCTCACTTTCTCTGTGTTGCCCGGCGGCAAGATACTCAGCCAATGCCTGCAACTGTGACTGCAACTGTTGTGAGGTTGCCAGATCTGACATCTGCGGTGCGTTGAGCATGACCAGCGCCAGATATTCACGGGCCGGTAAGTGGCCGTCCAACACCGATTGCCACAATGATTGCCACAGCAGCAAAGAGGTCAGCGGCTGATGTATTTGCCCCAAATGCAGGCGCGAGCGGCTCAGACTGTGTTCATCCGGCAATACCCTGAGGTAGCCAAGATTGTCTTCATTGGGCCAGATGAAATCCGGACAAACCAGATTGGTGGCCTGAGTGACTTTGGTGCTGTTGCCGCTAAGCATCACCGGCAGCACTTTATCCAGGTGCACGCCCTGCCTGTCGGCATGGTACAGCCCGATGCGCAGTGATTGATGACGAAGCCGTCCTTGTAGATCCGGCTGCTGCTCCAGTGTCAGCGCTTCTACTACACCATCGCGGCATTGCACCCTGGCCTGCAGCAGGTTGATGCCGCGTCCGGTGATAAAATCTTCAAACCATGGCTGCAGGTTGCGTCCGCTAATCCTTTGCGCAATTTCCAAAAACTCAGATGCGCCGGCAGCTTGTCCCGCATATGTCTGCAAGTAGGCCTGCAATACCCTGTCCAGTTGTGCGCCACCCAATTGTGCCTGTAATTGCTCGAGTGCGGCGACCGCCTTGGTATTGATGATGGGGTCCTGTGCCAGATAATGGCTTGGCGCGCCAACGGCGTGACCACTTTCCGGCAGAGAATCGGCCTGATAAGCCTGTGCTCTGCGCTGCACCTGTATTTGCGGTGCCTGAGGCTGCATTGACAGGAACTGACTGATGGCATCGGCCAGCCAGCGGTTGTGCCACCAATCTATGCTGACCAGGTTGCCAAACCACTGACGTGCCAATTGATAACTGATGCTTCCTGCATCCGCCTCTGTGGGCCGGATAAAGGCCACTGCTGCGGCACCGCTGTGGGATTGGGCGGCCAGCGTCTGACTGTCCTGCACCAGCAGTTGGTCGTATTTATCAAAAGGAAAGTGACTGCCCAGTCGGATCTCCAGCACACCAAGCTGCTGTCGGGTTTGGCTCAGCCAGTTCGCTGCATCAACCTGGCATTGTTGTGATTGACGGGCATACAGCGCCAGTGGCAGGCCTGTGTCGGTGTTTTGCCAGTGAACAAATGGTCCGGCATGCAGCGACATATTGTGGGGACTCAATGTCAGCCTGGTATCGAAAGCCGTGCAGCGGCGGGTGTCATCTTCAACCTGGACGTCGCATGTCATGGGGCGACTGCCGGAGATAATTTCCCAATCGGAAGGCGCCGTAACGTCCAGTGTAAAGCGGGCGGGCAAATCTGGCTGATCAAACAGTGGGAACACTCTGGACGCGCCATTGGGTTCAAAGTGAGAATAGAGATATTGCCGCCCATCCTCAGGGTCAATCAGGCTTATCAATCCACTCCCGTTTTGTTGATACTGGCCGCTGAATGTCAGTGTTACCCGGTTGCTGCCATTGCTCAGCAGCGCCGGTGAAAAGGTCAGCTGCGTGCCATTGTAATCCGGATAAAGGTAGCGGCCATTGATGGTGACTGCACTGAGTTGCAGTCCTTTGGCATCAAGTGACAATGGTGTCGTCGTGTCATTGAGATTGAACTGGATGTCGGCCGTGCCTTCAAAGCCGTGTTCGCCCAGTGTCAGCCGGTAACGGTATGCAAGCCCGGACAATCTTGCCGAGCGCAACATGGCCGCCGAGCGTTGGGCATCCGGCGTCAGCGCCACAGGCTTTTTGGAGGAGGTTGACTGACAACCTGAGAGTGACAGCAGGGCCAACAGGCCGGGAAGCAGCAACAGCCGGAGCATGATTCGTTATTATTCTTGTGTGAGTCAATCTGGTTTTTGTGGGAAGTGCGGGGCAACGCTCTGGCTGCCCCTTATGCCTGGTTGATTACAGACCCAGGAAGGATTTTGAACGGGTTTTGCGGATCTCTTTTTCATCCGACCATTCAATCAGCCCGGTGTCCAGATCCATCAGGCGCATGGTCATCTTGTAGTAGACATCCTTGGTGCTGCCATCCTGTTTGACTATGCTCGACAGATTGCCATACAGCATGTACTGAGCGCCGATCTGACGGCCAAACTTAATCGCGTGGGATGGGTCAACCATGCCTGAATTATTTTGATAATCCAGCTGTTTACGTACCGCATCAACCTTGGTCATATCGATGAAACGGAATTTACCCGAACGCAATAACTGATTGCTGATGGAATCGGTGACTGACTCAGTATCAATATGCTCTGAGGTTTTGTTTTTGATGCGATCGACAAAAATCACCGGACGCTCTTTGGCGGTCAGGGCCACCACAGGCGGGAAGGTCAGCATGCTGTCGACCATTTTTTCGGTGATGGCCTGCAGATCGGTGGAGCCAAAGTTTTCATTCACGGTTTCAACCGCCGTGGCATCGCCATATTCCACCCGGGACTGACAGGCGGAGAGTCCCACTACCGCAGCCAGCATCAGTATCAGTTTTGCGTGTTTCATTCTTCTGTCCTTTGGTTCCTAAACTCAGATGATTATTGAATAAAAGCGGATCAGATTACCAGTATCGATTGCCCAAACCAGCGTGGTTTTTCCTGCCTCTATGGTGATCTGATGAGGTGGACTGTTGTCCAGCCGAACAGGATAGCTGCCCGCAGGCAATGACTCACTGGCTATCTGTGCCTGTTGTGGCAAGGTTAACCAGCTGCGCCTGTCGGCCTGCTCGGATACCAGATTGAACAGCTCCATCGCCACTGCGCCGACATTATCCTGATATTGGTTATGCTTGCCACCGGCCTGCCGGTTCATTTCGGCTTTGGCTGCGACCCGCGCCCCCTGGCGCAGCAATATCGCCGGCATTTGCTGACGCAGGGCGTTGATGGCCATGGCATCAAGATTGGCAAGCGGCGCGGTTTTCAGCGGTTTGCCCGCGCCGCTGATTGTCGCCGACGGTACCTGAGGGTTGCGCCCTGAATAGGTGGGCAGCGTGACTCTCTGCCAGTAACCATCAATGGTGAAAGGGACAGTAAAGCTCTGTTTGGCGGGCACCAGTCCCCGTTCCAAAAGCAGAATTAACTGACCTTCGTTTTTCCGGGGAAGCAGGGCATCTCCCCAGCGCTGTTTGAACTCCTGATACTGTGGCATGTGCAGGGTTTTGGCCAGACGCACCAGGGTTTGTTGCAGATAGGGATTGCCCGGCGACAGGCGCTCGGCTTTGCGATAATCGATGAAGGCGTCGTTGGGCTGACCCAGCAATTCATAAATGAGACCGGTCACATAATAGCTGTAGGCATTCAGAAACGCATTGTCCAGATTACCGGCGACCTGGCCCAGACGGCGCATTTCTGCGGCAACCTGGCCGTTTTCTATGTCCTGTACCACAGACTTTGACTCAAAGCGCTGCTGCTCCTGCGCCTGCAGCTCGTTGGTGCGGCGAACTTCCACCAGGGCTGCCTGATAATCCCCGGTAAACAGAAAATTCAGCGCCTGGTACTGATGCAGCATGATGCGCTCGAATGCCGGTCCCCGATAAGGAATGGCGTTATCGTTGAGTAAAATGCCTGAGGCGGTGGCGCCGATGTCTGATGCGCTGATGATGGCTTTGCCGTCCTGCGCCTGATAGTCGGCCATCGCCTGTCGATAGTAGTTTTCGCTGGTTTTGAAATCGCCGTTGATTTGCGCTACCCGTCCGGCTTCCTGGGCATAGAGCAATGCATCCTGCCCATCAAGTCCCGCTTGCAAAGAAGGCAGCGCAGAGGCGGGAGTTGCGCTGTTGAGCGCCTGACGCACCGACGCCATCTGGCTGGGATAGCTGACAAATAAACTGGAGCCGGCGCAGCCACCGAGCAGCAGGCTCAGACTGACCAACAGGATGCGCAGTTTCAGCATGGCTTTGACTCCAGCGGTTGCCCGGTAAGCCGGACTCGCTCAAGCAGGGTGACGCCGTGGAGGTGGTCCAGTTCATGCTGAAATATCCGCGCCACAAAACCTTCAAGTACCTGCTGATGGTCTTGTCCCTGTAAATCCTGATACTGCACTTCAACCCATTGATGGCGGGCAATAATCAGCCGGGTGCCCGGCAGTGACAGGCAGCCTTCCTCGCCCATGACTGATTCTTCCGATGCCGAGATAATCTTCGGATTAACCATTACCTGTGGTGCCATCTCGGGGGCATCCGGGTATCTGACATTGGGACGGGAGGCGATGATAAACAGCGCCAGAGAAGAGTGGATTTGGGGCGCGGCGATTCCCACACCATCGCTGGCCATCATGGTATCCATCATATCTGAGGCAAGTTTACTCAACTGCCGGTCAAACGCGGTGACCGGCTTTGCCCTCTGGTGAAGAATAGTATCCTGATGGGTTGCAATGTGCTGAACCGTCATGGCGCTCCCTGAAATCAATAATGTGGTGGCGGTGTCTCTTCTGACTGATTGGCGATATTACTGGGCTCCATGGCCAGCAGCTTGTCCACGATCAGTTGCATCTGATATTGCTGGCGAGCCACCAGGTCATTGAGTTTGATCAGTTCCTGATTCAGCTCTTCAATGGTGCCATCCTGGAAGGCGATACGCATTTCCAGTTCTTCCAGGCGCGCGTGCAATGTGTCGTTCATCCGTTACCTCGTTGTGGATGTGAGCGACCAGGCCTCCAGCAGCCCGTTGCTGCTGACACTCAATACCTGATCGGCTCCCTTGGTCGCGACAGAGTATACAACGGCGCTGTTGATTTGCCCTTTCTTTGTGACGGCCACCTGCCAATTGCCGAGTTTTTTGCCATTGTCGGTGCGCCACAATATGACTTCTCTGGCCGGGGTACCGGTCAGCAGCGCCGTGCCGGATTTGACAAACCGGGCGGCACTGAAAGTCTTTTGTCGCACCCGGATATCCAGCTTACTGATCACATCGCCGCTGTAACTGCTCCAGATACGGGCATCGTTGGTGCTGTCGCTGGCAAAGGCCTGAGCGCCATCATCGCTGAGCGACACCTTAATCACCCGTGAATCCAGTTGCCAGTGGTGTTCAGGCTGACCAGTTCCGGCATCCCAGAGAATGACCTTGCTGTCATTGCCGCCGGACAGCGCCAGCCGGCCATCGGGGGATATCGCCACACTGTTGACCTTCTCACTGTGACCGAGAAACTTGATCAGCTTGTCCTGGTTGCCGGCCAGTGACATCACGCTGCCATCGGCAAGGCCAATAAGCAGGGCGCCGTTGTCGGCAACGGCAATGCTCTGGCCTGCAGCAGGCAGTGACCACCACCCCCGGGACTGACCGTCGGTAATGCTCCACAGAGCCACTGAATCCCGGCTTAACGAGGCGGCATACAGAGCCGAAGATGAAATAGCCGTTTCAATGATGTCGCTGTTGTTATCGCCATGTCGCCACTGATATTTTACGTTGTTCTCGCCAATTTCCTGATACAGCAGGCCGGAACCTGAAGTGCTGAGCAGCACGCCATCCCCATCCTGAGTCAGACTGGCTGCATACACAGGCTCCTGGGTCAGAGTGATCACCTCTGCTGGTTTGGGCTGGCAGGCTGACAGTGCGGTGACTGCGATAACCAAAAGCAGTTTGTGCATATTCAGACTCCGAACTTTTCCCTGTCGGGATTGTCTCTAATTGGGCTATGTCCAGTCGATGAATGAACAGAATCTCATTGGTATCTGTTTAATAACTGGGGTAAAGTGGCAATTTCTCGCATTAGTTCAAAATGTTGTTGGGCTTGTTTGAGTCCATTTTGAAGTAGTACGACATTGATCTACTGATTATTTTAACGGCAAATGGGTGCTGAGGAAGCATTGATGAAAGCAATTTACAAATTTTCACTGGTTGCACTGGCGATTGCTGGTCTGGCCGGTTGTAACCAGGAACAAGCAAAAGAAACGCCAGCGCAGGCGGCCCAAACCGCAGCTGTATCTCTGACTACTCCGGAGCAGAAAGAGTCATACAGCATTGGTGCCTCTATCGGTGCCTATATGAGCAACCACATCGCCGAGCAGGAATCTCTGGGCATGCCGGTTGACCGTAAGCTGATCATCGAAGGCTTCAGCAATGGTCTGGACAATAAACTGCAACTGACCGAAGAAGAGATGCAGACTGTGCTGCAGAGTCTGGATCAGAAGCTGAATGACAAGCGTATGGCACAGGCTGAAGCACTGGCCAACAAGACCCTGGAAGAAGGCAAGAAATTCCTGGAAGAAAACGCCAAGAAAGAAGGTGTGAAAACCACTGATTCCGGTCTGCAGTATGAAGTGCTGACCGAAGGTACCGGTGAAAAGCCTGCCGCTACTGACACTGTGGAAGTGAACTATCGCGGTACGCTCATTGATGGCACTGAATTTGACAGCTCCTACAAGCGTGGCGAGTCCATCAAGTTCCCGCTGAACCGTGTTATTCCAGGCTGGACTGAAGGCGTACAGCTGATGCCTGTAGGCTCAAAGTACAAGTTCGTGATCCCGGCTGAGCTGGCATACGGTGACCGTGATACCGGTACCATTCCTGCCAACTCTACCCTGGTGTTCGAAGTTGAACTGCTGGGTATCGATAAGCCTGCTGCCGAGGCTGCGCAATAAGTTGCGGCAAGGCTATTAGAGTTGAAAAGGGCGCCTGAGGCGCCCTTTTTTGATCCGGGAGTTATTTTCGCAACCACCTGAAGCGGTACAGTAATCCCAGCTGAATGAAGATAAGGGTCAGCAGTCCCAGGGTAAACCAGCCAAAGGCATGGGGATCATCCACACCGGGAATACCGCCGATATTAACTCCGAGCAAACCGGTCAAAAATCCCAGCGGCAGGAAAATTGCGGTGATCAGCGACAGAAAATACAGGCGTTTGTTGAGCTGCTCTGTCATCTGGTTGGCCAGCTCTTCCTGAGTCACCATGGCTCGGTCGCGGATAGAGTCGAGATCTTCAATGACCCGCAGCAGAGTATTGTAGATTTCCCGCATATGGGTTTTCTCTTCCACTGTCATCATGCTTGGTGTGTTAATGACGTTGAAGAAGGCTTCTTTCTGCGGCGCCAGATAGCGGCGAATGGCGATCACCTGACGTCTGAGCTCCGCCAGCTCAGCTCTGGGAGAACCTGAATTTGACTGCAATACCGCTTCTTCCTGATCGGCCAGTTTATCCTCCAGCTCTGTCACCATATTCACTTTACGCAGCGTCAGGCGGTGGCACAGCTCCAGAATAAATGAACCGGGTGTTGTCGGCCCTTTGCCCAGCAGCAGATGTTCAGCCAGCTCTCCGATGGACTTCACTTTGCGATCGCTGGAGGTGATGATCCGCCCTGTGTCAGCATACAGCCGCACGGCGACCATATCCTCTGGATCACTTTCCGGATTGAGGTTGATCCCTCTTAATGTCATCAGAATACGTTCGGCAGTGGCTTCCACCTTGGGACGGGTATCCGGTGCCAGCAGGGTTTGGGTGTCGGTCAGCGACAGCCCTGCCTGCTTGAGCCACTTCTGCGCGTCGGGATTGCGATAGTTCATGTGCAGCCAGAGGATGCCCTGATCCGGTTGCCATTGCTGCAATTCATCCTGACTCAGTTCTTTGGCTTCCCCGGTTTGGGGGTTAATTAACAGGTTGAAAACAAAGCTTTTAGACATTGATTACTCACCAGTTTATGACCAGGCCCCAGCTTACCGCTGCAGCCGCCGGCTGCCAAGGGTATATTGCCCACCAGACATAGGCAGCCTGTGTGGATTGGGGTAGAATTATGCTCTGGTTTAAATAGTAAAAAGAGTTCCCAATGGATTACGAATTTCGTCGTAACTCGCTCGATGGATCGGTATTGGCGCTATTCAGTATGGATCATGAAGCTCTGGGGCGTTGGCTGTCCGAGGAGCTGGGAGAGGATAAATCCAAATTGGTGGCTGTGCTGCAGGCTATCGCTGAGTTGCAGGCCGGTGAGCTGGAGCAGTTTCAGCTGGTGGGGCGTGATTTCACACTGGAGCTGGATAACGAGCAGGCGGTGGTGATGGCGAATGTTCTGGGTTTCGATCAGGAGCATGAGCTGCAGGAATCCATGAGTCTGTATGACGCCGAGTCTGTGTCAGCCTGTGGGCTGGAAGATTTTCAGCTGGTACTGGAAAGCTGGCAGGCGTTTTTGGCTGAGTCCTGATATTCAAAAAGGCAGCCTTCGTGCTGCCTTTTCCATGATAAACCATCCTAAAGCACTAGCTCTTTCGGCTTAATTATTCAGATAGCGGACAGCCATTTCTGTGCGTGACTTGGCATTGGCCTTGCGCAGCAAATTTTTCACATGCACTTTAACCGTGCCTTCACTGATGTGCAGTTCTTCGGAAATGGCCCGGTTGCTCATGCCTTCTGCCAGATGCTGCAGAATTTGCAGCTCTCTGGGGGTCAGCGCATCAATCCAGCTGGCTTCATCCGGAGTGGCCTTTAAATCGTACAGGTACTCGGCGACCTCATCGCTGATAACCCTGTGTCCCTGCATGGCTTGTTTGAGTTGTTCAAGCAGCAGATCAGGTTCAGTATCTTTGAGCAGGTAACCATCTGCACCGGCCTTCATCAGTCTGACAACATCTTGTTTTGCATCAGATACGGTCAGGATCACCACCCGGGCAGTGACACTCTCCTGTCTCAGGGCGGTCAGGGTATCCAGGCCTGACATGCCTTTCATGTTCAGATCCAGCAGCACGATATCCGGTTCATCGTTGGCCACCGCTGCCAGTGCATCCAAGCCTGTGCCCGCTTCCCCGAACAGGGTGAAATCCTCATCAGAGGCGATCAGCTGACAGATGCCGCGTCTGAGCAGAGGGTGGTCGTCAACGACCAATACGGAATATGGCTTACTCATATTGCGGGGTCTCCTGGGGTGGAAAACTGAGGCTGACGGTGGTTCCGCCTTCGGCATTACCGGTGAATTCTACCACACCCGCAAGCTTACTCGCACGCTCATGCATGATCCCTATACCAAAGTGTTGATCTCTTTCCTTGATATGGTCCAGACCAATACCATTGTCGCAGATGCGGATATGCAGCATGCTGTCATCCTCCAGCTGGCACTGAATATTGATCTGGCTGGCATTGGCATGCTTGATAGCGTTCAGCGTGGCTTCCCGGGTCAGTTGCAGAATGTGAATATGTTGATTGGCACCCAGTAATGTACCCGGCAATTTATAGTCCAGAGTAATGCTGACATCGGTTTGGGCGCGCAGCTGATCCAGCATGGCCTCCATGGCCCGTCGCAGGTTGGGCTCTTTGGTGGTCAGGCGGAAGGTGGACAACAGTTCCCGCAGCTGGGCATAGGCGGTATTGATCCCTTCGTTGATTTCATTCATCTGCTGTTCCACTCTGGCATTGGCATTTTCTTTATCCAGCGTTTTGCGCAGCAGACTGATTTGGATCTTCAGGAAGGATAACAACTGCCCCAGCGAGTCGTGCAACTCACGGGCGATAATGCCGCGCTCTTCCATCAGAGCCAGTTGTTGACGTTGCTCGCCACTGTTGTGAATTACAATTGAGCGGGCCAGCATCATGGCGTAGTTGAGCAGCAGCGGTTGATTGGGCGTTTCGTCGGTAATCACGTCCAGATAGCCAAGCTCAGACTCATCATATTTCAGTGCGAATCTGGCACTGGGCAGGGACACGGCCGGCCAACCCCGGGTATCGGTAATCTCATCGGCATCATCTTCATCGATCAGCAGCAGGCGTATATGGGTCAGCTGTTGATTCTCACGCAATTTTTCCAGCAATTGCACCAGCAGTTGCCGGTCCAGCGGCCGGGTATGCAGCATCATCAGGCTGTCATACAGCAGCGTCAGCTCCAGATGGGCCTGAGTCAGGGCCCGGGTTTTATCCTCAACCTGAGACTCCAGATTGCGGTACAGGGCTGACAGCTCTCTGGCAGTGCTTTGCAGCGCATCACCCAATGCGGTCAGTTCCACATAGTTGGTTTTGGGCATTTCCAGTTCAAATTGTCCCTTGGAGATACTCTCGGCCGACATCATCATCTGCTGCAGCGGCATCACCACCCGTTTGCGGGTATAGCGCACCGCAAAGAAGGCGATGAGCAGCATCAGTCCAAGCCCTACCAACTGACTGATGGCCAGTACCTTGAGTTTGAACTCGGCGTGGTGCTCCATTTCCAGCACCAGCAAGTCAATGGTGTCGACGAAGTCTTTCAGGGACGCTGCGTACTCCCGGGAGTTTTCCTGCTCGATGAACTGTTTCATGACCTGCCATTTATCGATCACCAGCCGATACTGGGCGCTGAGCGCCGCCGGAGCAGCCCAGGATACGGCGTGTTTGAGATCGTCTGAATACAGGGTGTCTTCAAATTGACGGATTTTGTTTTCCGCTTCCTTGCTGCCCGAGTTGGCATAGAACATCAGCCGATAGCTTTGCATACGTAACGAGCCGGAGGCGTTGATTGCCCGACTGTCTCCCAGGCTGTAAAACAGATTCCCCAAAGCAAAAGTGGCCAATCCACTGGACAGTAAAATCAGCACCAACATTACCCCTAAAATTGTAGAGGTGAGACTGGCTTGTTTCATGATAATTCTCGGTCGAATCAGGTGGCTTCCGGTGGCCTTTATTAACACTTGTTATATTAGCAAGTGCTTTATCCTGAATGTAAAAAGGTTGAAAATGTGATCTAAATCTTGCGCACTTGTTGATCTAACGCAAACTTCAATCCGGATACCTACAAGGGGGTATATTTTTACCCCTTAACTGTCTCTAACTTTACCTCCAGAACGAACGGGTTGCACAGCACAACCTGCATAAAGATGGAGATGAGAGTGATGAAAGCGATAACTGGAAAATCCTTTGCCCTGAGCGCATTGGTTGCCGCCAGCTTTATGGCAGCAGGCGCAATGGCCAGCGATAAGACTGAGCCACGTAACGAAGTTTACCAAGACAAATTTAAAGATCAGTATGCCACCTGGCATGATACCAGCGAAAGCAAAGAAGTGATTGACGCGCTGGCTGAAGATCCCAATCTGGTGATCCTGTGGGCTGGTTATGGTTTTGCCAAGGATTACAACAAGGCCCGTGGTCACCACTATGCGGTGACTGATGTGCGCAGCACCCTGCGGACCGGAGCGCCGATGACAGATACCGATGGCCCAATGCCAATGGCGTGCTGGAGCTGTAAGAGCCCGGATGTTCCCCGTCTGATCGAAGATAAAGGTGAAGCCGGTTACTTTGCCGGTAAACTGGGCAGCGGCGGCGCCGAGATTGTTAACTCAATCGGTTGCTCTGACTGTCACGAAAAGGGCTCTCCAAAACTGCGTATCTCCCGTCCATTCGCCGAGCGCGCGCTGGAAGCCATCGACATGCCTTTTGACAAGGCTTCCCGTAAAGACAAGCAGTCCATGGTGTGTGCTCAGTGCCACGTTGAGTACTACTTTGAGAAAGGCGAAGGCCGTCAGGGCTGGGTGAAGTTCCCATGGGACAACGGCGTGACCGTTGAGCAGATGGAAGCTTACTATGATGCACTGGATTTTGCTGACTGGACTCACGCACTGTCCAAGGCACCTATGCTGAAAGCACAGCACCCTGGTTATGAAACCTGGATGCAGGGCATTCACGGCAAGAACAATGTGAGCTGTACTGACTGTCACATGCCTCGCGTCACCAACGAAAAAGGCCGTAAGTTCACTGACCACAAAGTGGGTAACCCATTTGATCGCTTCGATGAGACCTGTGGCACCTGTCACACTCAGGACAAAGAGTTTGTCATGTCCATCACCAAAGAGCGTCAGAAGAAAGTGAAGTCACTGCAGCTGACGGCTGAGCAGCAACTGGTTAAGGCTCACTTCGAAGCTGCCAAGGCCTGGGAAGCCGGTGCCACTGAAGCTGAAATGGCTCCTATCCTGAAGGATATCCGTCACGCTCAATGGCGCTGGGATTATGCGATTGCCTCTCACGGTGTGGCCGCTCATGCCCCTGAAGAAGCACTGCGTATTCTGGGTACCTCAGTGGACAAGTCTGCCGACGCCCGTGTGAAACTGGCTCAGGTACTGGCCAAGCACGGTGTGACTGACCCTGTTGCGGTACCGGACATCTCTACCAAGGCCAAGGCTCAGCAGGTGTTGGGTATGGATATGGACAAGATGAACGCTGACAAGCAGAAGTTCCTGAAGGAAATCACTCCTAAGTGGGACGAAGAAGCCAAGAAGCGTGAAGCAACCTACTGATCTCTTGATGTAAAGAGCTGATACAAGCCCCCAATTTGCAGTTTCCCTGCAAGGTATCAGAACCGACCCCGCCTGAGTGCGGGGTCTTTTTTTATCCGGGGATAAGCTCAGTGTTTGCGCCACCAGGCGATAAAGTGCAGCAGCGCAAAGCCACCGTGACCGTATACATAGGTTTCGATAAGGCCAACCAGAGTTTTGTGCAGACTCAGTAAATCGGCGGTCTCAGTCCAACCCTGACGCATGCTGGTAAACCACAGCGCGCCGCTGAGCACTGCCGCCAGCAGTGCCAGCAGCCCCAAACCCTCCACACAGGCAGCCAGACCAGCGGGGCGGGAAGGTGGCAGGCTGAAGGTGCGCAGAATGCCAATATCTTCCTTAATTACGCTGAAGTTACCTGCCAGCCAGGGATACAGATCCCGCCAGGTTCGGCGTTTGAGCAGGATCCCCATAAATACCGGAGTGAGCAGTAACAAACCCAGACCGACAATGATGTGATACCAATCCACAGTGCCGAAGCTGTTTTGCAGTGTATCTGCATGGATATGCATGAAAGAGGAGGAGATGATCTGCAATATGACCGCAGTTAATATCAGTGCGTGCAGCCATTTTTCCAATGGTGGCAGTCCGGAAAACAGGTCATTGATCCCGCGGGAAAGCTTGGAGTCCGACATAAAATGTTAATACTGATGAAGATGAATACTGACAGTGTGCCGTATTTCACTGAAAGGTGAGATGATTTTTGGTTAATGCAGTCAGGGCTTCAATAACTGCGGCAAAAATAACCGGTGAGTGTGCGGCGATGCAGACAAGTTGCTTGCCTCGCCGCAGCAGTATATCAATCTGTGTCGGGATTGAGTCACTCAGCAAGAATTGAAAGGTGTGAAGCCAACCAGGACAGTCGATGAGCTATCCGGATAGACACCCGCTATCCCTGGCAGTATGCACGCCGTTGAAATTCGTTTCCCGGGAGCGCGACAACCGCAGGATGATGTCACTAATTTGGTGTGGCTCTTTTGAAGCACGAGTCGAATGGCTGACATCGTTCTGATGAGAGTAACTCACTGTGCAGATTGGTATTATTCGTCGCGGGTTAGCACTTCCAACATGTCCACTTCGAAGGTCAGATCGGAGTTGGCCGGGATTTTATCGCCAATCTGACGCTCTCCATAGGCCAGGTGGGCCGGGATAAACAACTTGCGCTTGCCACCGACTTTCATGCCCATCATACCCTGATCCCAGCCTTTGATGACCCGGCCGGTGCCAATCACCACCTGAAATGGACGACCTCGGTCCCAGGAAGAATCAAACTGGGTGCCATCCTGCAGAAAACCCCGGTAATGCACGGTAATTAAAGCGCCTTTGACGGCTGCTTTGCCTTCACCTTCCTGAATTTCTTCAATGATAAGCTCGTTGCTCATCGGTATTTCCTCTGTCTCTCAAAAAACAGGCTGCAGTGTATCATGGGGCGACACAGGAGTGTGATACCTGGCTGCCAGAGCACATGCGGGTATCGGGAATGCGTTACTGCCTTTGGCGCTGCAGGGAGAAAGGTCGTGCGCAAAATCAGGCGCTTTTGGATGCTGACTTTAACCACATGGCAGCGATGATCTGAATGCCATTAGCGTTACAGGAAGGGTGGGGGCCGTGCAGGCCACCCCGATGAGTTACTTGATGAGTTTAAGCAGTGCCTTGAATCTGTCGCCCTGAGCTTCATGCTGCAATTCAAACAACAGAGACTCGACATTGTGCAGCCGGGCACCGAAGTCCCGCATCATTTCTATCCCCAGTTGCTTGTTGGCCTGGGTGCGGGAAGAGACGGCATCGCACATCAGGCTTACCTGATATCCCTGCTCCAGTAAGTCCCGGCAGGTCTGATAGACGCAGATATGAGTTTCAATGCCTGCCAGTATCACCTGATTACGGCCGGACTGGATCAGTTGCCGGCGAAATTCTTCTGCTTGCCAGCCGCTGAAATGAGCCTTGGCAATAGGTTGAGTGCTGAGGCTTAACAGCTCACCCAATGATGCGGAGGTGTGACCCAGTTTATCCGGTAACTGCTCCAGCCAGAGGATCGGGATATCAAACAGTTGTGCCCCCTGGATCAGTATATTGAGTTGCTGGTGCAGGGATTCTGTTTCACTGACTACCTGCGCCAGCTTTCCCTGTACGTCCACGATTACCAGAATGCATTCATCAGCCACTAACATCTCACAGCCCTCCCTATCAGTCGAATTCACACTAATGTTTTTCCGTGCGTTGTGCCAGCCCATTCTATGGGATATTTCGGTGCATTAATGCACAACTTTGGTGCGAATTTATTCATCTTAATATGGTGGTGGATGCCTATCTTTATGATATTAAATAAATAAATCAAATGGCGCGAAGTTTGTAATGCATAGCCCAAAGCGTAAGTCTAATCGGAGGGCAGGATGAAATTGGTCAGCGCAATTATTAAGCCGTTCAAGCTGGATGATGTCAGAGAGGCGATAGCAGGTCTGGGCATTGAGGGCATGACCGTCACGGAAGTGAAAGGGTTTGGCCGTCAAAAAGGGCATACCGAATTGTATCGGGGCGCTGAATATCAGGTTGATTTTCTGCCCAAGGTCAAATTGGAAATCGCCACCAAGGATGAGCATGTTGAGCAGTTGCTTGAAGCCATCGTGGAGGCGGCCCGGACCGGTAAAATTGGTGACGGCAAAATCTTTGTCACTGAGCTGGAACAGGCTATTCGTATCCGTACCGGCGAAACAGACACTGAAGCATTATAAACGGGGGCGCAAAAATGGAACAATTGGCTAGCTTGGGAGCGACAGTGGCAGAGTTGAGATTTGCTCTGGACACTTTTTACTTACTGATTTCCGGGGCGCTGGTGATGTGGATGGCCGCCGGGTTTGCCATGTTGGAAGCCGGCTTGGTGCGTTCAAAAAATACCACCGAGATCCTGACCAAAAACATGTGCTTGTATGCCATTGCCTGCATCATGTATCTGATTGTCGGGTACAACATTATGTATGTGAACAATACTGAAGCCGGTTTCATTCCATCAATCGGGTTGTTGATTGGTGACGCCGCACAGGGCGCCGGACACTCGCTGGAATCTGATTTCTTCTTTCAGGTGGTGTTTGTGGCCACGGCTATGTCAATTGTCTCTGGCGCTGTGGCTGAGCGTATGAAACTGTGGGCATTTCTGGCGTTTTGCGTGGTGATGACCGGATTGATTTACCCGGTAGAAGGGTACTGGACCTGGGGCGGTGGTTTTCTCAATAAATCCGTGGGGTTTGTGGATTTTGCCGGCAGCGGCATAGTGCACATGGCCGGGGCTGCGGCGGCGATTGCCGGAGTACTGTTGCTTGGCGCCCGCAAGGGGAAGTATGGCCCCAATGGTCAGGTTAATCCCATTCCGGGATCCAACCTGCCGATGGCAACTCTGGGTACCTTCATTTTGTGGATGGGCTGGTTTGGTTTCAACGGTGGCTCGCAATTGGCGGTGTCCGACGTCGCCAACGCCTCGTCTGTGGCGACCGTGTTTGTGAATACCAACTCAGCTGCCGCTTTCGGTGCAATTGCCGCCCTGCTGGTGTGCAAGATGACCTGGGGAAAAGCGGATTTGACTATGATCCTCAACGGCGCCCTGGCCGGGCTGGTTGCCATTACCGCGGATCCACTGTCTCCATCGCTGGCACTGGCGGCCACTATCGGTGCTGTCGCCGGTGGTTTGGTGGTGTTCTCCATCGTTGGCTTTGATCGCATCAAAATCGATGATCCGGTAGGTGCTATCTCTGTGCACGGGGTGATGGGATTTCTCGGCGTTATGCTGGTGCCTTTGTCCAACGCTGATGCCACTTTCATCGGCCAGTTGACCGGTGCGGCTGTTATCTTTGGCTGGGTGTTCGGTGCCTCCCTGTTGCTGTGGGCTGTATTGAAATACACCATGGGGATCCGTGTCAGTGAAGAGGAAGAGTATCGCGGTATGGATGCATCGGACTGTGGCATTGATGCTTACCCGGAGTTTGTGTCAGTGAAAACCGCCTGAGCAGGCCATTGCTGAATATTAAAGCAGGGCTGGTCCCTGCTTTTTTATGCTAATCTCCCGATAGTTATACTGGCTTCATCACTGGTATCGGTCGCTGCAGTTGGGGCTGAATCCATGGACGGCGTCATCGCTGATGGGACGCGCCATAATGAAGAAGGTATCGATGGAGGGAGATGAACATGAAACGTTTGATGGTTCTGCTATGGCTGGCGGGCAGTGCCTGGGCTGGTGATATAAAAGTACATGATCAGACAGAACAATATGATCCATTTGCTGTCAGGGACAGCAAGCGGGCTGAGCATCAGTGGCAGGAGCAGCAAAACCTGCAGCGCCAGCTTGAGCTCATCGATAAGTTGCCGGTTGGCTGTTTGCTGGTAAGCCAGCCGTCCAATCACTATCGCTGTGGCAATGATTTCTTCCGTCCCTATCCGCAACCCCGTGATGGTCAGGGACCGAAATATCAGCGGATCCCTAAGCCGGTCAAGCCCTGAGCCGTATATAGCGTTTCCGACTAAAACATCAAATTTACAGGGGTATATTTCATTTCAATACCGGCATAAAGCGCATAAGGTTAAAGAGTACCTAATTCATTTGCGTCTAATGCGACTGGCATAAAGTACGCATCCACCGGGCTATCCATGTTCGTCACTGATACCATCAGCGAGCATCCGCGGCCCTGAGGAGCCTGTATGTTGCTGCGTCCTGCTATTCTGGGATTGATGCTGCTGATTAGCGGCTGTCAGACCAGTGTAACGTCCCTGCCTGATGTCAACTTGCTGTTCCATGATGAACACTTTAATGCCGATTCACCGGTGCCCTCAGCCGACAGCATCCTTCAGTTGCCGCCTGCACTTGCCAGCGATATCCGCCATCAGTTTGAGCGCGCGCGTCTGGCGGATAAGGGGATACAGGCACACCAATGGCTGAGCGAATATATTCGCGAGCGGGATGGCGGATTCCAGTATCGGGATCATTTCACCCGCAGCGCCACAGAGACGTTCCATCGCCGCGAGGGTAACTGTCTGAGCCTGGTGGTACTGACAACGGCGCTTGCTGATGCCCTCAATGTGCCGGTGCAGTTTCAGGAGGTTGAGGTAGAGCCGGTTTGGGACAAGTGGGGACAATTTTATTTGATCAATGGTCATATCAATATTCGCCTTGCGCCACCTTCAGACAATCGCTCGATTAGCGTCAGCGCCCAGTCTGTGCTGGTGGATTTCCTGCCGGAGCGGGCAATTCGCGCCTATGGCACCCACAGAGTCGATCAACTCACCGTCATGGCCATGTTTTACAACAATCTGGCCGCAGAAGCGCTGGTCAATAGCCAGCCGGACATGGCTTATGCGCTGGCGAAAATGAGCATTCAGCTTAAGCCTGACTTTGTCCAGGCAATCAATACCTTGGGCGTAGTTTATCGGCGGGCGGGGATGGCTGATGCCGCTGAAGCTGCTTACCGCTATGCGGTTGCTCTTTCCGGAGAGAATCTTAATTCGCTGAGTAACCTGGCATTGCTGTTGGGTGAGCAGGGGCGATTGGACGAGTGGGCCCAAATACACAGGAAGCTGGAGCTGGCGCGCATCCGCAATCCTTATTACTACTATGATATGGCCGAAGAAGCCTTTGCCCGAAATGACTACAGTCAGGCGCTGGACTGGTATTGGCGGGCAGTAAAACTGGCCGACTACCAGCCGGAGTTTTTTGTTGGTTTGTCCAAGTCCTATTGGCGACTGGGAGACAGAGACAAGGCGGAGTCCAATATGAATAAAGCGATAAACCTGGCTACTGATGGAGAAGACCGGCAAAGATATCAATACAAACTGAAAGCCATGCGGCGTAATGCTGAACATCGTGGTTGATGGCTGTTGAATCTTGTTATTTTGTTTTTGTAAAAACCAATGAAAACAATGTAATAAACAATGTTATTGAAATAAATGGTGATTGCGTTGCAATGCATGGGGTAAATCGTTAGATTGACTGTAAAACAATATATAACGATGAGGCTCCCTATGTATTACCAGAATGACGATGTCCGTATTAATGAAGTTAAGGAATTGCTTCCGCCTGTCGCCATTCTGGAACGATTTCCTGCCTCAGAGGCGGCCTCCGAAACTGTGTTTACCACCCGTCGCGCGATTGCCAATATTCTGGCCGGCAAAGATGATCGTTTGCTGGTGGTAATTGGTCCCTGTTCCATTCACGATCCCAAAGCGGCACTGGAATACGGGCAGAAGCTGCTGGCGCTGCGACAGGAGTATCGGGATCAGCTGGAAATTGTGATGCGGGTATATTTTGAAAAGCCGCGCACAACTGTGGGATGGAAGGGGCTGATCAATGACCCTTTTATGGACAACAGCTTTCAACTGAACGAGGGGCTGCGCAAGGCCAGAAAGTTGCTGTTGGATCTCAATCATATGGGAATGCCCACTGCAGGCGAGTTTCTTGACATGATCACTCCGCAGTATCTGGCAGATCTGATGTGCTGGGGAGCGATAGGCGCCCGCACGACTGAGTCTCAAGTTCACCGAGAGCTGGCTTCTGGTCTTTCCTGCCCGGTGGGATTCAAAAATGGCACCGACGGTACTATCAAGGTCGCCATTGATGCTATTGGTGCCGCCGCCGCTCCACACCATTTCATGTCGGTCACCAAGTATGGCCATTCAGCTATTGTGTCGACTAAAGGTAACCCGGATTGTCACATTATTTTGCGCGGCGGTAAGACCCCAAATTACAGCGCCGATCATGTCCGGACAATTTCAGCCCAATTACAGACAGAAGGTTTGAAGCCGAGCCTGATGATTGACTTCAGTCATGCCAACAGTGCTAAACAATACCAGCGTCAGATGCAGGTGGCCGAAGATGTCGGCGGGCAGATTGCCGGTGGTGAACAGGCTATTTTTGGGGTGATGGTGGAGAGTCATCTGGTGGCTGGTCGTCAGGATCATGTGCCGGGACACGCTTTGACCTACGGCCAGAGCATCACGGATGCCTGTATTGGCTGGGAAGATACCGAAACGCTGCTGGCAGGGTTAAATGCCAGCGTGATTGCCCGCAGAAACGCGGGCTAGTTGTGGTGATGAATAGCAAAAGAGGGGCTTATGCCCCTCTTTTTTGTGCCGGTTACTGTTTGACCTGCATATAATGCCAGTTCCATTTAATCGTTGATCTGTTCCTGCGGGAGTTCAATGCGCTTGAGACAAGGTCATTGACCGCTCCTTGGCAACTGCTCCTGCGCTGCGCTACCTCCCGCATCCATGCAGTCGTGCGTTAATGACATTCACCACATCCTTGTCGCTTGCGAGCCGGCGAAGTCATAGCGGTGCTATGTCAAGACGGCTGAGCACAGTATCAAGTGCATTGAATCCCTGACACGCTCTGAATTGATCAAACTATTAATGAAGTTGGTATACAGCGTCACCCTTGATATCCGGGCGTTAAAAAACCGCATTGCAGCGAAACTCCTTTTCCTGACGGCAGATACTCAAAAGCTCCTGACAACTGTTTTCTTCGATCTGCAACTATCGACACAGGCGCGCTGCCGAGACAGCGTCAGAGTTTCGTGGCCCCCTGTCAGATGTGCCCTGCAGTCGCTTGAGTAAGCCATCTCAGTTGCACGCCGCTGTGATTGATAACCCTGGTATCGCCGGTGTGCTGGTGTGGCAAGGCCCTATTTTGCACTGAGCTGACGTCCCTGTTGTGCCCGTTTGTCGGCGATTGAATGCGGACTGTGACTCCTGTTACGAGTTTTTCAACTGTTGGGAAATGTACTCATTGGCTTTGGCAAGAGTGCCAAACGAAGCAATCAGGTTTTTTTTCCCTTTTTCGCGAATTTCGGGGTTGTCCGATTCGATCATCATCCATACCCAGGTTTTCAACAGCGGTAGCGGTGGGTATTGAACTTTTGTGGAATCCAACATAAATCGTCCTTCAAAGCATATTTGTTATAAGTGGTTTTATATTAAATTTTATCGCCTGTTGTAGTGTATTGATGTTATGCAGGCGTCATTGAAGAGTATCAGATTACGGCGCATCAGATAATACCAAACAGGAGAAATATTCTGCGGTTTAACGGCAGTTTTATCAGGATGATACAGATTAATCCTGTTCATCAGTGTTAAATTCCGGTGAATTATTCGATGTTCATATCAGGCAACTAACGCTTGCTGCAGCTGGTATACTCCTTGATACTTTATCCATCACATTGATAACAGGCGGGTTTTATGCGTCCTTCCCGGTATGTGGAACAGACTCCCCCAGAACGACTGCATTGGCAGGTACTGGGATTGTTGTGGCCTTATCTGCTGGAGTTTAAATTTCGGGTGGCGCTGGCATTGTTGTGTCTGATTGCTGCCAAACTGGCCGGAATTGCCATGCCTTTTGTCCTCAAGGATCTGGTTAACACCCTGGATGTCGACAAAGTACACACGGCGCTGGCGGTACCTATTGCGCTGGTTGTGGCTTATGGCGGGCTGAGATTTCTATCAGCGATTATCGGTGAGGTGCGCGATACCCTGTTCGGGCGGGTGACAGAGCGGGCCATTCGTCGACTGGGATTGAATGTATTTCGCCATCTGCACTCTCTGGATCTTGCTTTTCATCTGGATCGCCAAACCGGTGGTCTTTCCCGTGATATTGAGCGTGGTACCAGCGGTGTGTCCTTTCTGATGCGGTTTATGGTGTTCAACATAGTGCCAACGTTGCTGGAAATCGGCGTGGTGGTGGGGATCTTCTGGTACAACTATGGCTGGACATTTGCGCTGGTCACGGCGCTGGCAGTCGTCGCTTACGGGGTGTTCTCGGTGATCGCCACCGAGTGGCGAACCTCCTACGTACGCGAAGCCGCGCTGGCTGACTCCAGTAGTAATACCCGGGCGATTGACAGTTTGCTCAACTATGAAACGGTCAAGTATTTCAACAACGAGGCCTACGAATTCAAGCAATACGATCGGGCGCTGGAGCGCTGGGAGAAAGCCAAACGGGACAACCGTTTGTCGCTGTTTGCTCTGAACGCCGGGCAGGCATTGATTATTGCTGCCGCCATGACAGTGATGATGTGGCTGGCTGCCGCCGAAGTGGTGGCCGGGGAGATGACCCTGGGGGACTTTGTGCTGGTCAATGCTTTCATGATGCAACTCTTTTTGCCTCTTAATTTCCTGGGGTTTGTTTATCGCGAGATCCGCGGCGCTCTGGCCAATATTGAAAAACTGTTCTCACTGCTGGATGAGCAGCCCGGAGTGGTGGACGCCCCGGATGCCCTGGACAGTCAACCGGGACGCGGCGAGCTGAGTTTTGAGCGGGTGAGTTTTGCCTATGGTGAGCGGCAGGTACTTACTGATGTAAGTTTCAGTCTGGCACCGGGAGAAAAGGTTGCTATTGTCGGTGAAAGCGGTGGCGGCAAGTCCACCATCATCAAGCTGCTGTTTCGTTTTTATGATGTTGCTGGCGGCGCGATTCTGCTTGATGGCACGGACATTCGCCGTTTGAGCCAGGACAGCCTCAGAAAACAACTGGCAATCGTGCCTCAGGATACTGTGCTGTTTAACGATACCCTATATGAAAATATCCGCTATGGACGGCCGGAAGCCAGTGAAGGCGATATTCAGGAGGCAGTGAAACTGGCGCATTTACAGACACTGGTATCACGACTACCCCAGGGACTGAACACCCGGGTTGGCGAGCGGGGAATGAAATTGTCCGGTGGCGAGAAACAGCGGGTAGCAATTGCCAGGGCGATATTGAAAGGCGCTTCGGTGCTGGTCTTTGATGAGGCCACCTCGTCGCTGGACAGTGGTGCAGAGCAGGCGATTTTATCAGCGCTGGATGATGTGGCTGCAGACAGAACATCGCTGGTGGTGGCCCACAGATTGTCGACGGTTGTGGATGCTGATCGCATTCTGGTGCTGAACGGCGGGCGAATTGTCGAACAGGGAACCCACCAGTCATTACTGGCGATACAGGGGGAATATGCCAAGCTGTGGGCGATGCAGCACCAGCAAAGCGTTGCATAACAAGCAAATCCCGCTGTTTGCTCAATTGGTACAGGCCCGGTTCAGGCTGGACCGATCATGATGTGTTTCCGCATTGGGAGGCTCATCATGGAAAACATCAGATTAAGGGTCAAGGTTGAGGGCTGCAGTCACAGTGTTGACACGGACTGGCTGACCATCTCCAGGACACTGACTTTACGTGCAGTTTCATCATCAGAATTAGTGGGGCTGCATACTCAGTTGTGTGCCGGCGTACGGGTGACGACCCGCGGGTTGACGCTTGGACGCATTAACCCGGGTTCCTGTCTGCCGCAGGAGCCGATGGATCTGCCGCTGACCGGACTATCCCGCATATAGCCATCATTGGATGTTGTTATTTTTACCCTGGCAAATTTCTCCACGTACGGAAAACAAAACACCCCGTCGATGCGGGGTGTTTACGCCAATTTTCTGCAGCGTTTGTTGGGACTAGCGGCAGTGCTTGTCTGCCTGCCACGCTTCACAGGCGGTGCCGGGTTTAAATTGTTCCAGCTTTTTGGGCTCCAGAGGGGTAATACTGCCCTCCCGATAACACAGGAGTGCTCCTTCCAACTCTGTAAAGCGGCGGCAATTTTTGCAACTACTGTGGGATGAACCTTTCAGAGGGGTTGAAGATACGGCATTCATAATCATGAGTTCCCTGGTTATGGCTTGCGGGTCGCAAAAAATCAAATAGTGTGACCCGGAGCACGAATCGACGGTTATGATAATGCGATGTCTGTCTGTTTTCAAATCAATTTGCCCTAAAAGGTTGATTTAATTTTAATTGTTGCCATTTGGTTGCGATTTGGTTGGGTGCTGGTGTCGTAATTTTCGGCGAATATTTGCGCTGGAGAGTTCTGTTGTCGGGCCGATAATCTGTTGAGGCAAATGGAGGCTGTCATGTCGGCAATTCAAACGATAAGCGGGTCATTTGGGGCAAACTTGCTGCGTCAGGCTGCTCGTGCAGGGATTTCTGCTGAACCTGTGGTTAAGGACAGTACCTTGAGCGTTAAGGTTGGCGGTGGTGTTGATGACAACATGCTGTGGCAACTTGCCTGGGGACAGATCCGTCAGACGCTTGACGATGCCTTTGCTGACAGTGGAATCAGCGGGTTTTTGCGCAACAAGTATGAGGCATTGCAGGAGCCCTCAACCGATTTGTTTGGCATGGCGCTGCAGTACGGCAGCAGGCGCATGGGGCCGCCAACCGCCCTGCAATACGCGGGTCTATCACCATTGATGGCACTGGGGGCGGCTTTGGATGAAGGTTTTGCCAACGCGATGGCAACCCTGGATAGTCTGGGCGGCAATCCTGAAATCAGACAAAGTCTGGCGGACAGTCGCCTGAAATTACAGCGGGACTGGCAAAATCAGGTGTCTTCGTTGCTGATTGCTGGAGCGAGCGGAGCATCGTTTGGCTTTGCCCGCTGAGGCAATCATTCCCCCCGCTTAGTGTCGCAGGCTTTGCTCACTCCGAGCCTGCCGATTTCTGCTATGTTCAGATAACCCGCCTTAATAAAAGGGTTTTTGTACCTGTTCGAAAGCGATATGCTGAATTTAATACCGCTGGTATCAACAGCACCCGGTTGTCGGTGTTAAGGAGATCTGAATTATGTGGACTGGCGCGACTGTGATCGAGCGCATCGACTGGAACGACAAGCTCTTCACGCTCAGGTTGAAAGCCCGGATTGAGCCCTTCATTGCCGGGCAATTTATTAAGCTGAGTCAGGAACGGGATGGGAAACGGATCGCCCGGGCTTATTCGCTGGTCAATCCTCCGGATGCTGAATATCTTGAAGTATTGGCTGTGCACGTTGCGGATGGTTTGCTGTCACCGGCACTGCATACCCTGAATGCCGGGGATGTGGTTGACATTTCGCCCAAGGCAGCGGGCTTTATGACGCTGGATGAGTTACCTGCAGATATGGGAAAACACTTGTGGCTGCTGGCCACAGGCACTGCCGTGGGTCCCTTTATCTCGATGCTCATGACTGAGACTCCCTGGCAGCGATTTGAGAAAATCGTGCTGGTCTATGGCGTTCGCCTCAAAGAGGATCTGGCTTATTGGCAGGCACTTAACCAGCTTGCAGCCAAATACTCCGGCAGACTGACGCTGATCCCCTGTGTAACCCGTGAAGAGATGACCGACGGCCTGAGCTGCCGTATTCCGGAGGGCCTGGAAAATGGCAGTATTGAGGCTCTGGCTGGCTTCAGTATTACTCCGACAGACAGTCAGGTGATGATATGCGGTAATCCTGGCATGGTGGCAGATTCACTCAGCTGGCTGCAGGGGCGGGGGCTTGCCAAAAATCTGCGGCGTGCACCGGGGCAAATTACCATGGAAAAATATTGGTGAAGGAGTACCGGCAATGACAATCCTCTATTATTCAGACGCTTCTCCATACGCCAGGATGGTGAGGGTAATTATCGACCATCTGCAACTGCACCATATTCAATTACGGTCGACTAATCCCTTTGATAATGAAGAAGCTTTTGTCGACGCCAATCCGCTGGGTAAAGTGCCCTGTCTGGTGTTGGGGGATGGCAGTGCGCTGTTTGATTCTGAGGTGATTTGCCGATATCTGGATGTCGAGTACGGTCAGTCTCGTCTGTTTGCACCCGCAGACAGCCACTGGGCCAGGCATTGTCTGTGGTCAATGCTCAAGGGCATGCTGGACAGTGCGGTCGCACTCAGACAAGAGCAGCTTCGCGCCGAGGAAGGCTGCTCTTCGTTGTTCTGGAAAGCCAGATTTGAACAGGCGTTACTGCGAGGTGTTCGGCAGATAGAGCATTCAGGCCTGCTCAATGATGACAGTTTGACGGCCGAGCGGATTGCGCTTGTGTGTTTACTTGAATATCTGGATTTTCGTCATCCGGGCCTGAACTGGCGCAATCTGGCGCCTGCAACAGCGCTGTGGTTGACCCAGGTTGCCAAGACAGAGGTATTTGGCCGCTCCCGTCCGACACCTTAACAAACTGCTTCACGTCAACCTATTGCCGCACAGTCTTTGCGGCATTCCTCTGCGTATCTCATCGGATAAATTTGCACCAGACAGTGCCGCCCAATCAGCGATTCAGGTTGCCCGTATCAACAAGTTTCTGTACTCTTTGTGCATTGATAACCATTATCATTACAATAATCATCTGGTGTTGTTTCGGTCGATATGGAGAGCAGGGAATGAAGTTGGTTAAGCGTATCACCAAAGTGGGTGCCGTGTGTTTGGCGGGAATGATCTCCTGGTCTGCGCTGGCTGCAGATAAGGTCACAGTTTACTCCTACCGCCAGCCTTTTCTGATTGAGCCTATCCTTGAAGATTTTACCCGCCAGTCAGGTATCGAGGTGCAACTGGTGTTCGCCAAAGATGGTCTGGCCGAGCGGGTTGCCAGGGAAGGACGCCTGTCTCCTGCAGATATCGTACTGACGTCAGATTTCTCCCGGCTGATGGAAATGGTTGATAAAGGCCTAGTGTCACCGGCGGTGAGCGATACGCTGGCACAGAATATTCCTGCCCAGTTTCGCTCTGCAGACAACGATTGGTACGCACTGACCATGCGGGTGCGTAACGTTTATTCGGCCAAAGCGCGGCTGGGAAAGCTGGCACTGGATCTCGAAGATTTGGCCAAACCCGAGTTCAAGGGAAAAATTTGTACCCGCAGTGGCAAACATCCTTACAACATTGCGATGGTAGCATCCATGATTGCCCATCACGGCGAAGCGGACACCAAAGTGTGGCTTGAGGGCGTCAAAGGGAATCTGGCCCGTCGCCCGCAGGGCAATGATCGCAGCCAGGTGAAAGCGGTGAAAGAAGGTCTGTGCGATATCGCCATTGGTAACAGCTATTATCTGGGCAAGATGCTGGCCGATCCCGAGCAGCGTGCCTGGGCTGAAGCCGTGGAAATCAACTTTACCAATCAGGATGACCGTGGTGCCCATATCAATATTTCCGGTATGGCAATGACCAAACATGCACCGAACAAAGCGGCGGCACTCAAGCTGATGGAGTACCTGTCGTCTGACCGGGCACAGGCCAGCTATGCGGAGCTTAACTTCGAATACCCGGTGAAGGTCGATGTACCTGTGTCCGAGCTGGTTGCTTCCTGGGGGGCATTCAAGGCAGATCCACTGGCGATCCAGGCGTTGGCTGATAATCACAGAGCGGCAGTCAAATTATTGGATGAGGTGAAGTTCGACCTTTAAGCCCCCGCCTGCAGTCAGTGTACAGTCCGGCAATGGTTGGCCGGACTGTGCCGGGTAATAAATATGATTCTTGGACTATCCTCTCGCTGGTCGGTATCGACTTACTTACTTGCCGGATTGCTCTGCACTCCTTTTCTGGCGCTGTTGCTGCAGGCCCTGATGCCGGATGAGCAGGTTTTTGCTCATCTGTTTGCAACCGTGCTGCCCACCTATATTGGTAATTCGCTGTTACTGATGGTTCTGGTCAGTCTTGGCGCGCTGCTGCTGGCTATCCCCGCAGCCTGGCTGGTGGCTCGTTGCCAGTTCCCCGGACGCCGCTGGTTGCAGTGGGCATTGTTACTGCCGTTGGCGATGCCAGCCTATCTGGTGGCCTACGTTTACACGGATTTACTGGATTACGCCGGCCCGGTGCAGCGCAGCGTCAGAGCCTGGTTTGGCTGGCAATCTCCGACTGATTACTGGTTTCCTGATGTTCGCTCGCTGGGCGGCGCCGCATTGATGTTGGCGCTGGTGCTGTTTCCTTACATCTATCTGCTTGCACGCACTGCTTTCAGTGAACAATCCATCAGTTTGAATCAGGCCGCCAGAGTGATGGGCTGTTCGCCATGGCGCAGCTTCTGGCGTTTGAATCTGCCAATGGCAAGACCGGCGCTGGCGGCCGGAGTGGCATTGGTCGCGATGGAAACTGCAGCGGATTTTGCGACGGTCAGCTATTTTGCCGTGCCGACCCTGACCACAGCTGTGTATGACACCTGGCTCAGTCATGGCAGTCTGAGTGCGGCTGCGCGTCTGTCGTTGATGATTTTGCTGGTGGTGTTAGTACTTGCTGCGCTGGAGCGGGCGTCCCGTCATCGACAGCAGCTGTATCAGAAGAACAGCTTCCACACAGGTCTGGAGTTACATCCGCTGTCGGCGACTAATGCCAAGTTGGCGACCGCTTACTGTTTATTGTTGCTGATCCTGGCCTTCCTGTTGCCTTTCGCTATTTTACTTGGGTATGCCATTGATTATTTTGAGTCCAGCTGGAACATAGCGTTCTTCCGTTACAGCCTCAACAGTCTGATGCTGGCGGCGATGGTCAGTCTGATTTGCACTGTTGTCGCCCTGACATTGCTGTTTGTGCAGCGTATCAGCCCGGCTGCCAGAGACAGACTGCCTGTGAGGTTGGCATCTTTTGGGTATGCACTGCCAGGGACGGTACTGGCCATCGGTGTGTTGGGACCGCTGACCGTGGCGGATTTCGCCATCAATGATGTGTTCGCCTGGTATGGTACATCCGGCCCCGGACTGATCTTTACCGGTACCACCTTGGCTCTGGTGTTCGCCTTCTGTATCCGCTTTGCTGCCATTGCGATTGGCAGTATTGAGGGCAGTTACAAGCGTATTTCTCCCTCGATGGATATGGCGACTGTCACCATGGGCAAGTCGCCACTGGCACTGTTTTCGCAAATTCATCTGCCGTTACTGCGCAAAGGCCTGTTTGCCGGCATGTTGCTGGTGTTTATCGAAGCCATGAAAGAGTTGCCTGCCGCCTTGCTGCTGCGGCCGCCCGGATACGAGAATCTTGCCACCCATGTATTCCAGTACGTCTCCGATGAACAACTGGAACATGGCGCGCTGGCAGCCATAGTGATTGTATTGGTGGGTTTGCTGCCACTGATTTATTTGAACCGTTCTTTTGAACAGGAAAACTGAGTATGTCGGCGTTATCCCTTAAAGGTGTTTGCAGTGAATATGCCGGGGTTCAGGTGCTCAAGCAGCTGGATCTGGAGATGGCTCAGGGGGAAATACTGGCACTGCTGGGCCCCAGCGGCTGTGGTAAAACGACTTTGCTGCGGGCCATTGCCGGATTGCAGGCTATTTCCGCCGGCAGCATTGCGGTTCAGGGGCAGAGCGTCAACGATGATGGTCTGTTTGTCCCCAGTGAGCAGCGCGGGATCGGTATGATCTTTCAGGATTATGCCTTGTTTCCTCATTTAACCGTTGCCGATAATGTGCTGTTTGGTGTGGTTGAGAAAGACAGATTCCGGCGTAATGCTCTGCTTGAGGAAATGCTGGCGCTGGTGAAGCTGTCCGGGCTTGAGCTGCGTTATCCCCATGAACTGTCCGGAGGCCAGCAGCAGCGGGTAGCGATTGCCAGAGCGCTGGCCTGCAAACCAAGGCTGTTGCTGTTGGATGAGCCATTTTCCAATATCGATGGTCAGGTTCGCCATGAGTTGATGCTCGAGATCCGCGCGATTTTGAAAAGTCGTAAGGTCAGTGCTGTATTTGTAACTCACAGTAAGGACGAGGCCTTCGTGTTTGCGGATAAACTGGCGCTGTTCAAGGGCGGTCATCTGGTGCAGCACGGCAGTGCAGAGGAGCTTTATTATCAACCCAGTGAACGCTATGTGGCTGATTTCCTTGGACAGGGAAACTATCTGCCCATTGACGTTATCGATGCGTTTCACATTGACAGCCCTCTAGGTCAGCTTCGCAGCAGCCAGATGCTCAGGTTCCCCGAAGGTTATCAGGGCGAGGTGCTGCTGCGGCCGCAGCAATTGACTTTACACGCGGATGATAATGGTGAGGCCGTTGTTGTTGAGCGGCGTTTTCTGGGAAATGTCTGCCATTACACAGTGGCTCAGGCGGGTGAGCAATTACAGGTTCGCAGTCAATTAACTCAGCTGCAGCCCGGACAAAGAGTCAGGCTGCTGACTCAGGACCATCCTCTGGTGATTTTCTAACCCATCGTTCTCTTGGTAAATCCTGGTTTCGTTTTCACATCATTGTGTTAGCTTAGACAGAGCAAAAACTGCACAGTGACAGTAACAATGAAAATGATAATAAGGAGAGGGGTATGGCTGGCGGTGCTGCTGGCATTCCCCGGATGGACCATGGACAGAATCACCGGCAAGTCGTTTGCAACGCGTTCAGAGGTTTATGCAACCCAGGGAATGGCGGCAACCAGTCAGCCTCTGGCAACCCAGGTCGCACTGGATATACTCAAACAGGGTGGCAATGCCGTTGATGCGGCCATCG
Source organism: Shewanella sp. GXUN23E (assembly GCF_050865035.1). Taxonomy (NCBI): domain Bacteria; kingdom Pseudomonadati; phylum Pseudomonadota; class Gammaproteobacteria; order Alteromonadales; family Shewanellaceae; genus Shewanella; species Shewanella sp. GXUN23E. The sequence continues at coordinate 276,079 of NZ_JBOZWP010000001.1, read as the reverse complement.
CCGCCAACGCCATGCTGGGATTGGTGGAGCCTACCGGCGCTGGAATTGGCGGCGATTTGTTCGCAATTGTCTGGTCTGCCAAAGATAAACGCCTCTATGGCCTGAATGCGTCGGGCCGCAGTCCAAAATCTCTGACTCTCGATATGTTGACTGCCATGGGGCTGGAATACCTGCCGCCTTATGGACCTTTGTCTGTCTCTGTGCCCGGCACTGTCGATGGCTGGTTTGAATTGCATGACAGATTTGGCAAGCTGCCCATGACGGCCATTCTCAATCCTTCCATCGAGTATGCCGAACAGGGTTTTCCGGTGTCTGAGCTTATTGCCTATTACCTGCAGAAAAACGCTGCGCGGTTAGCGCAATATCCGGGCTTTGCGCAGGTATTCATGCCAGCGGGTAAGACGCCTGCGACCGGCGAACTGTTCCGTAATCCCGCGCTTGCAAGCAGTTACCGCAAAATTTCAAAGGGTGGCCGCGAGGCCTTCTACAAAGGCGAAATCGCCCGCACCATCGCGCAGTACATGCAATCTCAGGGGGGATATCTCTCCTATGAGGATTTGGCCTCCCACACCAGCGAGTGGGTTGACCCAGTGGCGGTAAATTACCGAGGTTATGATCTTTGGGAATTGCCGCCCAATGGTCAGGGCATAGCAGCACAGCAGATTCTGAAAACCCTTGAGCCTTTTGATTTGGCAAAGATGGGGCAGACCAGCGCCGAGTATGTGCACTTGTTTGTCGAGGCCAAGAAACTGGCCTTTGCCGACAGGGCGAAATTCTATGCTGATCCAGCTTTTAACGATATTCCGGTAGCGGCACTGATTTCAGAACAATATAACCGTGAGCGTGCCGGACTTATCGATCCTGGCAAAGCTGCCAAAAGCGTGGCACCGGGGAATCCCAATCTGCAACATGGTGACACTGTTTACCTCACCACTGCTGATCGGGACGGTAATATGGTGTCGCTTATTCAAAGTAATTTCCGCGGTATGGGCTCGGGAATGACTCCGCCAGGACTTGGTTTTGTGCTGCAGGACCGGGGGCAGCTATTCGATTTGACACCCGGGCGGTTCAATTCCTATGCGCCGGGTAAGCGGCCGTTTCACACTATTATTCCGGCTTTTGTGACCAAAGATGGTCAGCCATGGTTGAGTTTCGGCGTAATGGGTGGTGCAACTCAGCCGCAGATGCATGCGCAGATCATGATCAATCTGATTGATTTTGGTATGAATCTGCAGGAAGCCGGGGATGCGCCGCGGATTGTACATTCGCACTCCGCTCAGCCCACAGGTGAGACCATGACAGACGGCGGCTATGTGAGTCTGGAGTCAGGCTTCCCGATGGAAACCCGCAGAGAACTGGCCGAAAAAGGGCACGTTATTCGCGACAGTGTGGGGATATTCGGCGGCTATCAGGCTATCGGCAGGGATGTACAGCGCGGTGTTTACCGCGGGGCATCCGAGAGTCGCAAGGATGGTCAGGCAGCAGGTTATTAACGTCGGCCTGTGGTTGCTTGATGAGCACACCCAATAGCCGATTGGCACCCAGCAAAGTCTGTTAAATCAGCGGATTTGGGTTATGTCACATTTTTACACCTGAGTGTGCTGTCTGTATGCAGATTGGGGTAAAGTTGCAACCCTATGTTGCCGACAAATTTCAAATGCACAAGGTGAGATGATAATGGAAAACCAGGTTATGCCCCGTGAACAACTTGGAGTCTGCGCGGAAGGGAACTTACACAGTGTTTACCTGATGTTTAATGCCAATGATGGCGTGGAACAACAGTTGCGCCCCTGTCTTGCCAATGTCGCTCAGTATATTCATGAACTGGCGGATCAGTATGCCGACAGTGCCTTCAACGGCTTTGTGGCCATTGGTGCCAATTTCTGGGATGCGCTGTATCCCCACGCCCGTCCGGCTCAGCTAAAGCCATTCCCGGCTATGGAAGCGGGGAATCGCGATGCCCCGGCTATTGAGTTTGATCTGTTTGTGCACCTTCGCTGTGACCGGCTGGATATTCTGCATCTGGTGGCCAATGAAGTGGCTCAGATGCTGGAAGGATTGGTTGAGCTGGTTGATGAAGAGCGGGGATTCCGCTTTATGGACAATCGCGATCTGACCGGGTTTGTGGATGGAACTGAAAATCCCAAAGGTCGTCATCGTCAGCAGGTTGCACTGGTAGGAGAGGAGGATGTGGGATTTACCGGTGGCAGCTATGTGCATGTGCAGAAGTATGCCCATAACCTGAGCAAGTGGCATCGTTTGCCAATCAAAAAACAGGAAGACATCATTGGCCGTACCAAGCAGGATAATATTGAGTATGCCTCTGAAGACAAGCCGCTGACCAGTCATATCAAGCGGGTGAATCTGAAGGATGAGCAGGGAAACTCTATGGAAATCCTGCGTCAGAGTATGCCCTACGGCAGTGTACGTGAGCAGGGACTGATGTTTATTTCTGTGTGCCGTACATCCAGTCATTTCGAAAAAATGCTGGCATCCATGGTTCATGGTGATGGAGCAGGTCATCATGATCACCTGATGCACTTTACCCAGGCGTTGACCGGCTCATCGTTCTTTGCGCCATCGCTGGATTATATGCTCAGGTATGCAGATTGAGCTGAAGCAATAAATCGACATGATACAAAAAACGCGCCGGATGGCGCGTTTTTTGTCAATGTCACAGAATCACTCTGTGTAATTGAACAGATCTTTGACTGTGTCCAGCGTACTTTCAATATCCTTGATATTGGCCGGGCAAATAAAGATGGTGTCATCTCCGGCAATGGTACCCAGGATGCCTTCCGGCTTGCCCATGGAATCAAGCAGTCTGGCAATCAACTGTGCGGCACCAGGGCTGGTACGCACCACTATCATGGCCTGGTTGTGGTCAACGTCCAGTACCAGATTTTTTACCGGACTGCCGGCAGTGGGAACCCCCAGTTCAGCTGGCAAACAATACACCATCTCCTGCTTGGCATTGCGGGTGCGCACTGCGCCAAATTTGCTCAGCATTCGGGAGACTTTGGACTGGTTGATATTGCTGAATCCTTCAGCCTGCAAGGCGGTCACGATTTCGCTTTGAGAGCCGAAACGCTCCTCTTTCAGCAGCGCTTTGAACACCTTGATGAGTTCATCCTGATTTTTGCTTGTGGTCATAAGTTTTTCATCTTATTCATTCGACCCGGAGATTGTGAATACCAGCGGCAAATATGTCAACATTTTGCCGCTTTTGGTGAATAAAAATGCATTAAGGCACAAGGTTGAATTAGTTTCAGCCAGCACTGTGATGCTGATTTCATAAAGGATGTCAGCAAATTGCACCACTCCAATGGAGGGGCATTCGGCTTAAGTCTCATTGATATTTGGATGACGATAAAGTAATGTGGCGCCATCATGGAATTGGATGTATGTCACATATATCCGAAGCTTAGACGGAGATAACTATGAAAGTTGCTGTTCTTGGTGCTGCTGGTGGTATTGGTCAGGCCCTGGCGTTGTTGTTGAAAACCCAACTGCCTGCCGGTTCGAAATTGTCCCTGTATGATATTGCACCTGTTACCCCGGGTGTTGCTGTGGATCTGAGCCATATCCCCACTGACGTAGATGTAAAGGGATTTGCTGGCGAGGACCCAACTCCTGCGCTGGAAGGCGCTGATATCGTACTTATCTCTGCGGGTGTTGCCCGTAAGCCAGGTATGGATCGCAGCGATCTGTTCAATATCAATGCCGGCATTGTGCGCAACCTGATTGAAAAGGTTGCAGTAACCTGTCCAAAAGCCTTGGTCGGTGTGATCACCAACCCGGTTAACACGACTGTGGCTATTGCTGCTGAAGTGCTGAAAAAGGCCGGTGTTTATGACAAGAACCGTCTGTTCGGCGTGACCACTCTGGACGTTATCCGCTCCGAAACCTTTATTGCAGAAGCAAAAGGCCTGAAAGTGGACGATGTAAAGATCAATGTGATTGGTGGCCACAGCGGCGTAACCATTCTGCCTTTGCTGTCTCAGGTGGAAGGTGTGACCTTCTCCGACGAGGAAGTGGCTGCATTGACCCACCGTATCCAGAATGCCGGTACTGAAGTGGTTGAAGCCAAAGCCGGTGGCGGCAGTGCGACGCTGTCCATGGGGCAGGCAGCATTCCGTTTCTGTATGTCACTGGTTCGTGGCCTGCAGGGGCAAGCCAATGTAGTTGAATGTGCTTACATTGATGGTGGCAGTGAGCATGCGGTTTTCTTCGCCCAACCAGTGCTGCTGGGTAAAAACGGCGTGGAAAAAGTGCTGCCTTACGGTGAAATCAGTGCGTTCGAAGCCAATGCCCGTGATGGTATGCTCGATACCCTGAAAGGTGATATTCAGTTGGGTGTGGACTTCGTCAAGTAATCCAGACCGTTGCAGCTGCTTAAAATAAAAGCGAAGGCCTGACCTTCGCTTTTTTTATGCCTTGATTGCCCGCCTTGCATGGAGTTGGCACCGGTCGTTGAGTGCTCTGTCATCCAAGGCTTGTTCCGCTGCTGTAGGATTCGGTAAGTGTGTTGAGCAAACCCTGTTCATTCTTCATGATCAATGAGTTAACCTTCAGAACAGGTTGATCTTGCAGCAACTGACAGACGTATTTCGGGAGTAACATATGCCACACAGAGTAACCTCCATGGTGCTGAGCCATGCCATTATCAGGGTGACCAATCTCAGATTAAGAACCTATATAGGTTTTAACCCGGAAGAGCAGCAGAAACAGCAGGATGTGATTATCAATATGGAAATCCATTATCCTGCAGACAAGTCGTTTGAAACAGACAATGTTGCCGATGCCCTCAACTACAAAACCATCACCAAGAGAGTTATTCAGCATGTCGAAGAGGGACGGTTTCTGTTGCTGGAAAAGCTGGTGGCCGATCTTTTGGCCATTGCCGGCGAGCATCCCAGTGTTACCCTGGCAAGGGTCACGGTGGACAAACCCCATGCGCTGCGCTTTGCCGATTCGGTGTCGTTAACGCTGGAGAGCCGTGCTCTACCAGTGGCGGAGTCATCGCTTTCTGGTATTGGTGACGCCGGTAGCAGCATGCCTGCTGCCGATTGAGTTGTTAACCTGTAGAGAATCAAACCATGACTGACCCTGCTTTAAAAGCGCCCGCCAATGCGCCGGTTGTCATTACCGGTGTAGGTAAACGCATCGGGCTTTTTCTGGCCCGGACATTTCTTTCCCGGGGGATCCCGGTTGTGGGTACCTATCGAACGCACTATCCTGCCATCGATTCGCTGTTGGAGGCCGGAGCAGATCTCCATCAGGTGGATTTTTATCAGGCGGCTCAGGTAGATGGTTTTATAGAGAAGATCCACCACGGGTATCCTGTACTCAGAGCCATTATTCACAATGCGTCGGATTGGCTGAAGGATGGTGATTTGGCGGATTGCCGGGATGTCATGGCACGAATGATGTGTGTACATGCCAGTGTGCCCTACCAGCTCAATTTGGCGTTTGCCGATAAATTGCGGGCCGGGCGGGGAGATATCATCCATATCAGTGATTTTGTGGCATCCAAAGGCAGCGGGAAGCACATTGCCTATGCTGCCAGCAAGGCGGCCATGGATAATCTGACATTGTCATTTGCCGCCAAACTGGCTCCGCACGTCAAAGTCAACAGCATTGCTCCGGCACTGGTTTGTTTTAATGAGACGGATGATGAGGCATATCGGGTCAAGGCGCTGAGTAAAGCCTTATTGCCAAGAGAAGCCGGTTATGAAGAGCTGCTGGCCTGTGTTGATCTGCTGCTTGCCAGTCATTACATAACCGGACGAATATTGCCTCTGGATGGTGGACGCCATCTCAGATAAGTATCAGGCATGATTTTATGTGCCATTTCCTGTGAGTTCATAAATCCCTGCTATCCTCAATCTTAAGTGTTTTTAACCGTCAAGATGTTGGTTATCAATACAAAGTGATAGAGCAGACGACGATTAATGAATGCCAACAGCAGGAAATAACCCATGTTTAATTTCAAAGCCAAGCAGGAGCCGGCCTCATCAGCTGTTGAACACAGTGCACCGCTGGATGCGGCCATGATTGACTCCATCAAAAACTCCGTTGCCTACATCGAATTTACGCCGGACGGAACCATCAAGGACGCCAATACCCTATTTCTGAATGCGGTGGGATACAGTATTGATGAGATCCGTGGAAAACATCACCGGATGTTTTGTCATCCCAAATATGTCAATTCCCCGCAATATCGTCAGTTTTGGGCGGATTTGGCCAATGGCATGCCACAGGGCGGAATGTTCAGCCGCCTGAACAAAGCCGGTGATGAACTTTGGTTGCAGGCTACTTATATTCCTGTCCGCCATAAAGGCGAAGTAGTGAAGGTGTTTAAGCTGGCGTCAGATATCACTGAACAAAAGCAGCGTCTGGATGAACAGGCCGCCGTATTTCAAGCGTTGGATCGGGCTCAGGCGATTATCGAATTTACCCCCGATGGCACTATTCTCAATGCCAACAAGAATTTCCTCAGCGCCGTAGGTTACAGCAAGGAACAGATTGAGGGTAAACACCACAGAATGTTCTGCACCGACAAATTCTATCAGGATAACCCCGGTTTCTGGGCTGATCTGAAGGCTGGCCAATTCAAGTCAGGCATGTTTGAGCGCCGCGGTGCCGGTGGACAGGTACTGTGGCTCGAAGCCGTATACAACCCCATTATCAGTGGCTCTGGTGAAGTGCAGAAGGTGATTAAGTTCTGCTCTGATATCACCGAGAGAGTGCTGAAAGAACAGGCCGTCAGGGAGGCGGCCGAAGTGGCCTACTCTACCTCGGAAGAGACGGCACAAATCGCAGTGCAGGGAGCGTCTTTGTTACGCAACAGTGTGGAAACTTCAAGTGCCATCGCCGAGCAGGTGCAGCGCACCACCGAATCCATCAACCAGTTGAATGAGCAGTCCAAAAACATCGAAGCCATCGTTTCCACTATCAGCGCGATTGCCGAGCAAACCAATCTGCTGGCGCTCAATGCCGCCATTGAAGCTGCGCGGGCGGGGGATCAGGGACGGGGATTCGCAGTGGTCGCCGATGAAGTCAGACAGCTGGCGGCCAGAACCAGTCAGTCGACCGATGAAATTGCCTCTGTCGTTAGCGAAAACCGTAATTTGACGGCAAGTGCCACGGCTATGATGAATAAAGTGGCACAAACGGCTGAGTCCGGTAAGGATCAGATCAATCAGGTTGCCCAGGTGATGGAAGAAATCCGTGTCGGCGCCGAGAATGTGTCGCAGACCGTTGCTAACATCCAGTAATTACCAATATTAACCGAAAGCCCATTGGCCCGCAGTCATTACTCCGTATGCTGCGGGTCCTTTGTTTTTTGGGCTCCTGCCTGATCAGCTCATTTGTACTGTGTACAAGCTGCTATTGCAGATAACTCATGGCTGCCTGAGGTGATCTGCTATCCCAATTAAGTGTGCCGGTTATATTCCCCCCGTTGGCCAACGGGCACAGACAAGCTCACTGCGATTAATTACTTGGGTAACGCTGCCAGCCTATCCATCTGCCTGATTGCCGTCATGTCGTCAGCCCATTACACTCCCTTAAGATTAACTGATTGAATGTCTGCGTGATTAAGGAGAAAGGAATGGGACTGCTTGATGCCCTGATGGGAAATGCTTCTGAGGTGAACTTACCGGAGTTGCAACAGGAATTGCAGCCGATACTGGCAGATACCGAAGAGCTGGCACTGGCCTACAAGCTGATTCGGGATATGTTTGTATTTACCAACAAACGATTGATCCTGATTGATAAACAGGGAGTTACAGGGAAGAAGGTGAGTTACCAGTCGATTCCTTATAAATCCATCACTTTCTTTGAAGTGGAAACCGCCGGGCGTTTTGATTTGGATGCCGAGCTCAAGTTGTATATTTCAGGTCAAAAAGAGCCGCTAATCAAAGAATTGAAAAGAGGTACCGATGTGGTGGGAATCCAAAAAACCATCGCCAACTTCATGCTCTGACCAGACCAGGACCACTTTAGCCGCGACTCATGGTGATGGATGGTGATTATTTCGTCATGCTTATAGGGAATACTGCTGCGGGCGGATGAGCAATCGAGTTATTTTGCATAATGATGCACTCAACTCAGAGGGTGCATTATCCTATTTGTATTGTACGCAATAGAATCTTCTTGGTTTTAATCAGGTTATTTATCAGTTGGTCGATGTAAGGCGACTAGACTTAAGTCGTCTTCTAATTTTTGATGCGAATTTGTTAAATGATTAATCAAGATTAATATCCAGGGTGACGCCGATCTCACTTCTCATTGTTTCAACAGGATACATTCGGGATTGAGAGAGTTGGAGGTAGGCTCCTGTCAGAAAGCCCGTCTCCCGCCTGTATGTCATTTGTAGAAGGAATTGCGCAATGTATTTTCTGACCCGTATCTGGAAAGAACTGACCTACATCAGCCTGTGGGCGTTATTGGCTGCCGGCGTTATCCTGTTCGTCTGAATCCGCCGCTGCCTGCATTTGTGTTACCAGGGCCATCAGCCCATTGGTGCGGGAAGGGCTTAGTTGCCCTTCAAGTCCCAGCGCCTGGAAATAGGCTGACGCATCAAAATTCCTGAGCTGATCACCACTTGCTCCCTGGCATTGAGCCAGCAGCAGGGCGGCCAGACCTTTAACGATTCTGGCGTCACTGTCTGCCAGAAAGTAGTGCCGGTTATCCAATCTGGTGTGGTACAGCCAGGCCTTGCTTTCGCACCCTCTTACCTGAGCTTCATCGGTATGGAACTGGCTGTTCAGTGACGGGAGTAGCTTTCCCATCAACATGATTTGTCTGTATTTTTCCTGCCAGTTATTGGCTGTCTGGATTTTATCCTTGGCATCTTTCAGCGCATCAATGGGAAACAGAAAGTCTTCCTGCGCGGGTATTGGGGACATAGGTTTTCTCGACATCAAATTCAGGCAAGCAGCTCAATGGCATCCTGCATGGCGTGGATAAAGCGGTCAATATCTTGCTGTGTAGTATAAATACCCACCGATGCCCGGCAGCAACCGCTGATCTGCATCAGCTGCATCAGTGGTTGCGCGCAGTGGTGTCCGCATCGCACGGCGACGCCCTGTTGATCGAGCAGAATACCAATATCCTGATGATGCTCGCCTGACAGGTTAAAAGCGACTGCGCCGGATTGTTGATGTGGATTGCCATACACCAGGATCCCGGGCAGCGCTTCGAGCCGGCTGCGCAGCTGTATCAGCATCTGTTGCTCATGTGCAAAGGCGGCAGCTGGCAGCGACCTCATAAAATCGATTGCGGCGCCCAGGCCAATAACATCGGCGATAGCTGGCGTACCCGCTTCAAGCCGGTTGGGCAGTTGACCATAGGTGGTACCTGAGAAGCTGACCGTGTCAATCATCTCTCCACCAGTCATCAGCGGAGTCAGGCGATCGAGCTGAATGAAACGCCCCCAAAGGATGCCGACACCGGCCGGGCCATACATCTTGTGACCGGAGAAACTGTAAAAGTCACATCCCAGTGCCTGAACGTCCACTTTATGATGGGCCACCGCCTGTGCGCCATCCACGGCAACCAGTGCACCATACCTGTGGGCCTGCTCAGCCAACGCGGCAATATCATTGATGGTGCCAAGTACGTTGGACACATGGCAAAGGGCAACGATTTTGACCTTGTGTGTCTGGAGCAGAGTCAAAAACGCCTGTTCATCCAGTGTTAAATCCTGGCGCAGGGGAATAGGAATGACGGTGGCGCCGGAGCGTCTGGCCAGTTCCTGCCAGGGGACAATATTGGCATGGTGGGCGGCACTGTCGATGAGAATAACCTCATCAGCAGCGAGCCGGGGAGTTAATCCCCAGGCCAGCAGGTTAATACTGTGTGTTGTGCCTGAGGTAAAAATAACTTCGGCATTTTGCCCGGCATTAATAAATTCTGCCACCTTTTCTCTGACCGCCTCAAACGCTTGGGTTGCACGGGCAGACAATCGATGGGCGGCCCGATGCACGTTGGCATTGCTGTGCTGGTAAAAGTTGCTCATGGCATCGATCACTGACTGGGGTTTCTGGCTGGTGGCGGCCGTATCCAGATAGCAGAGGGGATAGCCTTCAAACTCTTGGTTGAGAGCGGGAAACTGGGATTTAAGATCGATATTCATATTCAGGCTGGCAGTAAAAACCGGGCGGGGCAGATCTTGGGGGATCTGCCCGCGCAATGCAAGCCCGGCGCTCATCAGGGGCAAGGAATGGGGAATTGTTCTCCCAAGGCTGAGATACGGCTGTGCAGCTGTTGATTGAGGACGAGATTGGCACTGCTGATATTCTCTTCAAGCTGCTTTATGGTGGTGGCCCCAAGCAGGGTGCTTGCGACAAAGGGGCGCGATTGCACATAGGCCAGCGCCATTTGTGCCGGTGACAGACCAAATTCCCGCGCCAGTTCACAGTAAGCCTGGGTCGCTGCCAGTGCATTCTGCGAGCCGTTATAGCGGACAAATCGCTTGAAAAGCGTCAGTCTTGCCTGCTCTGGCCATTGATCATTAAGATATTTCCCGCTGAGGGTGCCAAATGCCAGCGGTGAATAAGCCAGTAAAGGAAGATCTTCCCGATGGGCAATTTCCGCCATACCCACTTCAAAGCTGCGGTTGAGAAGATTGTAGGGATTCTGCACGCTGACGATGCGGGGCAGGCCATGTTTCTCTGCCAGATGCAGATACTTCATCAGCCCCCAGGGGGTTTCATTGGAGACGCCAACATAGCGGATTTTGCCGAGTCTTTGCAGCTCCGCAAGGGCTTCAAGGGTATCAAAGATAGGAGTCTGTGATTCGGTTTCCTGTTGTTCATACCCCAGCTGGCCAAAGAAATTGGTGCTGCGGTGTGGCCAGTGGATTTGGTACAGATCGATGCAGTCTACTCCCAGACGGCTGAGTGAAGCGTCGACGGCCAATTGCAGATTACGCCAGTCCAGCGCCATATTGGGGCGGATATAGTCGCTGCGGCCGCCGGGTGCTGAGACCTTGGAGGCGATCACTAACTTGTCTCTGTTGCCGCTTTTTTTAAGGTACTGACCCAGAATTTTTTCGGTTTCTCCCTGGGTTTCCGGCCTTGGTGGCACAGGATACATTTCTGCTGTGTCGATAAAGTTAATGCCATTGGCGATGGCACAGTCCAGCTGTGAGAAAGCTTCGGCGGGAGTATTCTGTTCCCCCCAGGTCATGGTGCCCAGAGACAATGCGCTGATATCCAGCGTGGAGTGGGGCAGGCGATAATATTCCATGTAACGGATTCTCCTTGACGCCTCGGTGCCTGATTGGGATGCGTTTTTGTCAATCCAACCAGTGCATACCTTGAGGCTAACACCCAAATGGGCGAACGCAAGCGGATCTCTTGGGGATTTCCCCAAAGTCTGCCAACCTATAAATGTTTGAGCATGGGTAATTCGCAGGCATCGTGCCCGGTGTTGCCCATCGGCCTGTTGAGATGTTCAAAGCCCATGGATTCATACAATCTGACCGCTTCATGCAGGCAGGCAGTGGTTTCCAGATAACAACAGCGATATCCCTGCTCTTTGGCAAAGGCCAGTGCCTGCAGGGTCAGGCGGCGAGCAAATCCCTTGCCTCTGAGCTGAGGCAGGAAATACATTTTCTGCAATTCACAGACATCATCGGTATTTTCCCGGCTCGCCAATGGAGCGATGCCACCACCGCCCAATACCTGCGAGCCATCGGAGATCACCCAGTAACAGGAGCGGGGCTGTTGATAAACGTCGCTGAGGCAATCGAGAGTCGGATCGGCAACACCATAGCCTTTATCCGGCGTTAAACCGTATTCACTGGAAACGGTGCGGATAACCCTGGCGATGTCGGCGTTATCTGCCGCCTGCAACAGGCGGATTTCAAAGTCCGACTGTGCCTGTGCCTGTTCCATGGCGCGATTGAGGCGAATGAGAGTATCCAGCGTTTGCTGGCGCTGCTCTGGCAGCAATTGCGCCAGTGCGGATTCAAAATGATTGGCATGAGCCTGCCACCATTGGGCCATCAGATTGCGGCCTGCGGTGGTCAGCTCGACTCTCAGCATGCGCTGATCTCTGGGGCTGGCCTGACTGCGCAACAGTCCTTTGTCAGCCAGCTGCGCCAGCGTTCGGCTGGCATTGGATTTATCCACTCCCAGCAGAGCGGCCAGCTGTTTGACCGACAGGCTCTGACGTTCTACTTCCTTCATTAAGGCCAGTTGCTGGTGCGAAAGCCCCAGCTCCAGCGTTAAGGGTTTACACAACCGCCCCAGTAAACGGCTGAATGCTTCACTGTGACGGGTCAGTGTCAGCGACTGGGATTCCTTGTTCTGGGTCATCTTGTTGCCGTTAAGTTGCTCTTTGCAACTAAATTATAAACTCGGCAATAAAATGGCAAGTGCTTATTTTCTGTAAAGTTCCTGGTGCATCAATGGGGCCATGGCAAGCAGGATTGCCTGGGTGTAAATGCTGCCTCTGGTGGCGATGCCATTGGTCAGCAGGCCGATGGCGCCGCCGGCTTGCTTGATATTGGTGGTGTTGAACAGTCTGTCCATCACATGCCCCAGTTCTTCCCCCTGCTCAAGTGCTTCATAGACACATCCTGGCAGCGGCAGATTGGCGCTGCGCCCGACACTTAAGGCGTCCCGGGTAGCCACTGCCACATAGGCGAAGGTAGCCGGGCCATCTTCAAACATATCCACACCGCCTTCCATTGCCAAATAGTAGTCTGCATCAGTCCGGGCTCTGCAATACTCGACCCGGTTAACCGCACCATCACGGGTTTCTTTGGTCGTCATAGGTTGATCTGCCACTTTGGAGGGGGCGCTCAGACCGGTGGCGATGATTTGCGCGCCTGGAAACTGTAATTTGAAGGCTTCTTTTGCTGCCTGCACTTTCACCGGGTTGGTGGAACCCACTATCAGGTTGATGGTTTGCTTGTTCATAGGGATTTTATTTATCAATATGGACGCCTGTTTGAAACATTGGTTTAATGACTTGGTAACCTTGCGGCGGAGTTTATCCGCTTCAAACCATTTTCCGCGAAATAGCCGGCAAAAGATCGGCGGGAAAATGGACGGCAGATCAGGTGAGAGCCCGACACCGTGGTTACCCTATGCCCGTGTTCTCACGGGATCAGGACGAGACTCAATCGAGAGACAATAACATGGAATTCAACAAACTCAAGTTGGCCATCGGCGTTGCCATGGCTGCATTTCTTGGCGGCTGCGGCAGCGACTCGGAAACCGTTATCCTACCTGAGCCAGATACCTCATTAAAGGCTTTCGCCCCGGATGGCAAGTTACAGGCCACCGTCAGAAGAACCACTTACGGAGTACCTCACATTCAGGCTGACAACCTTGAAAGTCTGGCGTTTGGCAGCGGCTATGTGCAGGCCCAGGATAATCTTTGCATTCTGGCCGATGGTTTTGTCAAAGCCAACTCCCAGCGCTCCCAGTTCTTCGGCCCTCATACGCTGGACTTCACCACCATGACGCCTGTCGCTGAGGATAACGCCAACATCATTTCTGACTTTGGTTACAAGGCACTGAAAATTCGTGAACTTGCCGAGCAGAAATTGCCGCAGATGAGCGAAAATTCCCGCGCTATGATCTCCGGCTTTGTTCAGGGCTACAACCAATATCTGGCGGATATTGAGTCGGGCAAGGAGACCAATGTCGAACTCTTCTGTGCCAACGGTCCATGGGTACAGCCCATCACAGAAGTGGACTATCTGACTTATGTATTCTCCATTACCGTGCTCCCCGGCGCGGCCAATTTCCTGGACTTGATTTTCTTCGCCAACCCGGGTGATGGCAATGAGTACCTGCCACGCCCGGCCCAGAGCCCTCAGCAGGTAGCGGCTTTCAGTAACAAACTGGATAAAGGCCTGCAGTCGGCCATGGCGGCAATTAAAACCCCCGAACCGAATCACAGGGAACTGGGTTCAAATGGTTGGGGATTGGGAGCGGATAAAACCGAAAATGGCAAGGGGATGGTGCTGGGTAATCCGCACTTTCCGCATACAGGTAATCTGAGATTCTGGCAGTCACACACGACCATACCTGGCCATATCAATATGATGGGCGGCTCCCTGGTGGGCATGCCAGGGCTGGTGAATATTGGTTTTAACGAGAACCTGGGCTGGACCCACACCTTCTCCACCGCCGAGCATTTCGTGGTGTACCAGCTGGAGCTTAAGTCCGGCGATCGTACGCAATACCTGTTTGATGGCGCACCCATGCCAATCAAGTCAGAGACAGTGACTGTCAATGTGAATGTGGGTGGCGGACAGATAGTCCCGTTTGAGAAAGATATCTTCTTTACCGACAAGGGCCCTATCCTGGAAGCGCCTCCGGCACTGGCACCTTTTGGCTGGGACGATAGTCAGGCTTTTATGGTTCAGGATGTGAACATGGCCAATATGGATCCACTGGATCATTGGCTGGCGATGAACCGTGCGACCAATCTGGCGGAGTTTCAGCAGACTTTTGTTGACTATGACGGCCTGATTTTTAACAACACCATGTATGCGGATAAAGAAGGTAATGCCTTCTATATTGATGATTCGGCGGTGCCGGGTTTGTCTGATGCCGCTGTAGTGTTGCTGCGTACTTCTCCTGAGTTGAAAGCACTGCGCGAGCAGGCGGGATTCACCATACTGCCGGGCAATACTTCGCTGTTTGCATTCGATGGCGCAACACCGCACGCCTTGTCTCCCAAGTTGCTGCGCACCGATTTTGTGCAAAACTCCAATGATTCATTCTGGTCGACCAACCTCAATCAGCCACTGGAATACTTCTCGCCCATGTATGGTCAGGAGCGTGGTCAACTGAGCATGCGCACCCGTATGGGTCTGAAGATGATGGATGATGCCGCAGGCAGCGATGGCAAATTCAGCCTGGATGAGCTTTCTATTATGCTGACCAATAATCGTGCTTACCTGCCGGAACTGGTATTGCCGGAGTTGCTGGCTCAGTGTGATGCTCAGGGCAGCGAGCCGGTTGTTGTCGCATCTGGTCTGAGTAAGGATATTTCCGGTGCCTGCGCGGCGCTGGCAACCTGGAATGGCCATCAGAACAACGACAGCATCGCGGGCGCGCTTATCCGCGAGTTTGCACATCTGTTCAACCAGGACACTATGCTGACCGTGCCTTTTGACCCTGCCAACGCAGCGATCACACCCAACACTCTGGTGGCCGATGGCAGCGCGCTGAAAGCACTGGCACAAGCGACGCTGAATCTGGAAAAGGCTGGATTTGACGTGGCCGCGCCACTGGGAACGGTACAGTTTGTCGAGCGGTCGTTGCCCAACGGTTTACCTTCCGGGCAAAAATTGCCCTGGCCCGGCTCTCATCATGTGGAAGGGGGCTTTAATGTGTTCTCTACCCGGTTGACTGGCGACGATACCCTGATGCCGCAGCACAGTTACCCCAGCGTCACCGATGTGGTTACTGGCAAGGCGCTGGCATCAGGATTGACTGAGCAGGGCTATCAGGTGCGTTATGGCTCCAGCTGGATGTATGTGGTCAGTTTCACTGATACTGGACCTCAGGCCAAAGGCATACTGACCTATTCGCAAACCAATAACATTCTGCGCCCTGAGTTTGCTGACCAAACGATAGGCTACTCACAAGGGGTGGGGTTGCACCCATTGCTGTATACCGAAGATGAGATAGTGTCCGGTTTGGTATCCACACTGGCGTTGAGTAAACAGAAGTAAACCCATCTGATGTAGTTCAGCTGGTTCATTGATGCAGCCCCGCCGATTGGCGGGGCTGTGCTTTTTGACAGGTTATCGATTTGGTGCATAGCATTTGCATATTTTTCGCCATTTCAGTGCATGACTTTTCGTTAATCTTGCTTCCGAAAGCCCGCCCATGGCTGGTATTCTGCCAATCCTGACATCAAAGCGTGATCTGTCTGTGCATAATCCAATTCAAATTTGACTACTGTCACAAATTGACCTGAAACACGACGTTTGATCACGTTTGCTAGAGGGTTATTTTTGCTGGTTAATTCGTGACTGGCTAAATTAGGTAGCAACAATGTTGCTTAATGTTTGTTCTGTGGTGATCCCTATGAAACGAAATTGGTGTTTTATTACAGAAAATCCGGGATCATGATCTCAATATCAGCTTATTCTGAAATTCATTTACCGAATATGGGCGCAGATCACCTTTTCGGCGCAGTAATGCTATATCCTTTGCGCCGAAATCAATTATTGCTGTAAACAGCGTTAAGGTAACTTATATGCAAAAAGAAGCTATCAAAGCTCAGGACAACAAGGCGACTGAGAACGCCAAGCTGCCCTGGACTGCCCAGGATACCACCTGGATGCTGAGCCTGTTCGGTACCGCCGTAGGTGCTGGTATTCTGTTCCTGCCTATCAATGCCGGTATGGGTGGTTTCTGGCCTCTGCTGGTCATGGCTCTTATTATCGGTCCTATGACCTATTTGGCTCACCGTGGTCTGTCACGTTTCGTGTGTTCTTCAAACATTCAAGGCAGTGACATTACTCAGGTTGTAGAAGAACACTTTGGTAAAGGCGCTGGTAAAGCCATTACCGTACTGTATTTCTTCGCCATCTATCCAATCGTACTTATCTACGGTGTAAGTATCACCAACGTGGTAGACAGCTTTATGGTTAACCAGCTGGGCATGGATTCACTGCCACGTTGGTTGCTGTCTGGCGGTCTGATCCTGGCCATGATGTCTGTGATGGTAGCCGGTGAAAAACTGATGCTCAAAGTGACTCAGTTCCTGGTATACCCACTGGTTGTTATCCTGGCGTTCCTGGCGCTGTACATGGTGCCAAACTGGAAAGTCGATGCGCTGATGCAACTGCCATCTGCCGGTGACTTTATTGGTACTATCTGGCTGACCATTCCAGTACTGATCTTTGCTTTCAACCACTCTCCTGCGATCTCTCAGTTCTCTGTATCGCTGAAGCGTGAGCACGGTAAAGACGCTTCTCGAAAAGCTGACGTGATTCTGCGTAATACCTCGCTGATGCTGGTGGGCTTTGTAATGCTGTTCGTGTTCTCTTGTGTACTGTCTCTGTCTCCAGAGCAGCTGGCTCAAGCTAAAGCAGAGAACCTGCCAATTCTGTCTTACCTGGCTAACGTGTATGACAGTGCGTTTATCACCTACTTTGCACCATTCATCGCCTTCATCGCGATTGTGTCTTCCTTCTTCGGTCACTACCTGGGTGCGAGTGAAGGTATGCGCGGTATCATCGTGAAGCAGATTGAAGGTAACGGCAAAGAAGTTGACGAGAAGAAACTGGACAAAGGTATCCTGGCCTTCATGTTCTTCTCTATCTGGGCTGTAGCCATCATCAACCCAAGTGTACTGGGTATGATTGAAGCTCTGGGTGGTCCAATCATTGCGGCGATTCTGTACCTGATGCCAATGTACGCTGTGTACAAAGTTGACGCACTGAAAGCCTACCGTGGCCGTGTAACCAACATTTTCGTCATCATCGCCGGTCTGGCGTCAATGACCGCCATCCTGTATGGCCTGCTGTAATCCAATACGGCAGTAAATCCAAGTTTTAACTGTTCCAGGGATCGGGTTGTAAAACCCGGTCCTTTTACTCGTTTCGGGGTGTAGTTCATGTTTAGCGCATTTGATATTTTTAAGATTGGGGTTGGCCCCTCAAGCTCCCACACTGTGGGCCCGATGAAAGCCGCCAAAGAATTCATTGATGACCTGCGTGCCAAAGGTACTCTGCGGGACATCACCAAGATTACTGTAGATGTATACGGTTCTCTGTCGCTGACCGGTAAAGGTCACCACACAGATATCGCCATTATTATGGGTCTGGGTGGTAACAGCCCTGAGACTGTTGATATTGAAGCCATTCCTGAATTTATTCAGCGTGTTGAGCAAACCGGCCGTCTGCCTGTGGGTATGCATTGCCACACAGTCGATTTCCCGGAAGGCTCACTGATCATGCATCCGCAGGCGCTGCCGCTGCATGAGAATGGCATGAAGATCCACGCCTGGATTGGTGACAAGCTGGAATACAGCAAGACTTACTACTCTATCGGTGGTGGCTTTATCGTTGATGAAGAAAACTTCGGTAAAGACAGTGAGCAGGAAGTTGCCGTGCCTTACAACTACACCAACGCTGACGAGCTGTTGGCACTGTGCAGCGAGCATGGCCTGAGCATCAGCAAGCTGGCGCTGGAAAACGAAAAAGCTTTCCGCAGCGAAGCAGACATCCATACCGGCTTTGCAAAAGTGTGGAAAGTGATGTCTGAAGGCATTGAGCGTGGCTGTCACACTGAAGGTGTGCTGGCCGGCCCACTACGTGTACCTCGTCGCGCGCCAGCCCTGTACCGTCAATTGGTCACCAGCGAGCGTCTGACTTCCGATCCTATGATGATTGTTGACTGGGTGAACATGTTTGCCCTGGCCGTGAGTGAAGAAAATGCTGCCGGTGGCCGCGTGGTGACTTCTCCGACTAACGGCGCTGCCGGTATCATCCCGGCGGTTATTGCTTACTACAACAAGTTCATCCAGCCAGTGGGCGAGAAGGAGTACACCAAGTTCTACCTGACCGCAGCTGTGATCGGTGGTCTGTACAAGCGTAATGCGTCTATCTCAGGTGCCGAAGTGGGGTGTCAGGGTGAAGTGGGCGTGGCTTGCTCCATGGCGGCTGCAGGTCTGGCCGAGCTGATGGGTGCGAACCCTGCTCAGGTATGTATTGCCGCCGAAATCGGCATGGAGCACAACCTGGGTCTGACGTGCGACCCGGTTGCCGGTCAGGTACAGGTACCTTGTATTGAGCGAAACGCCATTGCCTCGGTGAAAGCGATTAACTCAGCCCGTATGGCGATGCGCCGTAACAGCGATCCTACCGTGAGCCTGGACAAGGTGATTGCCACCATGTACGAAACCGGTAAAGACATGCTGCCCAAGTACCGCGAGACCAGTCAGGGTGGTTTGGCCATCAAGGTACTGAACGTCTAAGGTACTGCCTCAAAACTCAAAAGCCGGCATCACGCCGGCTTTTTTGTCTCTGCTTATCAGCACGCTATTTCTCTTCGTACATCAGGTAGTAGCTTTGCTCCATACCCAGTGACGAGTAGGTTTGTTGGGCGCGGGTATTCTCTTGCTCCACATACAGGCGAAAGCTGGCGGCGCCACCATTGGCCTCTGCAATCCGCTTTACCTCGGTATACAACTGGCGATAAATCCCCTGTCGGCGGAACTCAGGTTTGATGTAGACGCTCTGGATCCAGTAATAGTCTTTGGCGCGCCAGTCACTCCACTCAAAGGTGACCATCAGCGAGCCTGCCAATTGACCCTCAATGTCAGCCACCAAATAAAAACCTTTTTCAGGATGATTGAGCAGCGTGGTGACACCCAGCGTCAGGGTATCGCGGTTCAGTGTCAGCCCTTCGGTTTCCATGGCCATCGCCTGGTTGAATTCCACCAGTGATTGCCAGTCGTCAGGGTGTGCCTGTCGAATTTTCATAGAATATTTTTATTGTTGGACTTCAGCGTATTATCTCAATTGAAGGCGGATATACAAGCCACAGATATCGACAGGGTATTAGACTAAAGTCGAGTGTTTGCTAGACTGATAAAACCTTGCACCCAAGGAGATTCATGATGTCTTGCAAACAACACTCAGGTGATAAATCTGAATTTCCCAATCCGCTGTTGCATTTCGTGCTGACGTTGGTGACTCTGGGGTTATGGGCACCAATCTGGTGGTATCTAATCCAACGTGCCCAGAAGCGCAGTTTTTCGCTGTTTCATATTTTCGATCATGATTACTGGAGTTACCTGATTGAGCGGGAGCAACCGCCTGCTTCGCTCTATCCGCTCAAAGTGTGTCACTCCGGTGAATCACGCGCCTATTTTGATGCCTGATCAGCGGTAAGTGCTGATATTGCTCTGAAATTATTAATTTCACAATTTCTGTGCAGCTCTGCTGAAGATTGTTGAGCTTACCTTTATCAATCCTGAAAAACTGAATGAGTAGCCGCAGTTGGCGCAGGCTTTCGTGATACTCTCCGCTGTCGTTTGAGGCGCCAGGCAAATTGGCGTCAATTCAGTTCGAACCAGGGAAGGATGAGTTCATTAATGATTCAGGGTGTACATAATGACTAAATCTTCCTCTTCTCCCCACCGTCCTTCAGCTTTGGGCAAAATGTGGGCTGCTTGGATGGCCGTTCCTTTATGGCTGCAAATTCTGATTGGTATGCTGCTGGGTATCGCCGCAGGTCTGGCTCTGGGTGAGCAGGCAATTGTGTTGAAACCCATAGGCACGCTGTTCGTCAATACCATTAAAATGTTGATCGTGCCGCTGGTGTTCTGCTCACTTATCGTGGGTGTGACTTCGATGCAGGATACTGCCCGGATGGGCCGGATTGGCTTCAAGTCATTTGCCTTCTATCTGGGAACAACCTCGATTGCCATTACTGTGGGCTTGGCTGTGGGTTATGTCATGCAGCCGGGCGCAGGACTGTCATTGCAGGGGGTTGAGTTGGTCCAGGAGGCCAAGCATGCTCCTTCCGTGATGGAAACGCTGATTGGCATAGTTCCGACTAACCCCATTGCGGCGTTGGCCAATGGTCAGATTCTGCAGGTGATTGTATTCGCCGTTGCCCTGGGGATTGCACTGGTACTGATTGGTGACCATGGCAAGCCGGCCATTAAAGTATTTGAGAGTCTGGCAGAAGCCATGTACAAGCTGACCGATCTGGTGATGAAACTGGCGCCTTACGGGGTGTTTGGTTTGATGGCCTGGGTGGCAGGTGAGTACGGTGTGGACATGTTGCTGCCGCTTATCAAGGTTATCCTGGCAGTATATATCGGCTGTTTCCTGCATGTGGTTGGTTTCTACAGCCTGGTGCTCAAGGTGTTTGCCGGTCTGAACCCGGTTCACTTCTTCAAAGGGATCAGCAATGCCATGGCAGTGGCTTTTACCACGTCAAGCTCTGCCGGTACGTTGCCTGCCAGTATGAAATGCGCCAGTGAATATCTGGGGGTCAACAAGAAAATCTCTTCTTTTGTTTTGCCTCTGGGCACCACCATTAACATGGATGGAACTGCTCTGTATCAGGGGGTGACTGCGCTGTTTGTCGCTCAGGCATTCGGTATTGACCTGACCTGGGTGGACTATCTGACCATTATCCTTACGGCTACGCTGGCTTCCATTGGCACTGCCGGGGTACCTGGTGCCGGTCTGGTGATGTTGACTCTGGTACTGACCACTGTCGGCCTGCCGCTGGAAGGGGTTGCGCTGATTGCCGGTATTGACCGTATTCTGGATATGGCTCGCACTGTGGTTAACGTGTCAGGTGATCTGGTTGCCACAACTGTGATTGCCAAGTCTGAGGACGAGCTGGACGAAGTGCACTATAACGCTGATATGCAGGAAAGCGCACTGATCGCCGAGCAGAATGCGCAGGCCGCTCAGGCCTGATAAAGAGTCAGTCATAAAAAAACCGCCTTTCGGCGGTTTTTTTGTCTGTTGGATTTTCCGTCAATAACAGCGGTGACCAACATTGCAGGGCTTAGATCCTGGTCAGCGTCAGCAGCGGCTTGTTATTTTCACCCAGCAATTCCAGTTTGCCATCTTTCATCGTTGCAGTTTGCACCAGTGGCATGGCCTGGTTGACCAATTGCTCCTGAGCCATCAGTGCATCCACACAAGCCTTCATTGTGCTGCCGGCAGGATTCAGGGTCAGCTTGTTGCCTTCCTGAGTAAAGGTGCCAAAGAAGTTATTACAGCTGTTATTGCCGGACAGGCGACCATCTTTATCGAAGTTGATCTGGGCTGGGCTGTAATCAACCGTTGGTTGACCCATAATCACTTCCAGTTTCCAGTCACCGATTAAGTTTATCTGCTGGTCATTTTGACCTGGAGCACTCTGACATCCGGCCAAACCCAGAGCCAGAATACCTGCAAAGAAGAATTTTTTATTCATGTGTACATCCCACATTTAACAAAGAGTCGGGAATTGGCCAATAAGCCCCTGAGAGCTGCTGGCTTACGGAATAACACGAACGCCGTTCACGGCAAGCATACACACGTAGATTACCTGCAACTTATTCCTGCTATTTCGAAAGCCTGCACAGGCGCAAGACTGCCTGCTACTGACCTGATGAGTCAATTGTTGCCACATCCCTGGGCAGCAATCACAGATAGGCGGAATAAGCCCATCTGGTTGCGTCAATTCGGGTTAGTTTGACAAGTTTGCCGATAAAGCAAAAGTGGATTTTTGTGGCCTGTTGAGAAAATGGATTCAAGACTGTGATCTGGGTGGTGTTTTACTCCCCAAGGCAGCAATGCTTATGAGGAAGTTTGCAGTGAGTCGTCTTTACTCTGCTGCGGACTGTGCTGTTCATCGTGTTTATGCATCGCCTCTTTGGCCTGCGCGAGCATATTGGCCAGCCTGACCGTTGAGTCAGGACTGAAGAAGCAGTAACCGACATTCAGTTCCAACGTTTCATCCAGCTGATACAACTTATTGCGCACCCGTTTAACTATGGTGCCCATATCTATTTCGGAATCCAGGAATGCGAGTACCACAAACTCGGTGGCGGTAAAGTGAGCGGCGAGGTCGGCAGCCCGAACGGTGTTTTGTAAAATGCTGCCAAGCAGATTATGGTGCCTTTCTTCTAATTCCGGGGTCAGTGCCAGTTCAAATACAAACACCCCCGCATGAGCGCCAAAGCGTCGCCCCAGGCTGAGTTGTCTGGGGGCCATCATCATAAAGCCATGATCATTGAGCATGCCGGTTTTGAGATCCCGCATCGACATGGATTCAATGCGGTGATGTTGGCACAAGAGTGACAACTCCTGCTGCAGCAGAAGCTGGAAGGGCTCAAGCATACGTGGTGCCAAGTCCCCCTGGGTATCTAGATCCGGATCCAGTACACACAGATATCCAAACAGGCTGGAGTCTGGCCACATCACTGGCCTGGCAAGCAGGTGCTGGTAGCTCTGGAACAGGCTCGACAAACCACGGAGTCGGCCATCGGACAGATCGATATGGACACCCTCAAGTGGTGAAAGCACCAGTTTCTCCAGGATGCTGCAGTTATCATCCAGCAGTGTACCGGCAACAAACTCCTGACTGTCAGAAGGAGCCCGGACTATCACTTCATAGCCACGCGCGGTATGTTGAATCACAATGACCTCTCTGGCCTGATAAAAGCGCTTGAGCAGTTCACATTGATGCATCCAGCGCACCAGATTGACCTGGGGACTGTCGTATTCGAGCAGGCTGATGTCTGTTTCGATGGTATGCGGCAACATGTCTTTAAGCTCAATGAGATAAGAGGTCTTTCGAATAAGTGTGGTACGACAGGGGCTATTTCGCAAACCGAACAGTATAATGCGCACTTTAGCAGGACACGGGAGACCTTATGGTCCAGATTAGACGGGCAGAACCGCAGGATTTGCAGGAGTTGTTGCGGCTTGAACGCTTGCATGTGTCCGATGAATTGGGCGGCCGGATGAGTATGATGCAGGGCGAGAGCTTTTCTGAGGCAGCCCTCAAACGACTTATTGATGCCCAGCAGGTACTGATTGCACAGCAGCAGGAACAAATTGCCGGCTATGTGCTCAGTGGGGACTGGCAGGAATATATCCACTGGCCGTTGCAGCGGCGTGCTCTGGCACAATTTAAATCTCATTGGCCGGATGCAGAACGCAGTTGTTGTCACTACGGACCGGTTTGGGTTAATCCTGCATTTCGTGGGCAAAAAATATGCCGCCAGCTGTGGCAGGCACTGGCTGTTCATTTAAATGGGCGTTACCGTCGCCTGGCCGGACTGATTGCCGAAGATAATGAGGCTTCATTGCGTGCTCATGTCGCTGATGATGGTATGCAGATAATTGATTTTGTTGAGTATGATGACAGGGGCTACTATCTGGTATCACTGTCAGTTGGGTGTTGAGGCCGGTTAAATAATGGATATTGAGTTGGTTAAGCGCACCCTGGCTCCATACAGGGAACTCAGACTGTCAGCGCTGGACAATCTCAGGCTGATAGCCAGTGTGTTGGCATTGAGTGACATTCGGGTTGAGACCTTCATTGGCACTGCGGCAGGCCACAATGGCAGGCCAAGGTATTGGGTCAAGATTGCAGGTATCTGGATAGACTGCGGCCGGGACAATGACTATCAGGCGCAGTTTGCCTTTATGCCAGAGGCGGTATCTTTGGCTGATGCTCAAAGTGTCGGGATTGCGCTGCTGGATGACCACCGAATTGCCCTCATGTGCATGCAGTCGGCACATTTTGATCACTGTGAATAAGACATCGTAATTAGCTTCTGTTGCCAGTCATAGCAGTGATACCTGTTTGACATAGTAATAAAAAAACCGCCTGCCGGCGGTTTTTATTTGTCTGAATCTTATCTGTCCGAATCTTCGGGAGATTACAGACCAGCGTCAGCGCGCAGGGCTTCGGCTTTATCGGTGCGTTCCCATGGGAACTCTTCACGACCGAAGTGACCATAGGCTGCAGTAGCCTGATAGATTGGGCGAGCCAGATCCAGCATTTCCTGCAGACCGTATGGACGCAGATCGAAGTGCTGACGTACCAGACGCTCCAGCACCTCTTCAGATACTTTAGCAGTACCGAAGGTTTCAACGCTGATAGAGGTAGGATCTGCAACACCGATAGCGTAAGACACCTGAATTTCACAGCGGTCAGCCAGACCGGCAGCAACAATGTTCTTGGCAACGTAGCGGGCTGCGTAGGCAGCAGAGCGGTCAACTTTGGATGGGTCTTTACCGGAGAAAGCACCACCGCCGTGACGGGCCATACCACCGTAAGTATCTACGATGATCTTACGACCAGTCAGACCACAGTCCCCCATAGGACCGCCGATAACGAAACGACCGGTTGGGTTGATGAAGAACTTGGTGTCCTGGTTCAGCCACTGAGAAGGCAACACAGGCTTGATGATGGTTTCCATCACGCCTTCGATCAGGTCTTTCTGGTTTACGCTGTCGCAGTGCTGAGTAGACAGAACCACGGCGTCGATGCCCACGATTTTGCCTTCTTCATAGGCGAAAGTAACCTGAGACTTGGCGTCTGGACGCAGCCAGGGCAGGATGCCTTCTTTACGGACTTCAGACTGACGCTTCACCAGTGCGTGTGCATAGGTGATAGGCGCTGGCATCAGCACGTCAGTTTCGTTGCTGGCGTAACCGAACATCAGACCCTGATCACCGGCACCCTGTTCTTTAGGGTCGGCGCGGTCAACACCCTGGTTGATGTCTGGAGACTGCTTACCAATTGCGCTCAGTACGGCACATGAATTGGCGTCAAAGCCCATGTCTGAGTGCACATAACCGATTTCACGGATGGTGTTACGGGTCAGTTCTTCGATATCTACCCAGGCCGTAGTGGTGATTTCACCACCAACCATAACCATACCGGTTTTAACGAAAGTTTCGCACGCTACGCGAGCTTTAGGATCCTGTGCCAGGATTGCGTCCAATACCGCATCAGAAATCTGATCGGCGATTTTATCTGGATGTCCTTCTGATACGGATTCAGAAGTAAACAAATGCTTTGCCATCTTGGAAAAAATCTCGTGTAAAAAATGAATTCTGCGGGGAGGGCAGCCAACTAGCATTTGGATGCTTCTCCATCTAGACGGCTATTCTAGTTGAAATCGGTCGGCTAATCATCCCCCGTAGACGAAATTTCATCTGGATTGTGACCAAACGGCAGTTTTCATACTAAGGCATGAGTTGTTGTGTTCTTTAAAATCAATGAATTAGTAAAAGTTGAAGTGTTTATATCAGATTGGCACGCAAAGTTTACGGCTGGATTTGTGTTCACGCCGACATGTTCTCCTATGGCCCGCTGATTTTTAGAGTGATAACACCTGATGATTTCAATCCACCGACTCTAGGCAGGCGACCCAGATCAGGCTATTGCAAATCGGCCCCTCAATGGGCGCAATTTTATTTGCGTATGCACCAAGACATAGGGGAAAATATGCCCCCGAACAGGACCGGGGAGCACCATATCATTTCGTTAAAGCAGGCTTAGGGTTTGTGCGAAATGAAATGGTGTTTCATTAAAATCAGCAGGAGAGAGCATGTCTTCCCGTAAAGTACTCGCCAACGCAATCCGTGTGTTAAGTATGGATGCCGTTCAGAAAGCCAATTCCGGTCACCCGGGGGCGCCAATGGGAATGGCTGACATTGCCGAAGTTCTTTGGCGTGATCACTTAAAGCACAACCCAACCAACCCTCTGTGGGCCGACCGCGATCGTTTTGTTCTGTCAAACGGCCATGGCTCAATGCTTATCTACTCCCTGCTGCACCTGACAGGTTATGACCTGTCCATCGATGATCTGAAAAACTTCCGTCAACTGCACTCCAAAACTCCGGGCCACCCTGAGTATGGCTATGCGCCAGGCGTAGAGACCACAACCGGTCCTCTGGGTCAGGGCATCACCAATGGTGTGGGTATGGCGATTGCCGAGAAGGTACTGGCTGCCCAGTTCAACCGTGACGGTCACAATGTGGTTGATCACCACACCTATGTATTCATGGGTGATGGCTGTCTGATGGAAGGTATCTCCCACGAAGCCTGCTCGCTGGCCGGCACTCTGGGTCTGGGCAAGTTGATTGCATTCTGGGATGACAACGGTATCTCTATCGATGGTCACGTAGAAGGCTGGTTCACCGACGATACCCCTGCACGTTTTGAATCTTACGGCTGGCATGTTATCCGTGCTGTTGATGGTCACGATAGCGACGCCATCAACGCAGCGATTGAAGCGGCCAAAGCCGAAACCAGTAAGCCAACGCTGATCTGTACCAAGACTGTTATCGGTTTTGGTTCACCAAACAAGTCTGGCAGCCACGATTGTCACGGTGCACCGCTGGGTGATGCCGAAATTGCAGCAGCCCGTGAATTCCTGGGCTGGAAAGAAGCGCCATTCGACATTCCTGCTGACATCTATGGTCAGTGGGATGCCAAGGAAGCCGGTAAGGCCGCCGAAGCCAGCTGGAACGACAAGTTCGCCGCTTATGAAGCCGCATACCCAGAGTTGGCTGCTGAGCTGAAGCGTCGTCTGGCCGGTGAACTGCCAGCGGACTTTGATGCTCAAGCTAAAGCCTATATCGAGCAGCTGCAGGCCAACCCTGCTGATATCGCCTCCCGTAAGGCGTCTCAGAACGCACTGGAAGCCTTCGGCAAAATGCTGCCTGAGTTCCTGGGCGGCAGTGCCGATTTGGCACCATCCAACCTGACCATGTACTCACAGTCCAAGTCCATCACTCCACAAGATGCCTCAGGTAACTACCTGCACTATGGTGTGCGTGAGTTCGGTATGACCGCCATCATCAACGGTATTGCCCTGCACGGTGGTTTCGTGCCTTACGGCGCGACCTTCCTGATGTTTATGGAATATGCCCGCAACGCCATGCGTATGGCTGCGCTGATGAAAATTCAGAACATTCAGGTGTATACCCATGACTCTATCGGTCTGGGGGAAGACGGCCCGACTCACCAGCCGGTTGAGCAGATTGCCTCCCTGCGCATGACCCCTAACATGAGCACCTGGCGCCCCTGTGACCAGGTTGAGTCTGCCATCGCCTGGAAACACGCCATTGAGCGCAAAGACGGCCCAAGTGCGCTGATCTTCTCCCGTCAGAACCTGGCGCAGATGCCACGCTCTGCCGAGCAGCTCGCTGCCGTTGAAAAGGGCGGCTATGTGCTGGTTGATTGTGAGGGTACGCCAGAAGCCATCATCATTGCTACCGGCTCTGAAGTTGAGCTGGCGGTGAAGGCTCAGGCGCAGCTGGCTGAGCAGGGCCGCAAGGTTCGCGTGGTTTCCATGCCATGTACCGATCTGTTTGATGCCCAGGATGCCGCTTATAAAGAAGCTGTGCTGCCTGCCGCCGTGACTGCCCGTGTGGCAGTTGAAGCCGGTATCGCCGATTACTGGTACAAGTATTTGGGTCTGAACGGTCGCATCATCGGCATGACTACCTTTGGTGAGTCTGCGCCAGCCGGTGAGCTGTTCAAGATGTTTGGTTTCACCGTTGATAACGTGGTTGAAACCACCAGCAGCTTGCTCGCTTAATCCTAAAGTCGAGTTAAGTTGTTGATGATAAAGATGCGCTGCTGTGTTGAAATAATACGGTAACAGCCGAGACGGCTTACCCCGGGTGGGTAGGCCGTCTTTATATTTTCAATATACAGGGCAGAGTCTGCACAGTCAGTCTTATCAGGTATAGGCGCGTAAATTTCAGTGCTTATCCCTGATGAGATTAGTCGCAAACCCAGGTTTCACGGAAAGGAGCATCATAGCCCGATGATTCGGATTGCCATCAATGGTTACGGCCGCATAGGTCGCTCGGTGTTAAGGGCTCTGTACGAGTCAGGCAAGCGCCGGCAGATCCAATTGGTTGCCATTAATGAATTGGCCTCTCCTGATGCCATGGTGCATTTGACCCGCTACGATACCACCCACGGCCGCTTCGCGCTGGATGTCAGTCTGGACGATGACACTATGGTCATAGGCGACGACAGAATACAGTTGTTGCATCAAGCTGATGCCGCCAGCTTGCCTTGGCGGCAGCTGGGTGTGGATATTGTGCTGGAGTGTACCGGTGCTCTGGTCGACAGAGCGAGTTGCGAAGCCCATATTCAGGCCGGTGCCGGCAAGGTGCTGATCAGTCACCCCGCCTCGCCGGATGTCGACGCCACTGTGGTGTACGGCGTCAATCAGGATAGTTTACGGCCATCCCACACGATAGTTTCCAATGCCTCCTGCACCACCAATTGCCTGGTGCCGGTGATCGATGTGCTGGATAAAGCCTTCGGCGTCAAAAGTGGCGCCATTACCACCATTCACTCTGCCATGAATGATCAGCAGGTGATTGATGCCTATCACGATGATCTGCGCCGCACCCGCGCCGCCGGACAGTCCATTATTCCCGTTGATACCAAACTGGCCCGCGGCATTGAGCGTATTCTGCCGCAGATGAAAGATAAGTTTGAGGCGATCTCGGTACGAGTACCCACAGTGAATGTCACGGCGATTGATCTGTCGGTGACCCTCAATACCCGGGTAGATATCGCGACGGTTAACAGTGAGCTTGAGGCCCAGACCAAAGGGCGCTTCAAAGGCATTGTCGGTTTTACCAATGAGCCACTGGTGTCCTGCGATTTCAATCATGATCCCCGTTCCAGCATAGTGGACGGCACCCAGACCCGGGTCAGTGATGGGCAGCTGGTGAAGATGCTCTTGTGGTGTGATAACGAGTGGGGCTTTGCTAATCGCATGTTGGATACCAGTCTGGCGATGGTGCACTGTACTGAAGGACAACAGAATTAACCGCATTCCGGCTGATGCCCAAGGCGTCAGTCATTTTTTGGTTTGTAATTTGTTTAAGGAAATCCCAAATGGCGATTATCAAGATGACGGATCTGGATCTGGCCGGTAAGCGCGTGCTTATCCGTGAAGATCTGAATGTCCCTGTGAAAGACGGTGTGGTCACCAGTGATGCCCGTCTGCGTGCGTCACTGCCAACCATTAAGCTGGCGCTGGAAAAAGGCGCGGCTGTGATGGTGATGTCTCACCTGGGGCGCCCGACTGAAGGCGAATATGATGCTGCCTTCTCCATGCAGCCTGTGGTTGACTATTTGACGAAGGCACTGGACTGCCCTGTGCGGCTGGCCACTGAGTATCTGGACGGTGTCGACGCCAACGTTGGCGAAGTCGTGGTATTTGAAAACGTGCGCTTTAACAAGGGCGAGAAGAAGAACGACGAGGCGCTGTCCAAAAAGCTGGCGGCTTTGTGTGATGTGTATGTGATGGATGCCTTCGGCACGGCTCACCGCGCTCAGGCTTCTACCCATGGTGTGGGCATGCATGCTCCTGTAGCCTGCGCGGGTCCACTGCTGGCTGCAGAGCTTGAAGCGCTGGGTAAAGCACTGGATAATCCGGCCCGTCCTTTGGTGGCGATTGTGGGTGGCTCCAAGGTATCGACCAAGCTGACCGTGCTGGAAAGTCTGTCCGGTATTGTTGATCAGCTGGTGGTCGGTGGCGGTATTGCCAACACCTTCATTGCTGCAGCCGGTCACAATGTCGGTAAGTCATTGTATGAGGCTGATCTGATCGATGAAGCCAAGCGCCTGGTGGCCAACGCAGAAAGTCGTGGCGGCAGCATTCCTGTGCCTACTGACGTGGTGGTTGCAACTGAATTCAGCCCTGCAGCTGCTGCTGTGCTCAAAAACGTGGCAGAGGTTGGCAGTGATGAGATGATCTTTGACATCGGTCCTGACAGTGCCGAAGTGCTGGCTGACATCATCGCCAACGCTGGCACCATTGTTTGGAATGGTCCGGTAGGCGTATTTGAGTTTGATCAGTTTGGTGAAGGTACCAAGCGCATCGCTCAGGCAATTGCCGAGTCCAGCGCCTTCTCCATCGCCGGTGGCGGTGACACTCTGGCGGCCGTGGACAAGTATGGCATCGCCGATAAGGTGTCTTACATCTCTACCGGCGGCGGCGCTTTCCTGGAGTTCCTGGAAGGTAAAGAGCTGCCAGCGGTAGCCATGCTGCAGGAGCGCGGTGCCTGAGCACCATTGAAGGTCGAGAGATCTTCAGAAATAACAATAAATATAAGTATCACTCTGTCAGGCCTCGTTGCCTGACAGAATAAAAATAGAACCAAGATAGAGACCTCGGTGACTGTGTCACCCTATGTATTGGAGCAACAAACTTATGGCCTTAATTTCATTGCGTCAGCTGCTGGACCACGCCGCAGAGCACGGCTACGGTGTTCCCGCATTCAACGTGAATAACCTTGAACAGATGCGCGCCATCATGCAGGCCGCCGAAGCGACTGACAGTCCGGTTATCGTGCAGGCGTCTGCCGGTGCCCGCAAATACGCCCGTCCTCAGTTCCTCAAGTATCTGATGAATGCGGCACTGGAGCAGTATCCGGATATCCCTGTGTGTATTCACCAGGATCACGGCACTCACCCAGATGTGTGTCAGCGGTCCATTCAGCTGGGCATGAGCTCAGTGATGATGGACGGTTCACTGATGGCTGACGGTAAAACCCCGGCCTCTTACGATTACAACGTTGATGTGACCCGTAAGACAGTCGCTTTCGCTCATGCCTGTGGCGTGTCTGTGGAAGGTGAAATCGGCTGTCTGGGCAGCCTGGAAACCGGCATGGCCGGTGAAGAAGATGGTATTGGCGCTGAAGGCGTGCTGAGCCACGATCAGATGCTGACCAGCCCGGAAGAAGCGGCCCGTTTCGTGGCTGACACCCATGTGGATGCACTGGCAATCGCCATCGGTACCAGCCATGGTGCTTACAAGTTCAGCCGTAAACCTACCGGTGATGTGCTGCGTATCGACCGTATCAAAGAGATCCACGCCCGTATCCCCAACACTCACCTGGTGATGCACGGCAGCTCGTCTGTACCTCAGGAGTGGCTGAAGATCATCAACCAATACGGTGGTGCCATTCCGGAAACTTATGGCGTGCCGCTGGAAGAGATCGTTGAAGGTATCAAGCACGGTGTACGTAAAGTGAATATCGATACGGATCTGCGTTTGGCTTCTACCGGCGCGGTACGTAAGTTCCTGGCGGAGAACCCAAGTGAATTCGATCCACGTAAGTTCCTGAAAGCCTCAATGGATGCCATGGCAGATATCTGTACCGAGCGTTATGAAGCCTTCGGCTGCGCCGGTATGGCCTCCAAGATCAAGCCGATGTCACTGCAGGCCATGTACAAGCGTTACCAGACAGGTGAACTGGATCCTAAGGTGAATTTTTAATATTCACTGACTCCGTTCCGATGAGCCCGCTTATGCGGGCTTTTTTACAACTAAATGCGAATAAAACGGCCTGTTGCAGCGTGCTAAGATAGCTAAGTGGTTGCATCAATGTTAATATTTTTCGGTGATTTTTTGGTGGAATTCAATACAGGAGTTGATGTCCGATGAATAAATTACTGAGTGCACTGGTTGTCACAGCAGTATTGCCTTTTTATGCCCAAGCCGGTGCGGATTTTATTGAGGGAGACAAAACCTTTGCCGGTGAGGCCGAGCTGGGTGGTACGCTGACCACGGGTAACAGTGAAAGTTCGTCCATCAAAGGGCGGCTGAATATGAAGCATGAGTTGGGAAACTGGGAAAATACCTACTTGCTGGAAGCTCTGTATAACGAGAATACTGACAGCAGCGATGGCAGCAAGACAGATAATCAAAGCTATCAGGCCGGTGCCCAGGGCAACTATCGCTTCGACGGACGCAGCTATTTGTTCGCTAATGCTAATTATTATCGCGATCCATCAACAGGTTACGATTACACTATCACATCGTCTGCCGGTTATGGTTACCGGGCATATGAATCGGCAACGAGCTTTCTGGATTTGGAAGTCGGTCCGGGTTATCAGTACCAGAAGCTGACCGGTGAGGAAGCCACGCTGCAGGGGTTTGATTCTCAGGACAGCGTAGTGGCTCACGGTGTGATGAACTTTGAAGCCAAAATCAGCGACAGTTCTACCTTTAAACAGAAGTTTGTGGCGGATTACGGGGACAAACTGCTGGCGCGCTCGGAAACGTCTCTGACCGCCAATGTTATAGGTGCGCTGGCGATGAAGTTGTCCTTTGTGGTGCGCTATGATGATGAGCCACTGACAGGGAAAAAATCGACAGATACTGAAACCAATATGACGTTGTTGTACGCATTTTGATATCAGCCCCGACCTGTGCAGTCGGGGCTTTTTTTCGGGTTTCATGGGCTTGATATTAAGCAGGGATGTGAGGTGTCTATGTTTCCATTTTTGTCTGAGGCTGCTGTTGCAACGGGGCTGGATTTAACCAATACAGCAGCAGGTGCCCTTGCCATTACCGTTTTTGTGATTGCGTATGTTCTGGTGATTGCTGAGGAATCACTGCATTTACAGAAATCCAAACCTGTGTTGCTGGCGGCAGGCATTATTTGGATAACTGTGGCACTGGTCTATCGGGAGCAGGGACTGTCGGTGGTTGCTGAGGCAGCATTCCGACACAGCCTGCTGGAATATGCCGAGCTGTTTCTGTTTCTGATGGTGGCGATGACCTATATCAGCACCATGGAAGAACGTGGACTGTTTGATGCATTGCGCGGCTGGATAGTCAATCGGGGGTTGAGTCTCAGACAGGTGTTCTGGCTTACCGGGTTGATGTCATTTGTCATCTCGCCGGTTGCTGACAACCTGACTACCGCATTGCTGATGTGCGCGGTAGTGACCAAACTTGGCAAAGGCCAACCCGGATTTATTGCGGTTTCCTGCATTAACATTGTGATTGCCGCCAACGCCGGTGGCGCATTCAGCCCATTTGGTGACATTACGACCCTGATGGTGTGGCAAAAGGGCGTGGTGGAGTTTTCCCAGTTTTTCAGTTTGTTTATTCCTTCGCTGGTGAACTTTATGTTGCCGGCAGTGGTGATGAGTTTGTTTATCGACAATGCCAGGCCTCAGGTTGAAAAAGAGCAAATTATTCTCAAGCGTGGTGCAAGGCGGATTGTGGCGCTGTTTTTGCTGACGATCATCTGTGCCGTCAGCGCACACTCGATGCTCGGCATGCCCCCTGTGCTGGGGATGATGCTGGGGCTTGGATTGCTGCAGTTCTTCGCTTATTACCTCAGACGCAGTTTTCCGCGCTCCATAGCTCTGAAAATGGCGGCTGCCAACGCCAACGGTGATGACGCTCAGATAGCCTATCTGAAAGGTCGACAGCCATTCGATATTTTCAGCCGGATTTCTATGGTTGAATGGGATACCATGTTGTTCTTCTACGGTTTGATGCTCTGTATTGGTGGGTTGGCCGCCATGGGCTATCTGGCGCTGGCATCTGAGTTGATTTACCAGAGTCTGGATGTCACCCTGGCCAATATCTCCATTGGTTTGTTGTCGGCTGTGGTGGATAATATTCCGGTGATGTACGCGGTATTGACCATGGAACCGGATATGGCGGTCGGACAATGGTTGCTGGTGACCCTGACGGCCGGTGTCGGTGGCAGCCTGCTTTCCATCGGCAGTGCCGCCGGGGTAGCGTTGATGGGGCAGGCCAGGGGGATTTACACTTTCAGCAGCCATTTGAAGTGGACGCCGGTGATTTTGCTGGGATATTTTGCCAGCGTTGCCTGTCACATCTGGCTTAACATGTAGAAATGAGTGTCTAAACTTAATTTCTGCTTAAGTTGCTTTTTGTTTTTGTTATTTATCATATCTAATTGATTTTTAAATTTTTTTAAAATTTAAAATCTGGTGTTAAATTGATTTAATGTGAGCGTTGTGTGTCGGCAAATAAGAAATTATGTCGGCTTGTTCACGGTTCCACCTAATTGATGCACCAATTATTGATATTTGACCGTTATACTAACCCCGGGAATTTATTATTTTAGGGGTTGGCGTTTCAATGCAAATTGGCGATTGCTGGTTTGATATTCCGGCAAGACAGTTGTTTGGCCAGAAAGATGGGCAAGTGCTGTGTCTGAGTGATGACGAGTTCAATGTGCTTGAATTGCTGGTCAACCAACAGGATAAAGTTGTATCCAGGCAAGCCTTGCTGGCAGTGCTGGAAGAGCACGCCAATCCCGAGCTGGAGTTGGTGGACATTATCCATACCCTCAAAACCAGTTTGGGGGACAAGTATGAGTCTTTGATTGAAACTGTTGCCGATCAGGGATTTATGCTGCACACCAGATTAAAGCGAAGCCGCTCAAGTCTGACTGATTCCCCTTACCAAACCATGTCTGTTGTTCTCTACAGCCTGCTGACTGCTGCCATTCTGTTGATGGTGTTCTGGCTTTATTCGGAAGTTGATACCCCAAGAAATATTGAGGGTTATTACACCCATGAGGTCACCCTACAGGGCGGCGCGCTGTTACCTGTGAATGTCTATCCTGTGCCGCGGATCGCCGGTCGCAAAGACAGGGAAAAACAGGTCGATTACTTTATCCAGCAACTTAGACAGTGTACTCAGGTGCCCTGGGAGCAGGTGTCAGCGTCCTTCTCGGTAGATGACAACATGCTGAATCTGCTGTTATTTAAGCGGGAAAATGGGGTGCCTGAATATGAGAATATCAAGGTGTATCAGAAAGACGTGAATATTAGTTTTATCGATCCGGCCTGGCTGGAAAAGGCAGGGGTGTGTGAGCGCTAATCCGTTGCAACGGAGCAAGGGAGTGAAAGTCTGGCCGCTTGCTGTAATGATGATAACGATTTTGTTGGTAGTGCTGGGATTGCATGGCATTGCGGACAAAAAAGAGGACTGGAACCTGAGTTGTGACGGGACGCTGTACAAGCCCGACAAACAGGATGAAATGCCCCGTAAAGTGAAGCTGACTGTCGTCAGTGAGAATGGGCATGCCGTAATCGGTTATGACTATTTCCTCGATGGTCATTTCCAGGGCGGGATCAGAATGTCCGGTGAAATTGTCGGGTTCGAGGTCTCATCCCTGAGTCTGCATGTGCGCGTGACCAAAGGTGAGGTGCTCAGCGATATTTCCAAACTTGAATTACCCCCTTATCTGCAGAAGATTCTGGATGAAAACATCAACTTTCTATCCAAGCTGAATGAAGGCATGTTGTTTACCCTGAAAATGTCGGAAATGGATTTGAAGCAGGGGTTTGCGATACTGAATGTCGATCCGGGCAATAATATCTGGGCGTGTAACGTCAAAGCGGATTAACTTATACGCTACACCTGTGGCCCGTCTAGGCTCCGGCGATAACTTCGGATGTTCCCTCTACAAAGGGGAGGAACTGTGCCTGACATGCCGGTTATGACAATATCCGGATATCATATCCAAGGTCACCATCACCAATACGATAACGATAAAGGCGCCCTGAGGCGCCTTTATCGTTTGGGACCAGCCCAAGTGCTGCAATGCAGCTTTTCCCTGCAAGGTCAGTTCGCTGTCATCAGTTCAACTTGATTGCTTGCCAATGCGCCATGTATCTGGATGGCGACTTTGTAGATGCCTACCGCATCCGGTGTGGCCAGACTGTCCCAGTCCAGTCCATCGGCCGTAAAGCGGTAGTTGCCCTTGTCATCCACTGCATCCAGGATGCCGGTACAGGGTGCGCTGTTGTCGGCGGGGCAATGGAAGCTGCTGATGGCATGCCAGCGTTGCCACGATTTGGGCTTGCGTGAAGGCTCATCCGGCATTCCCAGATAGTGAATGCTGTAAGCTGAAGCGCCCGTTAAGCGTACCCCTTTATCATCACTCAGGGTGAAGCCCAGTTCGCCGCTCGGTCCGTCGAAGCTGCCCAGTTCAAGCAGAATGACGCTGGCTGAATCAATGTCGGCCACTGCCAAAGGCGGCTCCGGCGGTACAATGACCTCATCGTCATCATCGCTGCAGCCACCTATCAGTGTCAGGGACGCCAGCAGAGCCGTGATATACAATTTTTTCATATTGCCTCCCTGTTAGAAGAAGTGGCCGGTATGACAGGTTTTACATTCCATATTGGTTTTCACACTGGCCGCCGGGGTCATTGGGTCGCTGGAGCTGTGGCACATCTGACATTGTTTGGTCAGCTCAGACACCCCTGCACCATCCATTTCCGCTATTTGCTGGCCTTCATAGGCTTTGTTGAGCAGTTCAACCAGCACATAGGCCATGGTGGCTGACAGACGGTAGCAACGTTCGCCTTTCTTGCTGAATGGTAAACCTGATGCTCTTGACCAGTTACTGATGGAGGAATGGCACAGTATGCTGTTGGCGGCAGAAGAGGCGCCTACCAGTGCGGTTTTTTCTTCAGTAGAGCCAATGCCTTCCACAAACTCTTTGTTGCTCCATGGCAGGGTTTCGTGCTCGTAGTAGCGGAACGTGGCATCAATCACGGCATTGTTCTGACCATTGATGTCATCCAGAATATTGACCAGCATACCGATAGCGTTGAGGTTCCCGCAGATGGTGCCCTGACCCACGACGCCTGCAAAGCCATAGGCCGCCAGCGCAGTTGGAATGGTGGCAAACTTTTCAGCATCGACACTGTTGGAGCGTGCCAGCATGGTCACCACAGAATGGAACACCTGATACATACAGCCATTGCCACTTTCATAGGCGAGTCTGGCAGTAGCCATAGGATCGAGCGGTACATACTTAAGTTTTTCTTTGGGTTGCAGTTTGTAGGCCGGTTCCTGGGTTGCTGCCATGACACTGCTTCCCATCAGTGTTGCCCCTGCGGCTATGCCACTGATCCCTACAATACGCTGCAGTGCTCCACGTCTGTTCATGTTCATATAATCCATCCTTTTATTCCCTGGCTGCAGAGAGGTTCTGCGGCCGATGTTGCAGTCAGTTTAGGGGGTAGGCAGATGAAGATTGTGATCTCTGTGGCTTGAAGGCGGGATGATGGTTTATGGGGGGCTCAGCCAATGGTTAATCACTGTTGCCGATTGATTTCTTTAGTGTTGGCAGCAGAAACCGTTTGTGGCGTGCTTTATGTCACTTTATTTGTGGTATTTATGTAAATTTATGATTATTCGGGGCTGCTTTGATTTTGTTGAAAAAAGGTGACCGAATTCGCAACTTTGTCAAAGAGGCACTGATTGTTACTCAGGTATCTCAATGGCGATCACAGTCAACACAGGCTCTGCTGACTAGACTGCCAGTGTGTACTTTTTCAGGGTAGAAACTGATGCGGATTGGTGGATGTCAATTCCATGAAAAACAGGGAAAACTGGTTAATCCCGAGGGACAGGAATGGCAACTTCCGCGGGCGGAGTTGCAGGTGCTCAGGTTACTGACTCAACACCGGGGACAACTGGTGTGCAAGCAGCAGCTCAGGGAAGGCCAGGGAGAAGGCGCCATGCTGAGTGAATCTTCAGTGGCCCGCGCGGTTTTTATGCTCAGAAGTTTCCTCGGACCATCCCACGAATACTTGATTGAAACGGTGAAGGGTCAGGGATATCTGCTGTTGCCGGAGCCTCACTCCGACGAGCCGTTTCCTGAGGTTTTGCGCCGCTCGGGGATTAAGACGCCTGCGCTGTTGTTACTGGGAGCTGCGGTGCTGCTCAGTGCCCTGTGGGGACTTCACCGGTTTCTGTTTGCACCAGCGCCAGTGGTTACGCCGCCGGTGTCCCTGCTGCAGACCGACAGTGTCAGGCTGGCGTCCGGTCAGACCATCGCGCTGTCACTCTATGCCAAATCCAAGACCAATTCCGGACTGCTCAAACAGCAGGCGGGTATTCTGGCGCAGACCCTGTCGCTGTGCCGCCAGAGCCACTGGCAACACGTGTATTTAAGTTTGTCCCACGACAATCAGGTGCTGAATCTCACCATGCGGGGCATGAAGCGTGGTCAATCGGAAGTGCGCAATCTCAAAATCAGCGACTCCCGCAATCCTAAGGAATTTGTCAGTCAGCGCTGGCTGCAGCAGGTAGGTATCTGTGACTAAAAAACGTTTGTGGCTGATCAATATCCTGATCCTCTCCAGTTTGCTGCTGAGCCTGGCGGTGATTTGGCATCTGGCTGCCGGGCGGGACAAAGCGGTGATGATGAACTGCTCGTCTGAGTTGTATGACCATCTGCAGGTTGGCAGCGATGACGCCTATCTATTGGTCGATCTGATTTTGCAGGGCAAGCAGGTACAGCTCAATTACCGCTACTTCGACACTCAGGGCAGTAATCTGGGCACCATTGCGATGGAGGGCGAGTTGGCTCAGGCAATAGTGGATAACCGGCTCTATACTATGAATATGCATAAAAAACATGAAGATGTATCTGGTGGTGAGCGTCAGTCGCCATCTCATATGCAATACATCTCATACATCAGTAGCCTGAATCTCAACGACAAAGGCAGCCACCAACTGAGTGTTGAAGTGCTTGAGCGGGATAATACCAATGATTATGCCATTGTGTTATTCCAGCCCAGCAACACTGTCTGTGGTTGCCGACTGGTGCAATAAGCAGCAGCCCAGCCATTTCGTGCCGGGGTGATTCAGAGTAAGCTTAAACAATCGCTTACGATACCCTGGGGAGGATGTGGCAGACTGTGTCAAGAATTGAAATCAAGCAGGAAGAAGCTCTTTCCATCAAGGTTACCCACCTTATCGAAGCCGGTGCCAATTGCCGTGTCGATCTGTATTTTTCGCTGCCCAACGAAATGGGCATCAACCCAAAAAGTTTCGACGAGCAGGAGTATTTTCACAGCGGCATTCTGGGTCGCCGCTCCTACTATTCCGAAGGGTTGCACATTCCGCTGGTGCAGAGTCGTTTCGTCAGCCTGAATAAACGCACCATTGAAGAGTTTCGCTTATATCTCAATCTGTTCGCATACCAATTTGCCATCGCGGTGGAAAATGATGCCGGTGAGCTCAGGCACCTGAATGAGGCCGAGGTGTTTTATCCCGCCGTGGTTGAGCTGGCGCGGCAAATTGAATCCACCTTAAAAAAATTCCGCCGCAATGAACCGGCGGATGAGAAATGGAAATCCTACTTTGAAAACGCCGACAACTATCTGTCCTGGTTCTGTGAGCAGCAACTGTTGCAGTTGATGTCGGCCCGCCCCCGCTCCAGCGGTTTTACTGAGTTGCGGGATGAGATTTTTCAGGTTTGTCGCGCGGAAGCTCAGTATCGGCTGGATCGCAAATATAACTCCCACGGCACAGTGCAGGATGCCAACCGTATTTCCAACAAGATGTTGCTGCTGCGACGGCTTATCCAGCGTGGGGTAGTCCTCAAGGAGGAGCAAAGAACACTGGGTACCTGGCTTAAGAAGGCCACTACCGGTTTTGCCACAGGTCTGGTGATGCTGGTGGTCTCGGCACTTATCCTGAAGGCTCAGGGGGTGCTCAGCGGCCTGACCATCGCTATGGTATTAACGCTGGCGGTTATTTACGCGTTTCGTGAGGTATTCAAGGACGATATCCGTAATGCCATGTGGCGCCGCATTCAGCGTGGTCGCCCGCGCTGGAGCCGTAATCTGAGTGATACCACCAGTGGTCAGTCCGTTGCCAGGCAAGTGGTATGGCTCGATTTTATGCGTCCCCAGGATCTGCCCAAGGCGGTGGATGAGATTTTACAGCGCCGGCATAGACAAAACCGTATCGATGCGGAGATTCTGCACTATGGTGTCAGCACTAAAGTCAGCAAGGAAGAGTTTCTGACCGGCTACAACATGTTGCAGGAACAGATCAGCTTTTCACTGGTGCCGTTTGCCCGTTATCTGGAGCGCGGCCGGGTTAAGGTTTATCAGGAGCGTGACAGTAAGGTCAGCTACGAATCTGCAGAGCGGCGTTATCAGGTGAATGTGGTGGTGGCGCTGCGGGAAGGACGCAAACCGACCCGATACGCCAGATACAAGATCACCATGAACCGCTCGGCGATTGTTGAGATCACCCGCAGTCAGGTTCCTGAAGGCGTGCTCGCCATTGAGGCGGGGCAAATCGCCAGCCCCATGGAAAACTTCAGCCCGGTCGCCCAGGCTGCGCAGGATACTAAACAGAGCGGGTAAACGCCTGACAGATATTCTGCTGTCCAGGCTGTCTGGCCCGGCGAAGGGCGATTTCAGCATTATTCAATAATTGCTGCAGGGATTGCCCCGCGGCATTGGCGGCAATACCGATACTCAATCCTTCGGACAGACCAAGTTCAGTAAGCTTGGTCAGGATCTGCTCGGCAAAGTCATGGGCCTTCTTCGGGGGCGTGTCCGGCAGCACTATGATGAGTTTTCCCAATTGCCAGTGGGACATCTGATAACTGCGGGGCAGGTCGCGCAGCAGCTGGGTTTCAATCTGACTGGCCCGTTGCTCCAGCTGGCCAATATCACTCATGTGACTGAGCATTCTGGCTGGCGTGACATCCAGCAGCATCAGGCTGGCGGTATCTTTGCTGCCAGTGGGCAAGGCATCAAAATATCGCTGCAGATTGGCATGATTGACCAGTACGGTGGAGCGATGAGGCACCATGTTGTCAGCCGACTCCGACTTGGTCTGGCACTCAACAAAGCGACAGGCGATATAGTCCAGCTCTCCTTCATGATTGACGATAGCTTTAAAGCTGGCGTGCAGGGACGTCGCTGCCGGAGTGCGGTGGCCACAGCTCAGCTGACCGCGCCAGTAACCATGGGTATTTAGCTGCTCGGTGATCCTGTGCCACTGGGCATCGCCGTCATCATCCAGACAATCGGCAAGGTTGACCGGATTTCCCGGTTCAAGCTGCAGTAATTTCTGGCACTCGCTGGAGTATTTCAGCAAAGTACCATCGGCTTTGGTTAGCGCCAGCGCTGAATCGACCTCTGTCATCATGCGGTACAGGAAGGCTTCATGACGGGTCTGGGTCAGCTCGGTGATATTGTCTATGTTCACCAGCAAGTACTCTTTGCGCTGATCCAGCAGCAGGATTTTACGGATGCGGGTACGTACTGTACTGCCGCCCCGGCCACTCAAATCCAGCTCTCCCTGCCAGTAACCCGTGGCATTAAGCAGTGCATTGACCTCTCTGAAGGCCCGGTCATCCAGCTGTAACGCCCATTGCAGACTTCTGTCTTCCAGTGCATCGGTATCCTGTTTCAGTGCCTGTGCTGCGGCGCGGTTGGCTTTGATTATGCGGCCGCTGTCACCGGCGATCATCCAGCCAGCATCGGTATTGAATAATCCACGGCTGAGTTCAATGTTCAGCATGCGTGACCTTTGTTCAAGCCGGTACAGGTGACTGAGCACTATGCCTGCCGCAGCCATACTGGTCATGATGACCATGAAGGTCACCAGAATCTGTCGCCATTTGGCGAAGCGCGCTGCCACATCGGCATTGCTGATATAGCTGACCAGATACAGTTCGCGCTTGGTTTCGTACTGAGTCGTCAGCTCGACCTTGATGAAAATATAGGTGGCGTTGTCATCATGAAACTGACCATAGTACTTGCCACTCATCTGTTGCCACAGTTCGGGAAAACTCTCAGCCAGAGATTCTCCCAGTATGGCGGGCAGGTTGGGCTGGCCGGGAGACTTTTGGCCAACGTACATAAGCCCTTGATTATCAAACAGCATAAGCGGTGAGGCGGCATCGGGATAGGGCGGCCTGACGCTGGTCAGTGTGCGGGAAACCGAATTATAGGTCACCAGATACCCCTTGATGCTCTGGTCCTGATTTTCCAGCCAGGCCAGCTGATACATAAAGGGTTCCAGTTGTCCCTGATTGGCTACCAGTTCAATGGGCGAAGTGTAGATGTCATCCCCGCCCATGGTTCTGTTGGTCCCCAGCAAGGACGCAGGCAGACGGGCATCGCCGAAAATATCGGAGCTGGCAAACACCAGTTTTCCTGACGGATTATAAAGTGCTATACCCAGCAGATCGGGCATGTTGTGCACCAGTGCATGCCAGTGATCCAGCACCAGGGTTTTCCGGCTTTGGGAAGGGGAGGCCAGATACTGTCTGAGCAATTCGCCCCGGGCGAAAATATGGGTACGGAACTGCTGAAAATTCACTTTATCGGCCAGCAGTGTGCCTGTGGTCTGCAGCTCGCTGTATCTCTGGGTAGCCCAGTCCTGTCGCAGCTTTTGCTCTCCCAGCGTGATCATCACATTGGTAAACAGCACTGCGCCCAGCAGCAACATCGCCAGTTGGGCACTGATCCCCAGAATACGCTGACGTGACCAGTGTGGGCCCTGGGATGGCAACAGCAGAGATTGATTGGAAGAGGGCGCCAGGTTTCGTTTAAGCATGTTAAAAACAGTCGCAAAATTATGGCGATATATTAACACGAAAACCCCGGCTTGCCGCCAGTGTTAGCTATTGCTCCGTACTGCAGCGTGTATTTGGCTGCTTATCCAACGATATCCAGCCGGCGATGTTTGAACGTGCAACCCGCAGCCTCTACGATTTGTCGGCAGGCTTCAATATCCACACCTTCCAGGCCATCGATGGCTGACACTTCAACTTTGTCGATGTACTGAGGGGCAAGCCGGATAAATTCATTGACCGCCTGCCAGGATCCGGCCAGTCTGGGCTGACAGTGCTGCCGGTACAGTGCCTCATTCTGGGCGTTCAGGGAGACCGACAGGGCATCGGTACATTCTGCCAACTGCGGCAGAATATTGCGGCGGTGAAACAGATTTCCAAGGCCGTCGGTATTGATCCGCACCCGGCCGCCACGACGCTTGATCTCGCTGGCCACGGCCAGCAGAGTTGGCAGATTCAGCGTAGGCTCACCGTAACCACAAAACACATATTCCTCAAAGTCAGTGACTTCGCCAAGCAATGGTATGAGGTCGTCGGGCTTGGGCTGGGCATCAAGTTTGAGTTGATACTCATGTACCTGAGTACTGCCCTGTTGCTTGGGGCAGAAAGTACATCTGAGGGTGCAGCGACCTGTGATATTCAGATAGCGGCTGTGGCGGATATCGTAGACTAGGGTTGGCGTATTCATCCCATAACCGGGCTGCTTGAATTTACTTCAGTTTACCCTTATCCAATGGTCGCTTCCGCTACCGGGATCGCAAATAAGGGTCGCCGGTGGCGACCCTTATTGGCTGCGGATTTACCGCAGATGCCGAGAGACTCAATTTGACAGCGGCGGCTCACGCTTACCTGTGGTGCTGCCATGCCAGTAAAGGTTGAACAGCTTGCGGCTGGTACGGAGGATATCATCGAGAATGAGATACAGAGCCGGTACCAGAATCAGGGTCACCACAGTGGAGAACAGAATACCAAACGCCAGCGAGGTGGCCATTGGGATCACAATCTGCGCCTGCAGACTCTTCTCCAGAATGATGGGGACCAGGCCGAAGAAGGTGGTCAGTGAGGTCAGGATAATCGCCCTGAAGCGCTGACAACCGGCCTCAATGGCGGAATCGGCAATCGAGTATCCCTCCTGTCGGGCGCGGTTAACAAAGTCCACCAGGATCAATGAGTCATTCACCACTACCCCGGCCAGCGCCACAATGCCGCACAGACTGAGAATGTTGAGTGACAGTCCCAGAATGAAGTGACCAAACAGGGCGCCAATCATGCCAAAGGGGATCACCGACATGATGATCAGCGGCTGGCTGTATGACTTCAGCGGCACGGCCATCAGCGCGAAAATCGCGAACATGGTGAACAGGAATCCCTGGGCCAGACCTATCATGGCGTCAGCTTCATCCTGACTGGCACCATCGAGTTCGGTGCGGATATGAGGATATTTGGCCTGCAGTTTGGGCAGG
Organism: Shewanella sp. GXUN23E; assembly: GCF_050865035.1. Classification (NCBI taxonomy): domain Bacteria; kingdom Pseudomonadati; phylum Pseudomonadota; class Gammaproteobacteria; order Alteromonadales; family Shewanellaceae; genus Shewanella; species Shewanella sp. GXUN23E. The sequence goes on along the minus strand of NZ_JBOZWP010000001.1, from coordinate 231,916 downwards.
AAATCCTGCTGAATTTCACTGACGACCTTGGATGGCTCAACCTTGGCCTTGTTGACATCCGCGCTGACGGTGATCGCCCGTCTGCCATTGACCCGGGTGATGGCCGAGAACGACTCGCCCAGTTCAATATTGGCAACCGACTGGAATGGCACGGCGATACCTGAGGGCGTGCGGATCATCATGTTTTCCAGGTGGCCTATGGTGCGTCTTTGCTCCAGCGGGTAACGCACCATGACCTTGATCTCTTCCTTGTTGCGCAGGATCCGCTGGGCTTCATAGCCATAGAAGCCGTACCGTACCTGTCGGGCGAGATCCGACAGCGTCAATCCCAGTGCCTCAGCCTCAGGCAGGATCTGCAGACGGATCTCCTGGCTGCCGGAAGAGAAGTTATCGGCAATGTCATAGACCCCCTCATAGTCCGCCAGTTTGACTTTCAGATCTTCGGCAGCCTGCTGCAGTTGCTGCAGATCAGAGGATTCCAGCAGGAAGGAAATATCGCCGCCGCCATTGTTGGTGCTGGCGTTCATATCCAGCGACTTGACCGACAACAGCTCAGGCAGCGCTTTGCGCCAGGCCTCTGCAATGGCGACACCGTCCACTTCCCGATCTTCGCCTTTGGTCAGTTCAGCCAGGACGAAAGCCGAGGTACGCGACCCCATATACACAAAACTGTGCTTCACCACATCCTGACCGGTTTCATCTGCCATCTGGTGATTCATGCGGTACAGGGCATCTTCCAGCGCCACTACAGTGTTGAGAGTATTGAGTTCAGAGCTGCCTTCCTCCATTTCCAGATTGACCTGAATAAAGTCGGAGGGAATATCAGGGAAGAAAATCCAGCGAACCTTACCGCTGGCAACCAGCGCCACCGACAAAATCAGCACCCCGGTGAAGGTGGCCAGCACATTGTATCTGTGCTTGATTGCCCGCTGCAGAAAATGCCGGTAACTGTGGTGGATAAAGTGGTGAATACGGGCGTTGAACGCGTCTTTCTGACGGCCAAACCAGCCGCGCTTGGCCTGTTTGTCGCGCACCTTCATATGGGCCAGGTGCGCGGGCAGGATCAATTTGGATTCAATCAGCGAGAAGGTCAGACACAGGATCACCACAGCGCCAATCGATTGCCAGATAATCCCCATGGGACCAGATACCAGCAGCATGGGCACAAAAGCCACTATGGTGGTCAGTACGCCGAAGGTGGCAGGCATGGCAACCCGTTTGGCACCACGGATAATGTTATCAATGGAGTGGCCTTTCTGTTCGACCTCGGTAAAGGCGCTTTCGCCGATAACAATGGCGTCATCCACTACTATCCCGAGCACCAGAATAAAAGCAAACAGGGTCAGCAGATTAATGGTCAGCCCAATAGGCTCCATCGGCATCACCAGCAGAGTGCCAAGGAAGCAGACCGGCAGGCCCATCATTACCCAGAATGCCAGTTTCAGATCCAGAAACAGCGCCAGAATGATGAATACCAGCAGGGCGCCGGTCACCATATTGGACAGCATCATCTGCAGACGGCCTTTGAGGTAGTGGGTGCCATCGCCCCAGCTGTCGAGTTTGACGCCGGGGGGCAAGGTGGCACGGCGCTGCTCTATGTATTCATTTACTTCTTTGGAGATCGCCAGCGCATCCTGGTCATCGATACTCTTGATTTCAATAACCGCCGCAGGCTCTTTGTTAAAGCGGGTGTATTCCAGGCGCTCCTCGAAGCCATCCTTAATGTTGGCGACTTCAGGCAACATGATACGGCTGCCATCCGGCCGGGTGCTGACGACTATGTTGGCAAAGTCTTCACCTGTGTAGGCCTGGCCTTTGGTGCGCAGCAAAATATCGCCATCCTCGGCGCGAATCGCACCGCCGGGCAGATCGATGGACGACGCCTGCACCGCCTGCGCCACCTGAGAGAAAGTCAGCCCGTATTCGCGCAGCTTGTCTTCCGATAACTCAATACCGATTTCATAGTTGCGCACCCCAACCACATTGGCGCGGGTGACATCAGGCAGGGAGGTGATTTCATCGCGAATGGTTTTGGCGAATTCCTTCATTTCCGCCAGACTCATGTCGCCGTATACAGACACCCACATCACACCATTTTCAGGCTTGATCTGGAAGATATCCGGTTTCTCAATATTGGCCGGGAAAGTGGCGATGGCATCGATGCGCAATTTGACTTCATCCAGCACATCCAGCACTTCATAGTTGTCATCCACTTCCAGGGTGACATTGCCAAAGCCATCGGAGGCGACCGAGGTCATGCGTTTGATGCCGGCAATATCCTCAACCGCTTCTTCAATCTTGATATTGATACCTTCTTCAATCTCCTGTGGCGCCGCGCCCGGGTAGGCCACCGAGATTTTCAGATAATTGAGCTCAATATTGGGGAAGACTTCCTTGTTAATGGTAAAGGCACTGACCAATCCACCCAGCAGCAGAATAAACATCAGCAGATTGGCGGCTACACTGTTGCGGGCAAACCAGGCGATGATGCCTTTGGAGGTATCATACTGCATAGTTACTCCTGTGCCTCAGCGGCGGCCAGTTGCTGGGTTGGGACAGACTCCTGCTTACCCGAGTCATCTGCCTGCTCGCCCAGCAGTCTGACGGTTTGACCGGCGCTCAGGGTATTAATGGGAGTGTAGGAAACCTTCTCTCCATTGCGGATGCTGTCTTTGATATAGACATGTTCAACATCGGAGCGCACCACATTAACCTTGCGCATTTCGATGGTGTTGTCCGGAGTCACCAGTGCAACTTCACCGTTACGCACCAAATGGCGCGGCAGTTTGACAATGCCATCAACGGTGCGGCCACGGATAACGGCGTTGACGAAGGTGCCGAATTTCAGTGGCAATTCACCAACGGCACGATTCTGATGCAGGTAGGGATCATTCACCTCGGCAACCAGATAAACCATACGGTTGGCAGCATCGATAACCCCTTCGCTGCGCACGATATTGCCTTCCCAGGTTATATCGCGGCCAGCCAGTTTGGCGGTCAGCACCACCTGAGTATCGGGATTATCCACTGATTCCAGATAAGCCAGATCGGAATTGCTCAGCGGCAGGCGGATCTCGGCGATATCTGTGCTGTAAAGTTCACCCAGATTGGTTCCCAGCGTTACATATTGGCCCAGATCCACATTGCGGGTTTTCACTATGCCATCAAATGGCGCGCGGATGACCGTGCGCTCAAGGTTGCGCATGGCTCTGTCCACGGCCGCCTGGGCAAACTTAACGTTGGCCTGTTCTTTTTTCAGCTGAGGTTTGCGCAGTCCAAGCTCCGGTGGCACACCTTTATCGAAGCCCTGAAACTCAATTTTGGCCACTTCGCCACGGGCCTGCTCTTCTTCCAGAGCCGCCTGCGCCTGCGCCAGTGATGCCTGAGCCTGAGCCAGATCGGCTTCATAATCCGATGGTTCAATCACGGCCAGTTGCTGACCTTTTTTGACGACGCCACCGGCGACAAATTCCGGCGCAATGGTCAGCACCCGACCGGCCACTTCACCGACCAGCAGAGTTTTGTGTTTGGGTTCAACCACACCGTAAGAGGGCAGATTCAATGAGACCTGCTGTTGCTGAACATTGCGGGCATCCACCAGCGTCAGCTGGACTTCCTCTTCTTTCTTTTCCGGCTCTTCTTTGGTCGCCATCAGCAGTGCCGCCAGCGCCATAAAACCGATAAGGATCAGAATAGGAGGCAGAACTCGCCTGAGAAAGGTCATTAACATGCTGTGACTTGGCTCCATGCCGAAAACGGAATTGTTGCTTAAACTACCAAACCGCCACCCCGCTTCAAAACAAAAAATGTAAATAAATTGTTTCTGTGGGTGAGGGTGTGCGAGCCGCGGCTCTGAGTGACAAGCCAAAGACTGCTGACAATAGACTGCCAGTGTGCCGCTGACTTGGGTGAAGATGATAAGAATATATTTTGATTAAAGAAAGCCTGAAACCGTGAGCCAGCTCCTGAACGCCAAAACGTCGGTGGCTGTGGCCAGTTACCGAGCCATGGATAGCAAAAGAGCTGCATCGGCAGCTCTTGGGGTTGGGGCCTGTCAGGTTTACTTCTTCTTGGCCTTTTTGGCACGCTTAAGCGCAGCCTTTGCCTTTTCCTTGGGCTTCTTCTTGGCAGGCACCTTGGCTTCTTTGTGCTTGGGTCTCAAACCTTCCACAATCCGGCGCTTGAGCGGCTGCTCGATATAGCGCTCAACCTTGGCCAGAATGCGCATATCGTGAGCTTCGACCAAAGAGATGGCAGTACCTTTGTTACCGGCACGACCGGTACGGCCGATACGGTGCACATAGACATCGGCAGAGCGCGGCATATCATAGTTGATCACATGGGTAATATCGTCGATGTCGATACCGCGCGCCGCCACATCAGTCGCCAGCAGCACATTGACTTCGCCCTTGATAAAGCGTCCCAGAGCCTGGAAGCGACGTTTCTGATCCATGTCGCCACGCAAAAATGCAGCCTGAATACCGGCTTGCTGCAGCAAACCTTCCAGTGAGGCCACGACTTCGCGGGTCTTACAGAACACTATGGTGCGCTGCACATCTTCTTTGGCCAGCAAGGCGCACAGCAGGGCAAACTTGTGCTCGCGGGTGTCGGCCAGATGTACCCACTGATGGATTTTGGCTTTTTCGCTGCGGGGCAGATCGTCGGCATCAATGCGCTCGGGATCGGTCAGCAGTTCAGCGGCAAACTTCTGCACGCCATAGCCTTCCAGCGTCGCAGAGAACAACATAGTCTGCTTGCGGCCCTGTGCTTCAATAGCCAGAGTCTGGACAACCTGATTAAACCCCATGTCCAGCATGCGGTCGGCTTCATCGATGATCAGCACTTCCACTGACTGGGCATCAAACTTACGCTTGTCCAGATATTCCACCAGACGTCCCGGGGTAGCGACCAGCATATCTACATTGCCTGCGAGCACTTCCTCCTGAGGGCCGTAAGGTACACCGCCGGTGACGATGGCAATATCCAGTCCCAGACCTGTGGCCAGGTGACAGGCATAGCGGTGGATCTGACTGGCAAGCTCACGGGTTGGTGTGAGGATCAGTACCCGCGCAGGTCCCGGATGGCGACGGGGGAAATCTATCAGATGCTGCAGGGCCGGCAACAGGAAACTGGCGGTTTTACCGGTTCCTGTCGGAGCGCTTGCCATAATGTCACGCTGTTCCAGCGCCAATGGCAGAGTTTTGGATTGAATGGTGGTCGGGCTTTTATGCCCCATGGCCTTGAGTGAATCCAGCAGGCTGTGGTCCAGGTCAAAATCTTCAAATTGCATTGGCTGCATCTCTTAACTAAGTGGCCGACATTATATGCTGCGGGTATTGGAATACCAATGACCTCGATGGCCGGGCCGGGAGGAAAACGCCTGTGACGGCAGTTTTCACGTCATGAACAGATAAAAATTCCGGGTCAGTGCGTGCATCTGCTCGCTGTAGCTGTTGTCCGGTTCGCGGATAACCAGTTGATCTTGCTTTAATGCCCCAGCGGCGCTTTGGCTGTGCTGCATCAGCAGCAGTGCCCGTTTGGGGGCTTTTCCCCGCACACTTATCACGTCGCACTGCCGGATCAGCTGCAGAGCGCTGTGCTGTGCCACCGCTTCGCGCCAGGCGGGCAGCGACGCCAACGGTAAAATCAGGCTGGCTTGCCCCTGAGGCGCCAGCAAACGTTGCAGTTGCTGCGCCAGCACATGGAATGGCAGGGATTCGGTGTGACGGGCCACTGCGCGGCCTGCTTTGGCGGACTGTGGGCCGGTCTCAAAGTAGGGCGGATTACAGATGATATGATCAAACCCCGCCATACCCCCGGCAGTTTGCGGCGCCACAAAGCCGGTAATATCGCCCTGATACAGCTTAATGCGCTGGGCCCAGGGAGAGGCGCCGATATTGGCTGCACAGGCTTTGGCGGCGCCGGTGTCAATTTCCACGGCAGTGATCTGCGCCTGGCTGCGCTGCGCCGCCATCAGGCTAAGCAAGCCACTGCCCGCGCCGATATCCAGAATCTGCCGTGCATTTTCAAGTGGTGCCCATGCTCCCAATACCACAGCATCGGTACTGACAGGCATACCGCAATCCTGATCATCGATGTGAAACTGTTTAAAGGTAAAAGGCACAGGAATATCCAGCTGAAAAATGAGGGCGGATTGTAGCCAGTGTTGGCAGCTATCTCCAGTCCTATCTGGTGGGTTTTTGGTGTAGTACGGATTTTCACCGGATAACCCGTCGGCAGCTCCGGGGGAATCTGTTGTGCTGTCGGTCGAATTTGTCAGCAAGTGTTAGTAAATGGCAGGGCTTGTTATGGCAGTGTTTTTTGTCGGGCAAATTGCGACCAGTTGATGCGCTGAAGTCTTGTGCAGTTAAATTAACTTTGATACATGTGACGACCCGGTTGACCACAATATCTTGGGGTTGCCAGCCGGGAAGAGACAGGGGAAAAGGATAAAATCCAGCGTGCGCGAATCGAAATGATAAAATTGCACAAAAACTCGCCAGGAACGGTCTGAATAACGTCAATATCAACTGTAATCATTGGTTTACACTTGTGGGTTGCCATGGAAACTAAATTGGCTTCCCGGCCGGTGATAACTTAAGTTGGTGAAAAACATAATTACAAAGTGGGGGGATTTTGTGCAGAACAAGCAAATGACAGTTGGGGATACAGTAGGCTTGGGGTTCATGACCTTTGCCTTCTTTTTGGGCGCAGGCAATTTGATTTTCCCGCCTTTCGCCGGACATTTGGCAGGGGATAACACCCTGCCGGCCATGATTGGATTTCTGTTAACTGCGGTGGGTATGCCGCTGATTGGTCTTATCGCAGTCGCCAAATCAAACGGTAAGGTGATGAATATGCTGCCCGCGGCGGCGGCAACTGCACTGGCCGTATCTATCTACCTGATTATTGGTCCTATTATTGCGGCTCCCCGGACTGGTCTGGTGGCCTTTGAAATCGGGGCGCTGCCATTTCTGTCTGACTCTGCCGATGTCGGCACCAGCCAGTTGATCTACACCCTGTGCTTTTTCATGATTACCCTGGTGTTGTCTGCTTTCCCCGGCAAACTGCTGGACAGTGTAGGTAAGGTGCTGACTCCTGTGCTGATTTTCTTGCTGGTCGGTCTGGCTGTGTCAGTATTTGTATTGCCCGGTGCCGAGCCTGGTCTGCCTCAGGGTGAGTACGCCAGTTCTCCGCTGACCAAGGGTGTTCTGGAAGGCTATAACACCATGGATACGCTGGCCTCCTTGATTTTCGGTATGTTGATTATCGATATTCTGCGCAAGAAAGGGGTAACGGATCCTGCCAAACAAACCAAGTATCTGGTTCGCGCGGCGCTGATCGCTGCCAGCGGCCTGGCATTTGTCTATCTGTCGCTGTTCTATCTGGGCACCACTGCAGGCGATCTGGCCAAGGGCGCCACCACAGGTGGTCAACTGCTGACTCAATATGTGACTTATCATTTCGGCAGTACTGGGATTATTTTGCTGGCGGGCGTAGTTACTCTGGCCTGTCTGACCACGGCGGTGGGGCTGGTCAGTGCCTGCTCTGAATATTTCAATGAACTGCTGCCGAAGATCAGCTATCGCGCCTGGGTATTGCTCATGTGTGCCGGCTGTATGGCGATGGCCAACCTGGGTCTGAAGGAACTGATTAACTTCAGTATTCCGGTGCTCGTGACGGTTTACCCCGTGGCAATTGCGCTGGTATTGGTTACCTTCCTGACCAACAAGTATACCCGTCCTGCCTTTTCTCACCGTCTGGTACTTGGGGTAGCGCTGGTATTCGGTCTGTTTGATGGCCTTAAGGTGGCGGGTGTGGATACCGGATTCCTGAGCTTTATGCCGCTGTATGCAGAAGGTATGGCCTGGTTGCTGCCTACGGTTATTGCCATGATCGCCTGCCTGTTTATCAAAGGATCAGGCACTTCCGGCAAAGTGGCATAATCCTTTGTCAGACAACATAATAAAGCGGCGCCCCGGGGCGCCGTTTTCATTGGTATCGGAAAGGAATGGTTTTGGCGAACGAAACAGAGTGGAAGGCGATTACGCTCGCCCTCAGAGAGCGGGCTGATGCAGGAATTTTGAGTCTCAGTCAGGCGACGATAGAAACTTTTTTGGATGAGCTGTGGTCTATAGACGGTCTGAGTGATAACACCCTGAATGCGTATCGCACCGATCTCAGTCTGCTGGCGTGCTTTTTGGCGGCGCAGCGGATTGAGCTGAAACAGGCGGGCAAACAGGATTTACGGGATTATCTGGGCTGGCGAAAAGATAAAGGTTTTGCCAAGTCCTCCAGTGCCAGAGTGCTCAGCGCCATGCGGCGTTTTTTCGGTTATTTGCTTGAAAAGACCATTATTCAGCTTGACCCCTGTGTGGAACTCAGTGCGCCCAAACGGGACCGTAAACTGCCGGGGACTTTATCTGAGCAGGATGTTGAGCGGCTGCTGGCTGAGCCGGACCCGGAGGATACCCTCGAGTGCCGGGATCAGGCGATGCTTGAGCTGTTATATGCGACCGGATTGCGGGTGACAGAGCTGGTGGGGCTAACGCTGGATCAAATCAGTCTGCGTCAGGGCGTGGTGCGGGTTGTGGGGAAAGGCGGTAAAGAGCGGCTGGTCCCCATAGGCGAAATGGCCAGTGCGTCGTTGGAGCGTTATCTGGTGAGCGCACGGGAGTTGTTGCTTGGCGGACAATCCGCTGACGTGGTGTTCCCCTCCAGTCAGGGGCGGATGATGACCCGCCAGACCTTCTGGCACCGGATTAAGCGCTATGCGCTGCGGGCCGGTATCCACGGCGATATTTCACCGCATACCCTGCGGCATGCCTTTGCGACCCATTTGCTTAACCATGGCGCCGATTTGCGGGTGGTGCAGTTGTTGCTTGGACACAGTTCGCTGTCAACAACCCAGATTTATACTCATGTCGCCAAGCTGAGGCTGGCGCAGTTGCACAGTGAGCATCATCCCAGGGGATGATGCTGGCCACAATTTCCCCGGCTTCTGTCGGGGCGGTCAAACTTGGATACAGTTTATTGCCGGTGGGCAGTTGCTTTTAATGAAATGAGTCTGTAATTTTTCAGGCCAAAAAGGGGTCTGTTCACCTGTAACAGCCCGATCAGTCAAAGGATTTATCATGAAGTTTACCCTAGCTTTCTCTGTCAGTGCCGCGTTGCTGGTTTCCACCATGACTTCAGCATTTGCTGCTGACGCTCCTTCCGCCGATGTGTTGAAGAAGAAGCTCAGTGATACTCTGGGTTTGGAAGTTGCCGAGTTGCAACCCTCCCCAATCGCGGGCATGCAGCAGGCGCTGACTGATCGGGGTGTCATTTACATTTCCGATGACGGCAGCAAGCTTATTCACGGCAATATTTACGACATTGACCGCGGCATGCTGAACCTGACCGATGCCGCACTGGCAGGTCCGCGTAAAGACATGATCAAGGAATTTGAAGATCAGATGCTGGTCTACAAGGCCAAAAACGAGAAGCATGTGATCACTGTCTTTACCGATATCACCTGTGGCTACTGCCGCAAGCTGCACAATGAAATGAAAGATTTCAATGACGCCGGCATTACGGTTCGTTATCTGGCATTCCCGCGTCAGGGTGTGCCATCGGCCAATGCCGAGAACATGCGCTCTATCTGGTGTGCCGCTGATCCACTGAAGGCCATGACCGATGCGCAAAACGGCAAGAGCGTGCCAGTGGCCAAGTGCGATGCAGACATCGCCGGTCAGTATCGCCTGGGTGGCACTCTGGGGGTTAGTGGTACACCGGCAGTGGTGCTGGAAGATGGTGTGCTGATCCCGGGTTACCAGCCTGCTGAATCTTTGCTGCGTATGCTGGAAGCCAAATAAATCCAGCCTTGCGCAAATGAAAAAAGGTGAGCCACTGGCTCACCTTTTTGCTATCTTGTCGGCTTTGTCAGGTCTGCAGGAAACGCTTTTTCGTGATCCACAATATCCTTCGCCGTCCACAGGTGGATGACTCTCATCTGCCTGCTGAATTACCTCCTCTGCTCCGTCAGTTATACGCCAGACGTGGTGCCAGTCCCCGGGAATGTGAATTGACCCTGTCGGGGTTGCTGCGGCCCGATAGCATGAAAGATCTGGATAAAGCCGCTGCGATAGTCGCCGACGCCATGGAGCAACAGCTGGCGATATTGATCGTTGGTGACTTCGATGCTGACGGCGCCACCAGTACCAGCGTCTGTATGCTGGCTCTGCGTATGATGGGCGCCTCCCGGGTTAATTATTTGATCCCCAATCGGTTTGATTATGGCTATGGTCTGAGCCCGGAAATTGTTGCAGTGGCGCATCAGCAGGGGGCAGAACTGCTTATCACGGTCGACAACGGCATATCTTCCATTGAAGGGGTTGCGGCAGCCAGGGCGCTGGGAATGAAAGTGGTGGTTACAGATCATCACCTGCCCGGCCAGACGGCGCCGGATGCCGATGCCATAGTGAATCCCAATCAGCTCGACTGTCAGTTTGCCAGCAAATCCATCGCCGGAGTGGGGGTCGCTTTTTACCTGATGAGTGCGGTGCGTCAGACCCTGCGCGGCCGCAACTGGTTTGCCGCCAGAGGACTGGCTGAGCCCAATCTGGCTGAGCTTCTGGACATTGTAGCCCTTGGCACAGTTGCTGATGTGGTGGCACTGGATGCCAACAATCGTATTCTGGTGGATGCCGGACTGAAGCGGGTTCGGGCCGGTCGCTGCCGCCCGGGGATTACGGCATTGCTGGATGTGGCCAAACGCAATCCCCAGCGTATGGTTGCGGCCGACTTTGGCTTCGCGGTGGGGCCAAGACTGAATGCCGCCGGGCGTCTGGATGAGATGGCGCTGGGGGTGGAAACTCTGCTGTGTGACGATATTCATCTGGCCAGACGGATGGCGGCGCAGCTCGATGCGCTCAATGCCGAGCGGCGGGAGCTTGAATATGGGATGCAACAGGAAGCACTGCAAAGCCTCAGTGCGCTTGAGCTCAATGAAAATGAGTTGCCTTGGGGGATTGCTTTATTTCAGGAAGACTGGCATCAGGGGGTGATTGGTATTCTGGCTTCGCGCATTAAAGACAGATACCACCGACCTGTGATTGCGTTTGCCGATGCCGGCGATGGGGTGATTAAAGGCTCTGCCCGCTCTATCAAGGGGCTGCATATGCGTGACACTCTGGAGCTGATCAACAGTCGTCATCCCGGCATGATCATCAAGTTTGGCGGCCATGCCATGGCGGCCGGGCTGAGTATTCCTGTTTCGGCATACGATGATTTCGCGGCGGCATTTGATAAAGCGGTTCACGAGTCACTGCAACCTGAGCAGCTGACCGGTGAGATCCTCAGTGACGGCGAGCTTGGCGCGGATCTGTTGACGCTGGACACGGCGCTGATGCTGCGTAACGCCGGTCCCTGGGGGCAGGCCTTTGAAGAGCCCCTGTTTGATGGTCATTTTCGGTTGTTGCAGCAGCGGGTTGTTGGTGAGAAACACCTGAAAATGATGGTGGAAACCGAATGTGGCAGTCTGATGCTGGATGCCATTGCCTTCAACGTGGATATGAGTATCTGGCCGGATGCCACCATCAGTCATGTACGTCTGGCCTATCGACTGGACGTGAATGAGTTTCGTGGGAATCAATCGTTGCAGCTGCTGGTTGAGCAGATAGAGGCCTGCTGACACCTGTTATTTTCTCCTGCCTGAGCGCTGCCAGCTAGCGAATACTTACTGAAGTCAGGTTAGTTTGCAGCGCTGTGGCAGCTGCCATTTCCTCTGTGCCCGGGACAGTCCTGAGGGCACGGCTTTTGCGCGTTAATGCGTTTACTGCCGGTATTTTTCTCCTCTTTTGAAAGGCCTGCTTTCGCCACCCTGTCTCCCCGCCCCCTGAAAAGCTTGACTACACTTTTTCATAGGTCAGTCATTTTTCATCGAAAAACGCATTAACTAGCGTGTGCACAGGGGGATTTATGCAAGCTATGAGGTATTTCGCCGGCTGCATTGTGCTGATACTCAGTCTGACGTCCGCCAGCCTCTGCGCCAGGCCGGTTGCCGGCTCCCACCTCAAGGTTTTTATCCCCAGTCTGCCTTACATCTATATTTCTCATTCAATAAATGCTGCCTTGCTGCGCCCTGCCAACAATGACCGGGGCTGGGAATACGACATGGCGACCAGCCACTCACAGATAGATGATACCACCTACGAATTCACTCTCAGGCAGGGGGTGAAATTTCAGGATGGCACCCCCTTTAATGCCGATGCAGTGCTGCTGAATATGCATTACTTCAAGCGCCAGCCGTTTCTGTTTACCAAGATAGATAAAGTCTTTGATCATGCGGAGAAAATTGATGATTACACGGTCAGATTCCATCTGACGGAAAAATATGGTCAGTTCCTCAATGACGCTATCTGGATACAGTTTTATACCCGAACCTATCTGGAAAAGTTTGGCTGGAATGGCAAAGCGACCTGCCCGAATCTGGCTGAGCCTGGCCCTTATGGACTGGGGCCGTACATCCTGAAAGAAGGTTATATAGAAGGCGACCGGCAAACTCCGTCGGCAGTGTTGGAGGCCAATCCCAATTACTGGAATCCTGAATATCCGAAAATCGACAAGGTTACGGTTTACACCGAGCTGGACAGCAAGATCGCCATGGAGATGGCGCTGGATAAGGAAGGCGAGCTGGACATCATGCCAATCCCTGTGTCCGAGAAGGACAGGGTGTTTAACTCCCGATATGCCAAGCTGGTGACCGCCCCGTCAACCGACAATGTTGCCATTCATTTCAACATGCGTACCGGTAATCCACGGCTGCTTAACCGTGAGGTCAGGGTGGCACTCAACCGCGCCATCGATCAGCGCAAATTGCTGGATAAATACTATGACGGTGAGGGCCAGATAAAGCCTACGCTGGCTGCGCCATTGTTTCCCGGTGTCCGCAATGTGGTTGACCAGCTTACGCCTTATTCTGAAGTTCAGGACCCGGCGGCGATCCGCGCAGAACTCAAATCGATACTCAGCGGCCTTACGCTCAATGTCTACACCCAGGACAGGTTTATGTATATCTGGAAAGGCATTGACCGGGATCTGCGCAAAGTGGGTGTCAAACTCAACTTCAATATCACATCCAGCGAAAAGGATGTGTTTGGTCAGTTGCTGACGACCAACGCCAAAAAGAACACCAGGGACTGGGACTTGCTGGTCTGGGGAGACGACGACTGGTACTACAACCACCCCTGGTCGGCGTTTCTGGTTTATCGCACCCACAATTACTGGAGCACGCTGGCCCCCGATCCGGATCTGGACGATCACATAGACGATATGTTTAAAGCCTCGGTGGGAACGCCCGAGTTTGACGCCGTGACGCTGGAAATCATGCAGCACGTGTACGACAGGGGATACATGTTGTTTGTACCCACGCCCAACAAAGTGCTGGCCGTCAATCAGGAGGTGCAGTATCAGCCCTACCGGATGGCCAATATGCCGCTGTGGGAAATCGAAGTCAGTCCGAAACACTGGTCTTTACGCTGAGTTGCCGGGGATCGGGTCCGCTATCGCTCCTTGCGGGGCATGAAGAGGTTGTCAATGTTTGCCAGGCTAAGAACCAAATTACTGCTGATTTTTTTGTTTATCGGAGTGCTGCCAATTCTGGTGGTGGGCTCGCTGGCGTTAAGGGAGTCAACGCAGGCGCTGCAAAGGCAGGCCTTTGCTCAGCTTATCAGCATGCGGGAGGTGAAAAAAAATCAGATAGAAAGCTATTTTGAACGGGCATTTGACGACATTCAGATCCTGGCTGGCAGTGAAGATACCCGGCAAATTCAGAAACTGCTGAAATTTTATGCAGTGGATGAAGAAATTGCCGCAGATCAGCCGTTTTACACTGACACCTATGAGTATGGCGAAATCTGGAGTCTGTACGGAAAAACCCTGACCGATTATGTCAACGTATACGGTTATCGGGAGGTGTTCATCATTCAGGCGGATACCGGTCATCTGGTATTCAGTGCGGGCAGACAGGCCGATCTGGGGGCCAATCTCAAAACCGGTGAGCTGGCGGGCAGTCATCTGGCGGCACTGTATAACAAGGTTGTGCAAACCGGCACGGCCCAGGTGCAGGATTTTCATTCCTATGGCCCTCAGGGGAATGCGCCGGCAGCCTTTATTGGCAGCCCGGTAGTGGATCTGCGGGGCACCACCCTGGCGGTGGCGGTACTGCAACTGTCACTGGATGAGATAAACAACATCATGGGCCAGCGCGCCGGGATGGGCGACTCGGGCGAAACCTATCTGGTGGGGCCGGATTTACGGATGCGTTCGGATCTGTATCAGGATGACGGCAGCCATTCAGTTGTGGCGTCCTTCAGCTCCGCAGAGGCGGGCAAAATTGATACCCAGCCAGTAAAAAGTGCCTTGCTGGGTGAAACCGGCGATGCCATCGCGTTCGATTACAAAGGCGCGCCCATTCTGACTGCCTATACACAGGTAAAGTTTGGCGACCTGACCTGGGCACTGGTGGCTGAAATGGACGAGCAGGAGGCGTTTGCAGCCATCAACGAGCTCAAGTATCTGATTGCCCTGGTGCTGTTGGGCGGTGTGTTGCTGATTGTGCTGATAGCCATGTTGGTGACCCGCTCAGTGACCAGACCCATACTGGATTTGACCTTCAAATTGGAGAGCGTCGCCCGCACCGGTGACTACAATGCCAGGATAAAAGTACGCAGTCGTGATGAGCTGGGGCAGTCTGCCGCGGCGTTTAACACGTTAATGGAAGCCACCCAGACCGCCGTCAGTGAAATCAAAAAAGTCATGGAAGGACTGGCTAAAGGGGACTTCAGTAACCGCATAGAAGCCGAGCTGAAAGGCGAACTACTGTCCATTAAAGAGGCCATCAATACCTCGCTGACCAATGTTGAGGAATCTGAGCTGCGCCGGCTTGACATGGAGCAGGAAGCCAGAGTTAGGGCAGAGGAAAATGCCAGGGTACGTCAGGCGCTGGACAATGCGTCGACCAATATCATGATCGCCAATGCCAACTACGAGGTGATTTATATCAATCGTGCGTCAAAAAGGCTGATGCAGGATGCCAAACAGGACTTCAAAACTCTGCTGCCCGGCTTTGAGCCGGAGCGGATCATTGGCAGCAGTATTGATATGTTCCACGCCAGGCCAGAGGTGCAGCGGGAGATCCTGGAGCAGCTTGATGGCACGTTCTCCAATCAGTTTCCCGTCGGCAGCCGGGTAATGGGGTTGGCCGCCAGTGCCATTATTGATGATGAGGGCAGTCGTATCGGCACTGTTATCGAGTGGCAGGACCGAACTGCTGAAGTGGCCATCGAACGGGAAATCGACGCCATGGTGGATGCTGCCGGTCGTGGCGACTTCTCCCGGAAACTCTCCCGGGAAGGGAAAAAAGGCTTCCAGCTGAAGCTGATTGACGGGCTTAACCGGGTGACCGGCAATATTGATGCTGCCCTTGCGGATATGCAGCGGATTCTGGGGGCCATGGCCAATGGTGACCTGACGCAAAGGATTGAAAAAGAGTACAGCGGGCGACTGTTGTCATTGAAGCAGGACTCCAACGCGACCATCGACAAGCTGACAGATGTAATAGGCAACATCCGTAAAGCGGCAGCGACCATTACCAACTCGTCCAATGAGATTGCCGATGGTAACCGCGATCTCAGCCAGCGCACGGAAGCACAGGCCAGTTCGTTGCAGGAAACGGCGGCCAGCATGGACAACATGACTGATACGGTGAAACAAAGTGCGGAAAATGCACTCAAGGTCAATGAACTCAGTGAGCAAACCCGCAGTCGGGCGAGGGAAGGCGGGGAGATTGTCGAGCGTACTATTCTGGCAATGGAGCAGATTAGCGGTGCCAGCAATAAAATTTCAGACATTATCGGGGTGATCGATGCCATTGCATTTCAGACCAACCTGCTGGCGTTGAATGCTGCGGTAGAAGCCGCCCGGGCCGGCGATCAGGGGCGGGGATTTGCGGTTGTGGCCGGTGAGGTACGGAATCTGGCGCAGCGCAGTGCCGAAGCGGCCAAGGAGATTAAAGAGCTTATCCGCGACACCAATGAAAAGGTGCTGGATGGCAGCGAACTGGTGAATGAGTCCGGTGAGACGCTGAAGGAAATTGTCAGCATGGTCGAAAAGGTCGGGCTTAAAATGTCCGGCATCAGCGATGCGGCTCAGGAGCACAGCGCCGGTATCGAGCAGGTGAATATTGCGATTGCCCGCATGGATGCCATGACCCAGCAGAATTCCGCATTGGTAGAGCAGGCGGCTGTGGCGGCAGAAAGTATGACCAATCAGGCGCGGGACATGAGTTATATGATGGAATTTTTCACCATCAATGATACGGATGAGCAGCTGGTACGCGCCAGGGCAATCTGGCGCACGGGAACCGAACATTCGCCTCTGCAACCGCCCTTTGGTGACAACTGGGATGAGTTTTAACCCATGAAAAAGCCTCCAAACGGAGGCTTTGTTATCAGTTTTCCCCGTCCTGAAGACCTCAGGCGGTCAGGGTTTTCACGCCATCGGCAGCGCCAACCAGCAGCACGTCGGCACCACGGTGGGCAAACAGGCCATTGGTGACGACGCCAACAATGGCATTGATCTGGGTTTCCAGCTCTTTGGGATTGAGGATTTTGAGGTTGTACACATCCAGAATTACATTGCCGTTGTCGGTGACCACACCTTCACGGTAAACCGGGTCACCCCCCAGTTTGACCAGCTGACGGGCGACATAGGAGCGTGCCATGGGGATAACTTCTACCGGCAGCGGGAATTCACCCAGGACATCCACCTGCTTGCTCTCATCAGCAATACAGATGAATTTGTCAGCCACCGCGGCAACAATTTTTTCCCGTGTCAGTGCCGCACCACCGCCTTTGATCATTGCCATATGTGGGCTGATTTCATCGGCGCCATCGACATACACAGACAGGTTACTGACGCTGTTGAGATCGAATACCTCGATACCCAGTGCTTTCAGACGCTCAGTAGATGCTTCTGAGCTGGATACCGCGCCTTCAATGTCATCTTTCATGCTGGCCAGCGCATCGATAAAGTGATTGACGGTAGAGCCGGTGCCTACGCCAACAATGCTGCCTTCTTCCACATAAGCCAGTGCAGCCTGAGCCGCAGCCTTTTTCATTTCGTCTTGTGTCATGTTAGTCCTTCCAACTGGAGCCGGGAAATGCCGCCATTATAACCCTCAAGGCAGGTATCAGCGGTAGTT
This sequence comes from Shewanella sp. GXUN23E, assembly GCF_050865035.1. Classification (NCBI taxonomy): domain Bacteria; kingdom Pseudomonadati; phylum Pseudomonadota; class Gammaproteobacteria; order Alteromonadales; family Shewanellaceae; genus Shewanella; species Shewanella sp. GXUN23E. The sequence continues at coordinate 214,671 of NZ_JBOZWP010000001.1, read as the reverse complement.
TTCTATGAAAATACAATCATTATGTATTCCCGCTGTGCTGGGGTAGAGTTAACAGAATTGTTTCCGGAAACATGTACTGCCAGTGCCCGGCAGCGGTTTTTGCCGGATACTGTGACTGTGGATATAACTGACAAGGCGGAGAGAGGCATGGCGGGTGCAAGTCTGTTGACTTTATTGGATGACATTGCTGCGGTACTGGACGATGTGGCGTTGATGAGCAAAGTTGCCGCCCGCAAAACCGCCGGGGTTCTGGGTGATGATCTGGCGCTCAACGCCCAGCAGGTAACCGGGGTGGCGGCTGACAGGGAGCTGCCTGTGGTGTGGGGCGTGGCCAAAGGCTCATTGATCAACAAAGCGATTCTGGTACCTGCGGCCTTGTTAATCAGCGCGTTTGCGCCATTTCTGGTGACTCCCCTGTTGATGTTGGGTGGCCTGTATCTGTGCTATGAAGGGGTGGAAAAACTCTGGCATTCCTGGTTCCATCAGCACGAGGAAGTCGAAGCGGATCTGCCGGCGGATATTGATCTTGAAAGCTATGAAAAAGAGAAAATAAAAGGCGCCGTTCGCACCGACTTCATTCTTTCGGCTGAGATCATCGCCATTACTCTGGGGGTTGTGGCGGATACCAGTTTCATGACTCAGGTGGTGACTTTGTGCATTATTGCCGTGGTGATGACCGCCGGGGTTTATGGTCTGGTCGCGGCCATCGTGAAGCTGGATGATGCCGGACTTTATCTGGTCAGCCGCAAAAATGCCGGAGGATTTGGCAAATGGCTGGGCAATCTGTTGCTGGCGGCGGCACCGGCGCTGATGAAGTTGCTGGCTGTCGTCGGCACACTGGCCATGTTTATGGTGGGGGGCGGCATTCTGGTACATGGCCTGCACTCGGTTTCAGAGTATTTTACCCATCTTGCCGGAATGTTTTCCCAGGTTGCCTTGGTCGGTCCTGTAATTGCCTACCTCTTGCCCACCCTGCTGGCTGCGCTGTTTGGTGTGGTCGCCGGAAGCCTGGCGTTGCTGCTGGTCTTTGTGATTAACCGGTTACGGGGAGCAACGCAGGCTCATTGAGCCTGCGTTGCTACTGTTGCACACTCAAGTGCCAGGGTTTCCTGCAGAATGGTATTCATCTGCGCGGGTTTGATGTAGCCGCGCAGATAGGTAATCAGCTCTCCGCGGGCATTGGTCACTAAAGTCAACGGGGTTGCGGGTAATTCACCCATCGACTCCATCATCGTTGTCCCTGCCACAAACCCGGCAAAGGCAGGCTTCATTTTCCACCACTCCTGGCGCAACCTGGTTTTATCTCCCAGAGTACCCAGCGCCACCACCTGCAGTTTGTCACCACACCGGGCAAGCAACTGATTGAAAGCTTTTCCCTGCCTGGAACACCAGGGGCAGTCCGGCTTGTAAAACATCATCAGGGTGGGCTTGCCCTTCAAATACTCAAGGTTTTCGAACTGGCCGTCATCCAGCCGCTGATGCTCAAATCCCAGCAGCTCCAGAGCGGTCACTGACGGCGAGATGCAGCCAAGAAGCAACAGCAGGCGCAGGGTATTGGTCAGTCGCTGCAGCGACTGACCAATAGCATGTCTGATGCGGGAGCCTGTCATTGCATGAGGATTAGAAAGATGCTTTGAATCCGGCATAGATTTCTCGTCCCCGCAGTGGTCCCCAGATGTAAGCCACGTCATAACTGCCGTTGGCATCAAAGAACAGCGGCGACTCGCCCTCGTTAACCTGGGTGTAGTCCAGCAGGTTGTTGACCCCGGCGTAGAAATCTATGTTGTCAGTGATGCTGCGGGTCACTTTCAGATCCAGCGTCCAGTATGATGGTGCGTTGGTTGATTTTCTCGAGCTTTCAATCACCTGGCCGTTGGCATCAATTTGGTTGTAGCCTTCATAGCCATAGTCTGACAGGTCACGGGAGCCTATCCATACCAGATTGGCGAAGATATCCCAGCCGCTTACCAGCCAGTCTGCATTGAGCGTCAGGCGTTGTTCCACAGGCGCCAGCGCATAAGATGATTTGAAGGTATCGTCATAGAAGAAGCCTTCTGCAGTCAGTCCTACTGTCAGGTCGTCGGTCACATCATATCCCAGCGCAATATCAGCAGTGGTCACCGCCGCTTTGTTGTCCAGTTGGCTGAGCAGTGGCACGCCTTCAGCAGTCTCCGTCAGGGTGGCCAGGTGTTCCACTTCCGTCCAGGCCACTGAGGTAGTCATGGTCAGCGCGTCCCCCGCGTAGCTCAGCGCATAGGTGGCGGAAGTAGAGCGCTCCAGCTCCTGGATATCAATCTGAAAACCCAGCTCGGCATCCAGGATGCCATGGTCGGTTTCAAAGAAGGACAAAGGTGCACGATAGCCACGACCTGCTGACAGGCGGGAGGTCCATTCATCGTTGTGGCTGTATCGGATATCTACTCTGGGCGCCAGAATCGACTTGTCTATTTCTTTGCCCGGCTTGTTGGGATCAATGAAGTCAGCCCTGACGGTGTCGTAGCGCAGTGCCATGGCAATTTCCAAATCATCGGTGGCCTGCCAGGTATCCTGCAGATAGAAACCCTGAACATCATAATCAAATGAATCAGACACATAGGCAGGATTACTCTCACCGCTGGAGCGGGAGCGCATGTTCTCGCTGCGGTGATCGCTGCCAAAGGTCAGCAGGTGGCTGTCATTGAAGAAATAGTTAAATCTGGCATCCAGATACCACATGGTGTCTTCTGCGTAGTAGCGAAAGCCTTCGTAAAATGAATCCTGGGTGTGGTCCGAATAGCTGCTGGCCAGCGTCATGTTCCAGTCATCATTCAGCTCGTGCAGCCAACTGAGCGAGACCTCATCCCGCTGGGTGTGGATCCACTCAGTGGTTTCCCAGGCTTTGCCGATAAAATCATTGCGAACGTCATTGTCGGCAAACAGGATATCCGAGCTGATGTCGTCAAAACCGGACAGCACCGTACCTATGCTGCTGGCGATGCCATCGGCAAATTGTTCACCCAGCACAGGGCCACCAAAGATCTCAGCATCTACATTGGAATACCTGAATACCAGATTATCCCTGTCGGTCAGATCCTGTGACAGACGAACCGTGAAGGTGCGGTTTTCCTGAGCCGGTGCTTCGTTGACCCGGTTGTTATCTTCATCTACCTGATCCCGGTTGTCATACTGGGCTATCAGGGTTGCACGAGTTTTACCATCCTCGCTGACCCCTGTTCCCAGAATACCGATTTTGCGATTGCCGTCTTCACCGACGGATACATCCACACTGGCACCATTTTCAACCGCGGTTTTGGTGATGATATTGATGGTGCCGCCAATGGCTTCCGGGGCGATCAGCGAGGCTCCGGCGCCCCGGGCAACCTCAATGCGATCAATGCCTGTGGTGGGGATGGCATCTACGGCATAATATCCGGCGATCATGGCATGAACCGGCAGGCCATCGACCAGCAGGGTGGTTTGCTCACCGCGTAAACCATTGAGCATGATACGTTTTACACCGCACATTGAACATTCGTTGGATACCCTTACCCCCGGGGTGTTATCAATGGCTTCGGTCAGGTTTACAGCATTGCGGTTGTCGATGAACTCTGAACTTATCACTTCGGTTTTCTGGATGTTATCCGATAACAGACCGGCTTTTTCCAGACGCTGACGGACCCCGCGTACTTCTATGCTTTCCATGGGGTGTTGTACAGAGGGGTCTGATTCCGGGTCGATTTTTTTTGCGTGCGCCAGAGCGGAAGGGGCGTGCAGGGCCAGCATAACGGCCAAAGCGATAGTTGATTTGAGATACATCAGTCCTGTCTCTTGTGTGATGGTGTGTCCTTGGATGGCCAGTACAGCCAAATTCGCCGTTAATGTAAATGATAATGGTTATCAACATCAATTGATATTTGAGACAGAAAGGAACTTGTTGGCAAAATGCTGATGCTTATCACAGGCAGTAACAGGATGCTCTGAATAAGCATTTGGTAATGATGCCAGAGTGGCGCTGAGGTTAATGACTCACCCGGAGTGAAGAGGCACACCGGCAAATGTTAGCTTTGAAACTGCGGGATATGCGTGTGTCTGGTGGTTTGTGCCTGAAGTGTTGTTGGGGGAAATCCCTGGGTTCCCCTGCGTGGCCGATGACTCTGTCTCTGAGATTGTCAGACATATTCTGGGGTCACACGACTGCGTGGGCGATGCGTTTACGGCAAAGTTGCAGGGCCTGAGCCGATTCAGGTTCTGGTCTTGAGTGACGAGCGGACACCGCGTGATGCGTTTTGGCAGGTGGTATTGAACGAGCAGGAGTGCAACTTCCCGGGCTGCACTCTGCTGTATTGGTCTCAGGCGCTCTGCCGAGAAGGGGCGATGAAAGCTGGGTAGGTTGCCAGTAATTCACTCAATGGCAGCGGAGGTGAATAGTAGTATCCCTGGATCAGATACACGCCTTTGGCTGCCAGATAATCAACCTGCTCCCGGGTTTCCACACCCTCGGCGATCATCTCCATACCGCTTTCGTGGCCAAAAGCGATAATCGCGTCCAGCACTCCCCGTTTCAGGTCATCTGTGCCTATGGTATCGATAAACATTTTGTCAATTTTGATGCTGTGGATCCCCAGTTTTTGCAGGTATCCAAAGCCACCGAAGCCGGTACCGAAATCGTCCAGTTTGACTCCGTGGCACAGACGGCTGAGCGCTTCAATTTCTTCGGTGGCGGCGACGAAATTGGTCATCGGCTGCCGCTCTGTCAGTTCAAAGCACAGTGGGCTGATGTCTTCCTGTAGTTTCTGCAAATAGGGGCTCAACAAGCCTTTTTCCAGATGTTCAGCCACCAGATTGATGCTCACCCAGCCCTGCAGCGCAGGCAGATCCCGGATGATGTTGTCCAGCAATGTTTCGGTCAATGGAATGATCAGTCCATGCTGCTCTGCATAGGGAATGAATTGGCCGGGAGGAATGAGTTGACCGTTGGGCTGACGCCAGCGGATCAATGCTTCCTGGCCGACCAGAGTATGGCTGCGACTGTCAACAACAGGCTGATAGAAGGGAATAAACTCATTTTGTGCCATACCCTGACGAATAAGATAGGCGGTCGAAATGCGGCGACTGCGCCACTGGGATGCCAGCCAGTTGCCGGCAAAACCCAGGGCCAGTGCCATGAGCAACAGTAACAACCACACCTGTCGGCTGACTGTTTTGTAAAGCTCATCACCTGCATTGAGGGTCAGACGCAGTTCAAATGCTGCAGCATATTTTTGCTGGCTGTAGCGGTACTGCTGTTGTTGCAGCAGACTGGGACCGAGCAATATGGGCTTCAGGCCGGGATAGTTAAACACCAGTTGGAAACAATTCTGGCATTCGTCGTTGAGCATATCGCTGTAAATCCGGTTGTTGACCATCGCCAGCAGCCTGTGCTCACCGAGCTGCAGAATGTAGACCAGAGCACGGTTTTCCAGCAGTGGCGAGCGGCTGGTACCCAGATAGATGCCGGTGTCGTCGACTTTTTTTACGCTGTCGAGATGAAAGTCCACCGCAGTTCCAAGATTGGAGCAGCGTTCGCCATTGGCCAGTTGTAATTGCACGACCCGGACTTCCCTTGGACTGAGGTGAGGATCAGACAACAGTGTCTGGTCTTTGTAACCACAATCAAAGTCAAATGCCTGCATCAGAAACTGATGTGAGTCGGCGGACTTACCACTTTGGGTTTGAAGATTGATCAGGCTGAGTATGCTGTCCATGGCCTGTTGCATCCGATATTCCAGCACCTGTTGCGTCACAATTTGGTGGACGGATAACGCAAGGGTGATGGGCAACACAAACAGCAGGATCCCGACAAACAGCATGCGTTTGTCTGTCGAGTGCAGTTTAGGTGCAAGTGCGGTATTCACAATGTCTCTTTACATCAGGGCGAAAGCCCTACTACTGAGTGGATTTAATTGGGGGTAAATTGATACAGGGCGGCGGGGGTGGCTATCCGGGCAAGCGGGATATCCCAGCTTTCCACGGGCAGCTGGGCGACCCGCTGACACTCGTGCGCGATACCCATGGCTGCAGGCGCATGTGGACTGGCCAGGGTGCGGTCGTAAAAGCCGCCTCCCATACCCAGCCGGTTGCCCTGCTCATCAAAGGCCACCAAAGGAGTCAGGATCAGATCCAGCTGATGCAGAGGCACCAGTTGGGTCAGGTCGAGCCTGGGCTCGGCAATTCCATACCTGTTGGCAGTCATTGGTGAATTTGGGTGGTACTGGAGAAACAGCAGGTGTCCGGGAGAGAAAGGGTGCAATACCGGTAAGGCGACCTTGATGTGGTGTTGCCACAAGGCCTGGATCAGGGGGAAGGTATTGAGTTCACCATCGTTGGCAAGATAAATAGCCAGCTGTTTGACCTGGCACCGGAGCAGTTCAGGTAGCAGAACATCGACGAGTCTGTGCGCCGCCTCTGTTTGCTGCGCGGGGCTTAACGCGGCGCGCTGTTGCCGGATACGGCGTCTGAGTTCTGCTCGGGTTTCCACTGTCTAAATTGAGTGCTCTCCAGGGTGCCGGTTCCGGTGTAGCCCTTGAACCGTAGGTTCAAGGCGGGTCAATGATTACTTCCTAAGGCTTCTCGGTACTGGCCGAGCCTGCTCAATGTCAATAAAGCATTCACCCTGAGTTTAAAAATATCGGCACAGGGACATTACCGGTTGTCGCACACCCCAGAGAGCGAATTCGTTAGTCGGATTCTGGTGTTTGGTGCTGTTTGTCAGCACTTCCCCGACTGCGTTCGACCAATGCATTTTCGAGGGTGGACTGCAGCAGCGTGATGCGTTCATCCATCTGTCTGATGTAGTCCTGATTTTTCTTTTGCTCTTCAAACAACTCATAGCCAATGTTGAGGGCCGCCATAATGGCCAGCTCTTCGCGACTCAAACTGTTGGTTCGGGCTCTGAGTGAGGCGAGTTGTTTTTCCAGCTTGTTGGCGACCGCTTTGAGCGCGGTCTCCTGACCTTGGGGACAGGCGATAGAGTACGTGCGCCCCTGGAGGGTGATTTCAACTGCACTGTTACTCATTGGCTGCGACTATCCTCGCGTTGGTCTCTTGAGGCGGACTATATAAGGCCGGGACTGAAAGTGCAAGATAAGCAGAGACTGATTTGGCCCCGGATCACTGCACTTGCCCAAGGAGTGAACAGCCCTGGATTTTGTGGGGAAAAAATGCTCCGGGGAGCGTGCTGATTCCTTGGTCAGGGCGGGCAGTTCTGCTAGCATTGGCTGATTAAATCTGTATTTGGACTCAAACACCTATGGCTACACCTCCGTCTCTTTGTATCGATAATCTGAAGTCAGCGCTGGATGATGCCGGTATCGGTCAGCACCCGGTTGAAGTTCATGGTGCCATGGTGGGCCTGATCTGTGGTGGCGTAGCCGCAAGTAAAGATGGCTGGCAGAAGCCATTGGCTGAGCTGATGAACGATGGCCAGCCGCTGACCGGTGAAATCAGGAATCTGGTGACTGAGATGTATCAGGATACCAAGACCCGTCTGGCGGATGTGGAATTTGGCTTTGTGCCGCTGCTGCCGGAAGAGGAAGTGCCGCTGGCTGACCGGGTTGAGGCGTTGTCGCTGTGGGTGCAGAGTTTCCTCACCGGTCTTGCCATTATCCAACCCAAGCTTAATCAGGCGTCGGCGGATGTGCGTGAAGTGATCCAGGACCTGGCCGAGATAGCCCGGGTAGAGCTGGATGTCAGCGAAGATGATGAGTCCGAAGCCGCCTATCAGGAGATTCTGGAGTTTGTGCGTATGTCCGCCATTCTCTGTTATGCCGAATTCCGGCCTGAGCCAGGCGCGGCCGATGCGGCGGACGATAAAGTTATCCATTGATAAAGTGCGGCCGGGGCCGCCTTTTTTTCATCGTAACTTGTTGATTGCAATTTTTTGAACGCAAGGAAGGCGCAGTGATGACTGTGCAGCAGCAAACCGTTTATGAGCAGTGAAATTATCATCCCGCATTATGATGTTGTGATTGTCGGCGGTGCCATGACAGGTGCCACCCTGGCGTTAGGACTGGCGGCACTGAAAAGGCCGGATGGTCAGGCCCTTAACATCGCGCTGGTGGAAGCCTTTGTCGTGGAGGATGCCCATCCCGGTTTTGATGCCCGTGCCATTGCGTTGTCCCACGGCTCTATTCATCAATTATCCCGGCTGGGCCTGTGGCCAGCACTCAGTCATCTGGGTACCGACATCAAGAGTATCCATGTATCTGATCGCGGCCATTTTGGTATGACCCGGCTGGATGCTGCGGCTTTCCATGTCCCTGCCTTTGGTCAGGTGGTTGAACTGGCTCAGGTTGGCCAGGTGCTCGATCGTGCCCTGAAGCGCAGCAACATCAGGTATTACTGCCCAGATGCGTTGCAATCGCTTGACAGTCAGGCAGATTTCCATGAATTGACACTGGCTTCTGGCAGCCGCTTACGGGCCGATTTGCTGGTGGCCGCCGACGGCGCCCACTCTGCGGTGCGCAAAGCGTTTAATTTGCCGCTGCAGCAAACTGATTTTGGACAAAGTGCGGTGATCGCCAATATTGCCGTGACTGAGGGCAAACCCGGCATGGCCTGGGAGCGATTCACTGACACAGGTCCGCTGGCATTATTGCCCATGGCGCCTGTGGAGGGGCTGCAGCGGCTGTCTGTGGTGTGGGCCCTGACTCATGACGACGCAAGCCGCGTGATGGCACTGGATGACCAGGCATTTTTGCAGCAGTTGCAGCAGGCCTTTGGCTATCGCGCCGGGCGTTTTGTGCAAACCGGCAGCCGTCACTGTTATCCGCTGACGCTGGGTGTGATGTCCAGACCGGCCTTCCATCGCTGTGTATTTATCGGCAACGCCGCCCAGACGCTGCATCCCATTGCCGGTCAGGGATTCAATCTGGGGCTCAGAGATGTGATTGACCTGCTGGATTGCATCAAACATGAGTTGGACGCGGACAATGTGCTTGGCAGCGCCAGCCTTATTCACAGTTACTTGCGTGCCCGCGAGCAGGACAGGCAATCGACTGTACGCAATATCGAGTTTCTGGTTCGGGGCTTCTCCAACGATTATTTGCCTTTGGTCGCCGGGCGCAATCTTGGGCTCAGATTACTATCCTGGGTGCCGCCCCTGAAAGCGCCGCTGGCGCAGGTGGCGATGGGCTGGCGGGAAAGTCAGGTTTAGGACAAGGAATACAATAATGATAACGACGCAAACCTATGATGTTGCCATCGTTGGCGGTGGCATGGTGGGACTGGCAACTGCCTGTGGGCTGGCTGAGGCCGGCGTTAAAACCCTGGTGATTGATGCCGGTCGCAGCGAAGCGGTCAACGGTCACCCCAGACTTCGGGTCAGTGCCATCAATCAGGCCAGTCGGCGGTTGCTGACCAATCTTGGTGCCTGGCAGTATCTTGATGCCGATCGCACCGGCCCTTATCGCCGCATGGAAGTGTGGGATAAAGATGGCCTGGGCAAAATTCAGTTTGATGCACAAAGCCTGTCGGAATCTGCACTCGGTGCCATTGTCGAAAATGATGCCATCGCCTATGCCCTGAGCAAGCGGGCGGCTGAACTGGCTGAGCTGACCCATCTGGAAAATGTCAGCATGGAGCGGCTGGCGTTTGGCGAGCGTGAAGCCTGGCTGACCCTGAGTAACGGCGAGCAGGTGAGCGCAGCGCTGGTGGTGGCGGCAGATGGTGCGCAATCCCAGGTGCGCAGTTTGTGCCAAATTCCGCTGACCTTCTGGGACTATGGCCACCATGCCATAGTGGCAACCGTGCGCACTGAATTGCCTCACGGCGATACTGCCCGCCAGGCGTTTTTAGGTGATGGTGTACTGGCGTTTTTACCGCTGCATGATCCCCATTTATGCTCCATTGTCTGGTCAGTTTCCCCTGAGCAGGCGGCTGGGCTGCTCAGTACTGATGATGACGAATTTGGTAAACGCTTGACCGTTGCCATGGATGGACGCATGGGGCTTTGCACTCTGGCCGGAGACAAGCAGCGTCAGTCGTTCCCGCTGAGAATGCGCTATGCGCGCCATTTTGCCCGCCATCGTTTGCTGCTGGCCGGTGATGCTGCCCATACCATACATCCGTTGGCCGGGCAGGGCGTGAATCTGGGCTTCCTTGATGCCGGAGCCATTATAGATACCGTGACTGAGCTCAAACAAAGCGGCAAGGATATCGGCGAGTATCGTCATTTGCGTGCGCTGGAGCGTGCCCGTAAAGCCGATGCGCTGGAGATGATCGCGGCGATGGAAGGATTCAGACAGCTGTTTGCCGGCAGCAATCCCATCAAGCGTGCGATCCGTGATTTGGGGCTGAACCTGGTGGATTCAGTTTCTCCTCTGAAAACACTGTTCATCCAACAGGCCATGGGCAAGAAATCAGGGCTGCCAGCGCTGTGCCGCTGATCGGCGCTAACCCAGCAGTGACGGGGCATGGCTGCAATACCAGTCATTGCGCCCTGAGAATAACTAATCAATCGCATTATTTTAACTAATGAATAACCGTGATCAGCTAAACATCTTTTTGTATACAAAAGCATAACCAGCGGTATAATTTTGCCGCATTTCCAGAGCAGGTTGTTTCTGTCATTGCTGAGTTTTAGCGCAGATGACCCCGCCCTCAAATTGGGGGCGACAATAACAGGCGAAGACCTGATGAGATGACCTCAGACCCATAGAAGGGATTACAATGGCTAATAAAACTGTACTCTACAGCAAGCACCTCGAAGCCGGTGCCAAGATGGTCGATTTCCATGGTTGGGACATGCCCCTGAACTATGGCTCACAGATTGAAGAGCACCATGCCGTGCGTCAGGACGCCGGCATGTTCGATGTCTCCCACATGACAGTGGTGGATTTGATCGGCAGCGGCACCAAAGCCTTCCTGCAGCGCCTGCTGGCCAATGATGTGGCCAAGCTCAAGGTGCCCGGCAAGGCGCTATACAGCGGCATGCTCAACCAGCAGGCCGGTGTTATCGATGACCTTATCACTTATTACCTCAGCGACGATTTCTACCGCGTCGTGGTCAACTCCGCGACCCGTGAAAAAGATTTGGCCTGGATCAATGAGCAGGCCAAAGGCTTTGATGTGACAGTTACCGAGCGTCCTGAACTGGCCATGATCGCCGTGCAGGGCCCCAATGCCAAAGCCAAGGCCGCGCAGGTGTTTGATGCCGCGCAAAATGCTGCTGTTGAAGGCATGAAGCCATTTTTCGGCCTGCAGGCCGGTGAGCTGTTTGTGGCTACCACAGGGTACACAGGCGAAGCCGGTTACGAGATTATTGTGCCACAGGCGCAGGCGCAGGCTTTGTGGCAGGCGCTGCTGGACGCCGGGGTGAAACCCTGCGGTCTGGGCGCCCGCGATACCCTGCGTCTTGAAGCCGGCATGAACCTTTACGGTCAGGATATGGATGAAACCGTTAACCCGCTGGCCGCCAACATGGGCTGGACCATCGCCTGGGAACCTGCTGATCGCGACTTTATCGGTCGTGAAGCCTTAACTGCCATTAAAGCAGCCGGCAGCGAGCAGCTGGTGGGGCTGGTGATGGAGACCAAAGGCGTACTGCGCCAAGGCATGACAGTATGTTTTAATGACCCGTCCGGCGCAGAGCGTCAGGGCGTGATCACCAGTGGTACTTTTTCACCGACATTAGGCTATTCTATTGCGATGGCTCGCGTCCCTGCGGGCATTGGCCAGAGTGCCGAAGTCGACGTGCGTAACAAGCGTGTCCCTGTCAGGGTGGTGTCTCCCTGCTTTGTACGCAATGGAAAACAAGCTTTCTAAAAGATAACGGAACAAGGAATTACAACAATGAGCAACATCCCAACCGAGCTGAAGTATGCCTCCTCTCATGAGTGGGTTCGTAAAGAATCAGACGGCAGCTACACAGTAGGTATTACTGAGCACGCCCAGGAGCTGCTTGGCGATATGGTGTTTGTTGAACTGCCTGAAGTGGGTGACACAGTCAGCGCCGGCGAAGATTGCGCTGTGGCTGAGTCAGTCAAGGCCGCCTCTGACATTTATGCGCCACTGTCCGGTGAAGTGCTGGCGGTGAACGAAGCGCTGGAAGATGCCCCTGAGCTGGTCAACAGCGATGCCTACGGCGATGGCTGGTTCTTCCGTATTATGCCTTCCGATACTTCTGAGCTGGACAATCTGCTGGATGCAGACGCCTATCAGGCCGTTATCGACGAAGAATAAGCTGTGCCAAAAGCAAAGCCCCCACGGGGGCTTTGTTTGTATCTGTGCCCTTTTAAAGACCGGCAATACAAGCCGGCAGTGAGATAGAACAAGGCGTATCATGACCAAGCAAACCCTTACTCAGTTAGAGCAGCATGAACTATTTATCCGCCGTCATATCGGCCCGGACGTCGCCCAGCAGCGCGATATGCTGGCCTATGTTGGTGCCGAGTCGCTGGAAGATCTGACGGCGCAGATTGTTCCTGAGTCCATCCGCCTCAAGGACGGCCTCAAGGTAGGACCTTCTTATAATGAAGCGGAAGGTTTGGCCTATATTCGCAAACTGGCAGACCAGAATCAGGTATTCAAAACCTACATAGGCATGGGCTATTACGGTACTGAAGTGCCCAATGTGATCCTGCGTAATGTGCTTGAGAATCCGGGCTGGTATACCGCCTACACCCCGTATCAGCCAGAGATTGCCCAGGGCCGTCTGGAAGCGATCCTGAACTTCCAGCACCTGTCTATCGATCTGACCGGGCTGGATCTGGCCTCGGCCTCGCTGCTGGATGAAGCCACTGCCGCTGCCGAAGCCATGGCACTGGCCAAGCGGGTGTCCAAAGCCAAAAACGCCAACGTGTTTTATGTGGCTGACGATGTATTCCCCCAGACCATAGATGTGGTCAAGACCCGCGCTGAGTGCTTTGGTTTTGATGTGGTGGTGGGACCGGCCAAAGACGCCGTTAATCATCAGGTATTCGGGGTGCTGCTGCAGTACACCAACCGCTTTGGTGAGATCAACGATTTTGCTGAGTTGATTGAGCAGCTGCATGCCCAGAAAGCCATTGTCACCGTCGCTGCCGACATTATGTCGCTGGTGCTGCTCAAATCCCCCGGCTCCATGGGCGCCGATGTGGTGTTCGGCTCAGCGCAGCGTTTTGGTGTGCCCATGGGCTTTGGTGGCCCACATGCCGCCTTCTTCGTCACCAAGGATGAGCACAAGCGCTCCATGCCGGGCCGCATTATCGGGGTGTCCAAAGATACCCGCGGCAACAAGGCACTGCGCATGGCGATGCAGACCCGTGAGCAGCATATCCGCCGCGAGAAAGCCAACTCCAACATCTGTACTGCGCAGGTGCTGCTGGCCAACATGGCGTCTTTCTATGCCGTGTATCATGGCCCAGCCGGCCTTAAGCGCATCGCATCGCGCATTCACCGTCTGGCCGACATTCTGGCCACCGGTCTTAAATCCAAAGGCGTTGAGCTGGTGAACCACAGCTGGTTTGACACCCTGACCTTCAAGGTGGCTGACAAGGCTGCCGTCATAGAACGTGCTCAGGCCGCCGGTGTGAACCTGCGTCAGGACGCTGAAGGCACGCTGGGTGTGAGTCTGGATGAAACCACTACCCGTGCCGATGTCGCCGATCTGTTTACTATCATTCTGGGCGCTGGTCATGGCCTCAAGCCAGGTTTCATCGATGATGAGCTGGTTGCCAGCGCAGTGGACACCATTCCTGCCGCGCTCAAGCGTGACACTGAATTTTTGACCCACCCGACCTTCAACAGCTATCACTCGGAAACCGAGATGATGCGGTACATCAAGCGTCTGGAAAGCAAAGATCTGGCGCTGAACTATTCGATGATTTCGCTTGGCTCCTGCACCATGAAGCTGAATGCTGCGGTGGAGATGATCCCGGTGAGCTGGCCTGAATTTGCCAATATGCATCCTTTCTGCCCGCAGGAGCAGGCCAAGGGGTATCAGCAATTGATTGGTGAACTGTCTGACTGGCTGGTGGACATCACCGGCTATGATGCAGTGTGCATGCAGCCCAACTCAGGTGCCCAGGGCGAGTACGCTGGTCTGCTGGCGATCCGCAAGTACCATGAGTCCCGCGGCGAAGGTCACAGAAATATCTGTCTTATCCCTCAGTCTGCCCACGGTACCAACCCGGCTTCAGCGCAGCTGGCGGGGATGAAAGTGGTGGTGACTGCCTGTGACAAGCAGGGCAACGTGGATTTGGACGACCTGCGCGCCAAGGCCGCCGAAGTGGCCGACAGCCTCTCCTGTGTGATGATTACTTACCCATCCACCCACGGTGTGTATGAAGAAACCGTGCGTGAGATTTGTAACATCATTCACCAGTATGGTGGTCAGGTGTATCTGGATGGCGCCAACATGAATGCTCAGGTGGGGCTGACTTCGCCGGGCTTTATCGGCGCAGACGTGTCGCACCTCAACCTGCACAAGACCTTCGCTATTCCTCATGGCGGCGGTGGTCCGGGTATGGGCCCCATTGGCGTAAAAGCGCATCTGGCGCCGTTTGTGGCTGGTCATGCGGTGGTGAAAACCGGTGCTGAGAGTCAGGACAACGGCGCAGTCTCGGCCGCGCCTTACGGCAGTGCCGGCATTCTGCCGATCAGCTGGATGTATATCCGTCTGCTGGGCAGCAAAGGTCTGGCGCAGTCCACTCAGGTGGCTATGCTGAACGCCAACTATGTGGCCAAGCGTCTGGGCGAGCACTATCCGATTTTGTACCGTGGCCGCAATGACCGTATTGCCCACGAGTGTATTATCGATTTGCGTCCGCTCAAGGAAGCCTCTGGGGTGACCGAGATGGATGTGGCCAAGCGTCTGAATGATTATGGCTTCCACGCTCCGACCATGAGCTTCCCGGTGGCCGGTACCCTGATGGTGGAGCCGACTGAGTCTGAGTCCAAGGTCGAGCTGGACAGATTTATCGATGCCATGATCGCTATCCGTCATGAAATCGCCAAAGTGGAAAGTGGTGAGTGGCCAGCGGACAACAATCCGCTGCACAATGCGCCGCACACCATGGCCGATATCATGGACCCGGCCTTTGATGCGCGCCCATACAGCCGTGAGTTGGCGGTATTCCCATCGGCGGCGGTCAAGGTCAACAAGTTCTGGCCAACGGTGAACCGTATCGATGATGTGTATGGTGACCGCAACCTGTTCTGTGCCTGCGTGCCCATGAGCGAATATCAGGATTAATCTTATCCTGCTGATCAAGGCGCCTGCGGGCGCCTTTTTGTTTAATTTTTTCCTTAAGTTAGTCACTCCAATGGCCGATAGTTTGTCAGTGGCCAGAGAGTAAAATCGGGAAATGGTTTGGGCCTGAGCGGGGATTTTGGGATTCTCTAAAGCGTGCGCCGGATAAGCCGGAATGATCCAGGCCGTTGTCGGTTTGGCGTTTGCGGCATATTGTTTTCCCACAATATCCGGATGTGCTCCGGCGCCAGGTCAGCAGGGATATGACAAAGAAGGAACTTGATTGCCATGAAAGGTGTATTTACCAATCTGAAGATTGGACATAAGTTATTAATACTGGTCGGTTTGCCGCTCACTCTGACCTGTGTGCTGGGTTGGCTTGAGGTGCATGACAGCCGGGCTGAAGTCACACAGACCAGACAAACCCTGGAAACGCTGCAGGCCTTCAGTTTGCTGGATGAGGTGGCGCACCAGTTTGCCGTGGAGCGGGGCCTGACTGCCGGTTATCTGGGTTCGGGTGGCGATGCCGGGATCAGACAAAAACTGGATGAGCAACGTCAGCAGGCAGACAAGGCGCAGCGGGCGCTGAACGGCTTTTCCCCATCTTACATCGACAGCGAATTGTGGCAGGCGTCGCTGCACAATCTCTCTGAGACGTTCAACAGCAAATCTTCGTTCAGGCTGCAGGTTGACTCTCTTGCACCGACTTCTTCCCCGTTTGACTATTATTCCGGTTTGAATAAGCACGCATTGTTGGCTGCGGGCACGGTATCGACTCAATCCCGCGATCCGCTGGCTTCCAGGGAGCTCAATGCTTTGCTGTCTTTGGCACTGATGAAGGAAAAAGCGGGGCAATCCCGCGGAGCACTGAATGGCATATTTGCCAAAAGCAGGGTAGAGCTTGATGGTTACGCCCGGGTGCAAAGTTACATTGATGAGTTTAATTTCGCCGCAGATGCGGTGGCCACCGCGCTGCCCGGCAAAGAACTGAGTGGCTTTATGGCGCTGGCCAATGATCCTGCCTGGTCGAAAATCCGCGAAATAGAGCAGAATTTTCTGACACAGAAAGACCATCTCGGACAGATCAAAGGACCGACGCCACAGGAGTGGTTTCCTTTGGCAACCCAGCGTATCAGTCAACTCAATCAATTCAAAAATGCCAGTCTGGCAGTGCTGTCAGAGCGATTGGAGCAGTCGGCGACGGCGGCAAGTCGTTACAGCTGGAGTATGATGTTGGTATTGACCCTGGTGATCCTGCTTATCCTGATCAGCTCCTTTTACAGTGTGACTTCCATTAACCAGCGAGTCAGAGAGTTGGGAGCGAGACTCAAGGCCATGGTAAAAAACCGTGATCTCTCCGTGCAACTGGGGCTGGGACATGGCGATGAGATTGGCGAAATTGAGCAGGATATCGACAGTTTTGTGGCGGCTATCCGCAGTGTGCTCAATGACGCAGTGCAGTTGGCTGCCCGCGCCGATGAATCACTCAATGTGCTGAGTGAAAAAGCACGGCGGGATGTTGAGCTGTCACGTCAGACCTCCGCAAAATGCGAGACGCTGGCCGCTGCGATGACAGAAATGTCACACAGCAGTGACGATGTGGCTGGGTTTGCACTGCAGGTCGAGGGAGCCACAGAGGTGGCAGAAAATTACACCAATGACGCGGTCAAGTCCGGTGAAACTTCCGCCCATACCTCGACCAGCCTGATTGCCAGCATTGATACCACCTTCGGCATGATGGAGTCGCTGCAAAAGCAGACCACCAATGTGAAGGCGATCCTGGACAATATTACCGGCATCTCGGAGCAAACCAATTTGCTGGCATTGAATGCGGCCATTGAAGCTGCGCGGGCGGGGGAAATGGGGCGGGGTTTTGCCGTGGTGGCCGATGAAGTGCGTAATCTGGCTCAGCGCAGTAAGCGCTCAACCGAAGAGATTGCGGTGATGCTGGATGAGATCCGCCAGAATGCCGAGTCTTCCTTCTCCAATATGCAGCAGAGTCGCAGTGCCAGTTATGAGACGCAGCAGGCGGTGGAAACATCCCGGGTTTCGCTGGCGCAGCTGAAGACCAATATTGGCGATATGGCCAGCAAGAATGCCGGTATCGCCGAGTCTGCCAGACAACAGGCGTTAACCTTTGCCAGCGTGTCTCAGGAGTTGGAGTCTTTGGTGTCCATTGCGGTTGAATCCAGTGATGGTTCGGAATTGATCGACCATGATTTGCAGGCGCTGCGCAAGATGATGCACTCGCTGGCCGGCAATATCGCTCAGTTCAAAACAGCCTGAGATACTCCTGACATCCTACCGGATATTGACCTGAGCAGGCCCCTGAACAGACTTCAGGGGCTCATTCATTTTGTTGCTGGCAATATGACTGGCTTATTCGGACAAGCCGGGCTGGTATTACGGGGGGGATATGTCGACAAACAGACTTGCTTCCGGATTGATTGGAACAAAGCCGAGAAATGCAGGAACAACATAGATTGCCATCGTTGAATCAGCACTCCGTCAGTCCTGAATACCTCTCAATGTCACTGTCAGGATCTGTATTGGTTTGGGCTGAATCCTGAAACCGGAATATCTTTCAAACACAGCGATTATCTTTTTTTAAACTTTATCTAGTTGATTCTATTGGTATCAGGTTCTGATCATAAAGATTAACGTCCGCCCTTGCCGGATTGATTGGTGATCCTTTCCCTGCGCAAATTTATTCAAAAAGTATCAGATTCTTTTCAAGCAATTTGGGACAACTGATGCCACATTGCCACTCAATACAAACCATTATCACTACAGATAACCATAAGCGTTCGGCCAACAAATAATCCCAATATGTCCGAAAGCAAAAAACAGATGACAAAGGATAAAGCGCAGAAGGCGTGAGCGGAGCATGATCTGAGTCAGTTTCTGCGGAGTTGAGATGTCGCATTAAGTTAAGCGTTCATGTTGCGCCGGACAGCGTGCGACAGCGCTTACCCGGGACACAATGTCGGATACCGCTGTTCCGGAAGAATAAGCTTCGGATAAAGAGACCCAGGGTGAAGAAACTGCGCTTTGGTTGTTCCAGTGAAACAGACTGGCTGTTATCGGCGCCGCTATTGTTATCCAATCGGATGGCAAGGTTGCGGTTGGTAACAGAGACCAAAATGCAGCACTCACTAAAAGTTGTCAGCAGAAGCTGTAACAGAAGCCCGATTGGGTGCAGTCGCAGTATGGAATTGGATTTTTTACAGGCGTTTATTTTTGTCTGCTTTAAAGGTTAGGTTGTGGTCTGAACGGTATCCGGGCGCCACACTCGGGTTCAGGCCACACTTTTTATTGCTGCAGGCATTGAGTTGGGGGGGGATGACAGGGTTCATTAGAGCGTCGCAAACAGTCAACTCAGCGGCCCTGTTAGCAGGTGTTGACTGACTTTTTTGCGCACTCCCTGAACTTAACCCTTCGATTCCCGCCCTGAATTGACGCAAGCCTGGTAAGGTTGATGTATCCATCAATACCTGAGGTTATTTGGCTACAGGCTATACAGGCTATACAGGCTATACAGGCAACAGTGAGGTTTCTGTGTAGCTGCGCGCCGCGCCAATCAACACTAAATACACCAATGCAGGCAATCGTTGATTGGGTCGCGCTATTTCACGGCATCAAAGATTGAATCACCCCGACAGATGACCTCTGAGTCCCTGGTCATTCTGAATTGCCATTGACTGTGGCCCGTCATGCGGTTGTGACTGACAAAATACAGCGTCAGCTCCGAATCCACATAGCCTCCGGCATCCTGATAGGACAGATTGTCAACGATAGGTTGGGTGAGATCGTCGCCCAATGACATGGTGAACTGAGGTTGAATAAGCCGATATTTTCCCTGATCTTTATGAATAACAACATCATACCTGCGTTGACTGTCGGTGCAGACAGGTTGACCGAATTTATTCAGCACACTGTCTCTGACCTTGAGCTGCAGCATTACCTGCCAGGTGCCAACATAGTCGTTATGTTGGGGTTCAGACTTTGCCATCACCATATACAGGACTAATCCTATAACCGACGCTGACAGGACTGTCAGCGCAATCAAACAAAGCGGCGACAGTCGCTTGCCCGGTTTAACCACTGCGCTGTGAAACGGCTCGATATCGACAGGTATCCCGGATGCTTCAGCAGATTGGTGCAGGAAGGTTGAGGCATCAGCCTGAGTGACCTCTGCGCTCAAGCAAAAACCCCGTCCATGAACTGTGGTGATGAGATCCCGTCTGGCACCGAGGGTTCCCAGAAATTTACGGGTATCGGAGATCAGCCTTGATAAAGAGGCTTCAGTCACTATGGTGTCTGGCCACAATATGTCCATCAATTCCTGTTTGCTTACCATCTCCGGGCTGGCATTGGCGAGTACCTCCAGCAGTTGGAGCTGACGAGCCTCGATGGCGACAACTTTGCCCTCAAACAACAACTGGTTGGTATCCACTAAAAGGGTAAACCCTGAAAACGTCAGTGCTTTGGGATCTGACATGGCATTACCTGTCTCTTTTTGGTGGTTTGTATCGACCGAAATGATTGTGTGTATGACTTTAGGCTGAGCGGCAACAGTGTCGCGCGATTAAATGTTGCAAGTCAATTGCAGCTTGAATGCAAATGGTCTTTATTTGCATCAATATATTACGGCGTGACTCGGGATTTTTGGGTTTTTATATTTAAAGTCAATTGATTGTGGAATGTTTAAAGCCTGATGCGGCTATTTTTACAGCTATCTGTTAAAGGTATTTAATTCAGATGCTTATGCTTTTAGTGTTAAATTTTTAAGACACTTTAGCCATATTGGGTGAGCTCAACTAGGCTTTATGTACTTTAGCTGTAAATCAGAAAGTCTTTCATATGGCCTGGGACTTTCAGGTTTACAGAAGTCTAGAAACTCCCTGAAAGGAATACCTCATGATGGTGAAATTCCCCCTGCTGGTGATTGGCAGTCTGGTTGGCATCAGTGTGCTGATGTCTGCTTATGGGCAGGATAAAAAGGTACCGGCAAGCCAGTGTCCTCAGGTCATTGAACATGTGAAATTTGTTCAGGGAGGCAAATCACCCGGTCAGGCTGCACTGATGGCCGAATGCAAGGTGGCTTCGGATGAAGAGCGCGGCTGCCTGATGGCGGCATCCACCCGAGTGCAACTGGCCCAGTGTTTCAGATAGTCCGGGGATCCGCTCATCAAGATGTCAGGGAAAACTGCGCAGGCCAAACGCTTTGCACGCTATTATTTCAGCCAATCAAAGCTATTCCTGAATAAAAGGGGATTGTTTCCTGTTGAGTAGATAAGGTCAGCATTGATATTGCAGTGAACTTCGCAGCGCCAATGCCTGACAGATTGACTTTGCAGAGATTCAGAGACGCTGTCATTGAACGGATGCCCTGCGTCCCAGCCGTCTTGCCTGCTCCAGCAATATGCCAACAGCCAAACCTGCAGCAGCATTTACCAACAGACTGGCCGCTGCCGTGGACAGTATGACAAAAATGCAGAATGGTTTGCCATCCAGCAGCCGTTTGGACCAGGCCAGCTGCATACCGGCAGTTGCCAGCAAGCTGCCCAGCACCGCCATCGGGATCATCCCAAGCCAATAACTCACCTCATTGCCCCAGAGTATGGCCACTGCGATACAGGCGCCACCGAACATTACCGGTGCCCGCCAGGTTCGGGCGCCAAAGTGGGTTTGCACTGTCATGCCGCCGGCGCCGTGGCACATGGCAATTCCGCCCAGTGGCGATAGTAACAGATTGGCAAGGCCTGATGTGGTGGCAAACCGCGCAGGAGAGAATCTTTTGGCATCTTCTGGAAAGGTTTCCTTGCCGATCACCGAAGCGGCAATAACGGCATTGGTTAAGGTCAGTGCCAGCTGCGGGAGCACCAGCAATCCTGCGGCGCTGAACCATTCATCAGTTGTTGGCCAGCCAAATTGCAGATCTGCCAGCGAGCCAGACACCGGCAGAGTATTGATATCGCCTGCGAAGTACTGCCAGAGCATGCCCAGCAGCAATACGGCCGGCATCATCAGATAGGTCATGGGCAACCAGCGGCTCACATACAGCAGCACCAGCGCCGTCAGGCCCAGCCACAGGGTTTCATCCATCATCCCAAGTCCGAGCCACAACAACTGCAATCCAATAGCCAGCTGAATGCCGACGCTGACCGCCTGCGACAGTTGTTTTGCCAGCCAGCCAATGGCGCCGCTTGCCGCCAACAGCAGCAGAATGACGCCCATCATCATGGCACTGGCCTGCATCATGCCGGGTGTCAGCTGCATACTGATCACCAGGGCGGCGATGACTTTCATTGGCTGAGTGGCTACCGGCCGGCGGTAAACCAGGGCTGTCAGCAATGCAAACAGGCCAAAGCCCAGGAAAATACCCGGCGCGTTGAATTGATTGATGGCGATAAGGCCAAGTACCAAAGGCAGGAAAGTTCCCAGATCAGCAAAAGCGCCACAGCTTTCTGCCAACAGCGGATGAGAAGGTTTGGAAGACGAAACGTTGGATTGCATAAAGATTGCCGGAAACACAGATACCCAGCGTCAGCAAATTTGATGCCAAAATATTAGCGAGATTTACGAAGGATTCCGACGAATACTTCCCACCGCTCTTTCACTGGCAAGACAGATTGACCCAGGCAGCCACTGTGCGCCGCCTCTTGTCCCGTTTGTCTGCCTGTTATTGGCCATAAAAAATCGTCAGATACCGCTTATTGGTGCCCGATGTCCATCTGCACGGGAATGTTTGCAGGCCGCTCACATCATTGCCTGCACCTTCTTTACCTGACGGCGGGTTCTGAGCTGTACGGCAGCTGTTGTGTGCTGAGCGGTTTACTTTCTATAACGCCGGCTTTGGAAACGTAAAGTTGCCATGGTACAGCTCGTTGCGGGTAACCGGATCTGAACTGCCAATCAGCCAGGTTGCAGGCTGTCAGTGACAGGTAAAACGCCGTTAGCGGCTAGCCTTTACGGCTTAACTTACTGAATCTTCTCCGATAGTAGCCAACTGCTCAGAATTTCAATGGTGAAATTATCTTGATGGGTTTTGTCTGTCATCTCTGCGCCGGCCTGTTGCCTCAGCTGATACGGCACTGATTGGTTGATTGTTTTAACCTTATTCAAAAACTTGTACATAATTGTGATCTCTGTACAGGTATGGTGCGTATGGAGAGTCATCAAGCAAGGGAGGTGTACATGACAGGCTTTGATCCCAAAACCATTAAAATAGGAATAAGCGCTTGCCTGCTGGGACAAAATGTCCGCTTTGACGGTGGTCACAAACGTTCCGCTTATTGCACGGACGAGCTGCAGCGCTTTTTCGAATTTCAGCCCATTTGTCCTGAGATGGCCATTGGATTGGGAGCGCCCAGAAAGAGCATCAGACAGGTTCGGCACGGTGACGAAATTCTGCTGCAGAGTGCCGATGGCAGCCTGGATGTCACAGAGCCCATGATGGCCTTTTGTCGGGATACGTTGCCACAACTGGCACATCTTGGCGGCTATCTGCTGTGCGCCAAATCGCCATCCTGTGGCATGGAGCGGGTGCTTGAGTATGCGCCGGGCAGCAACAACGCGGGCAAAACCGGAACAGGTGTGTTCGCCAGAGCGCTGATGAGCCGTTATCCCGAATTGCCGGTAGAAGAAACCGGACGATTGCATGACATGGTGCTGAGGGAAAACTTCTTTACCCGGGTATACGCCTATCACGACTGGCAAACTCTCAGGTCCGAGGGCCTGACCAGACACAAGCTGGTGCAGTTTCACTCCCGTTACAAGTACCTGCTGATGGCACATCATCCGCACAATTACCGTTTACTTGGCCCCATGATTGCCAATCCGGATGATGATATCGAGCGGCAGGCGCAGGCCTATTTCTCCCTGTTTATGGCGACGCTGAAACACCATGCCACCCGCCGCAATCACACCAGCACGCTGCAACATATCCAGGGTTACTTTAAGAAGATGCTGTCCAAGGCGCAAAAAGCCGAGCTGAGCGACGCCATCCTTGAGTATCGCGAAGGTCTGCAGCCACTGCTGGTGCCTATCACCCTGATCAATCACTACCTGCGGGAATTTCCCAATCCCTATATCCAGGAGCAGGTTTATCTCAAACCGCATCCTCAGGAGCTGAAGCTGAGATATGGATATTGAGAGCAAACTGACCATAGGTGATGTCGCCCGAATGACAGGAGTCAATCCGGTCACCCTGAGGGCCTGGCAGCGGCGTTTTGGCTTGCTTGCACCCACACGCACACCCAAGGGCCACAGGTTGTATTCAGATGCGGATGTGCAGCGTATTGAAGCCATTCTGAGCTGGCTGGCTAAAGGCGTGGCAATCAGCAAGGTGAAACCTCTGCTCAGTCAGGGGGCGCCGGCAACGACCGAACAGCCTGATGAATGGCAAGGTCATATCCGGCAATTGGACAGCGCGGTACTGGCACTCAACAGTATGCAACTGCACCGCGTACTGGATGATGTCTCGGCGCTGTATCCGTTCAGGGTACTGCTGCGCCATTTGCTGCAGCCCTGGCTGACACAGCTACCGCTGCTGCTCAGTGAGCGGCCCGATGGCGGCCTGCTGACACAGTGGGTGCACGGTCAGCTGTGGCAGCGGCTGTCGGCAATACAGATGAGCAGGCGGGGTCCCCTGAGCGCCCGGGTGGTGTTGCTGGCATCGGCAGACGACAGCGGGCCGGCAATCCTGGCCGGGCTTGAACTGGCAGCGCAGAACATTGGCTGGTGGCTGCTGTCTTTGTCGGAGGCTGAGCAGTTACCGCTGCTGGCCGGGCGCATGCCGCTGGATGGGCTGGTGCTGGCGGCACCGGCGTCGATGAATGCCTCGCAGCAGCAGGTATTGACCCGGTCCGTTGCAGCAATGGGCTTACCTCTGCTGTGCTGTGGTCAGTTTGCGTCACTTTACGCCCGGCAGCCCGGCTGGCAAATCATCAGCAGCGGCGAGTTGACTGCGAAACTGATATTAACGGGAGAGCAACAATGAAAACCAATTCCCTGATGTGGTTTCGTACGGATTTACGGCTGACGGATAACGCGGCTTTATGTGCGGCGGTGGCTGCAGCCCGTTCACAGGGCGGACAGGTTCATGCACTTTTTTGTGTAACACCGGCGCAGTGGGAGCTGCATGATATGGCCGCCATCCAGCTGGATTTTATCGAGCGCCATGTCAACCTGTTGGCCCGCTCACTGGCGGCGCTGGGGATCCCCCTGCATGTGTTGCATCTGGCGGATTTTGCTGCGCTCCCTCAGGCGATATCCGATCTTTGCCGACAACTGCAAATTGGTGCTCTCTTCGCTCACGCAGAGCCTGAAATCAACGAGATCGTCAGAGATAACAAAGTCGCCTCAGCACTGCAGCGTGACGGTGTCAGCTTTGAGCTGTTCGCAGGACATTGCCTGCAGCCTCCGGGGGCCGTACTTAATCAGTCGGGACAGATGTTCAGGGTGTTCACGCCGTTTGCCAGAGTCTGGCGCCGTCAGCTGCTGGCATTGCCCTGCCTGCCATTGGCTGTTCCCGAGCCTGTGGGGGCCGCGTTGCCGGACCCTGCGCCGGTGAGTTTCAATGATACTCGCACTAACGTTATCCCCCAAAGCAGTGCGCTGTGGCAGGCGGGAGAAGGGCATGCCCGGCGGTTGTTGATGACCTTTGTTGACTCTGAGCTGGCGAATTACCATGAGCAGCGGGATTTCCCGGCGATGGAGGGGACCTCGGCTCTGTCCCCCTACCTGGCCATTGGTGTACTCAGCCCCCGCCAGTGTCTCGCCGCTGTGCTGCTGCGCTATCCCGAAGCCCTGATGGAAGGAGGCGGGTGGGCCAGCCGCGGCGCGTATATCTGGCTGACTGAGCTGTGCTGGCGCGACTTTTATCGTCATCTGCTGGTGGCCTTTCCAACACTCTGTAAGGGACAAAATTTCAACTCTCTGGCCGACGCCATTGTATGGCGCAATGACCAGCAGGAATTTCAGCGCTGGTGTGAGGGCGCTACTGGTTATCCCATCGTCGATGCGGCGATGCGGCAATTGAATCAAACCGGCTGGATGCACAACCGCCTGCGCATGATAGTCGCCAGCTTCCTGACCAAACATCTGCTTATCGACTGGCGCTGGGGAGAACGATACTTCCGCCGTCAGCTTATCGATGGCGATCTGGCGGCCAACAACGGTGGCTGGCAGTGGTCTGCCGGCACCGGGTGTGATGCGCAGCCTTATTTCCGCATATTTAATCCCATCAGTCAGAGCGAGAAGTTTGATCCTGAAGGCAAATTCATCCGTAAATGGCTGCCACAGCTATCGCAGGTGGCGACCTTGGCGCTGCACCGGGCGGATATTCACGGGGCGGATTTGTTTGCATCCGGGCCGGATTATCCAAGGCCAGTGGTGGAGCACCGCGCCGCGCGGGAGCGGGCATTGATCGCCTTGGGCGTCATGAAGCGGGCGTCTGCTTCAACTATCACCCCGGCGGCCAGGAGAGCGGGATGATGCAATCAGGGACTAAGGGAGCAAAGACAGTGCAATCAGAGATTGGTCATACAGATGCCACACAAGGCTTTGTAATACCGGCCGCGGTTAACCAAATCCATGTGGCGCTGTCGGCGAGTGGGCAAGCGGCCGGGACGTCATCAGGCGAGGCGGTGGTCTGCGCTTTTATCGACTTATACGGCAATCTCAACCGCGATAATCTGCATTTGCTGGACTCCATTTATCATCCGGCCGTGGTGTTTACCGACCCTTTGCACCGGGTGGAAGGGCGTGACGCGCTCAAGCGATATTTTGCCTCTATGTACGAGAATTTGCTGAGTATCAGTTTTGATATTCAGCGGGTGATTGGTGATGGCAGCGAGTTCGCTATCGAATGGACCATGAATTATGCCCACCGCAAACTCAAAGGTGGCGAATTGCTCAGGCTTGATGGTGTCAGCCTGCTGAGTTGTGATGATTCGCTGATCATTCGTCATCGTGACTACTTTGATGCCGGCGCTATGTTGTATGAGCATGTGCCGCTGCTGGGCAGCACGATTCGGCTGCTGAAAAAACGGGTGGCGGTATGAGTCAGGCTGCAAGGCATGGTTCATCGCCGCAAGGCCGGGTACTGATCACCGGTGCCAGTTCGGGGATTGGCGCGCAGCTGGCAAAAGACTATCTCGCCCAGGGGTGGCAGGTATTTGCCTGTGGCCGCAGTTCTCAACGACTGGCGTCTGTGCCCGGCAGTGTGCCACTGGTGTTTGATGTTACCGTGCGTGAAGGCGTGCAAAGCGCCGGTCGCCATCTGACGCAATTGCTGCAGGGACAAACGCTGGACCTGCTGATCCTCAATGCCGGTAACTGCGAGTACATCGACGATCCTGGGCATTTTGATGATCGCCTGTTTGAGCGGATTATCGCGACCAATCTGCTGTCCGTGGGCTACTGTCTCAACAGCTTTTTACCCTTGCTGTCACCCCGGGGCCGGTTGGCGCTGATGAGTTCAAGCGCGACCTATCTGCCGCTTCCCCGGGCGGAGGCTTACGGTGCGTCCAAGGCTGCACTTAATTATCTGGCCAAAACGCTGGCGATCAGCCTGGCCTGTCAACCGGGCCGGCGCGGCACAGGGGTAACGCTTATTTGCCCCGGATTTGTGCGCACCCCCTTAACCGCCCGCAACGATTTTCCCATGCCCATGAGTGTGGATGTGACTCACGCGTCGCAACAGATAATGCGGGGACTGGCGCAGGGGCGGCGGGAAATACATTTCCCCAAAAGATTTACCTGGCTGCTTAAGGCGTTGGGATCTCTTCCCACAGCCTGGTGGCAGGCGTTGATGGTCAGACTGAACGCCGGTCGTACCGTATCGGCACCTCAGATTTCTCAGGATAAGGATGTGACACCATGAAGAAGATCGCCGTGGTTGGCAGTGGCATTGCCGGTTTGACCTGTGCCCATGTGCTCAGCAAAGCCCATGAGGTGACGGTATTTGAGGCCAACGATTATATTGGCGGACATACTGCCACGGTCGATGTGGCGGTCGATGGTAAACAGTGGGCCATCGACACGGGTTTTATTGTGTTTAACGATCGCACCTATCCCAACTTTCAGCAATTGCTGGCCGGTCTGGATATTCTGCCCATGCCGACTCAAATGAGTTTCAGCGTGCATAATGTGCAGACCGGGCTGGAATACAATGGGCATACCTTCAGCAGTCTGTTTGCCCAGAAGCGCAATTGGCTTAATCCGGGATTCTGGCGTTTTCTGGCCGAGATTGTGCGCTTCAATCGGCGCTGTAAAACCATCCATGAATCCGGGGTGTTTCCGGTTGGCAATCTGGGCGATTTTCTGGACGCTGAAGGCTTCTCGGATTTCTTCGCCGGCCATTACATTCTGCCCATGGGCGCCGCCATCTGGTCGTCCAGCATTGACGATATGCGGGCGTTCTCGCTGCAGTTTTTTATCCGCTTTTTCCACAATCATGGCTTATTGAGTGTCACTGACAGACCGCAGTGGTACGTGCTGGCGGGTGGCTCGCGCAGCTATATTCCCGGGTTAACCGCGCCCTTTGCCGAGCGCATTCGGCTGTCGACCCCGGTGCAGCATATCAGGCGTTTTGCTGATGGCGTGCTGATTACGACCAACGGCTATGGCGAAGAGCGCTTTGATGAGGTGGTGCTGGCCTGCCACAGCGATCAGGCGCTGGCAATGCTGGCTGATCCCAGTGCCCAGGAGCAGCAGATCCTTGGCGATCTGCGTTATCAGGACAATGACGTGGTGCTGCATACCGATACCTCGCTGTTGCCCAAACGCCGCGCAGCATGGGCCAGCTGGAACTATCGTCTCGATGGTGACAGTCGCCGTCCTGCCAGCGTCACCTACAACATGAATATTCTGCAGCGCCTGCCCGCGGATGCCCCGACTTTCTGTGTCACCCTGAATCAGACCGGGCTCATCGCCCCGGACAAAATTCTGCGCCGTTTCAGCTATGCCCACCCTGTGTTCAATCAGGCCAGCAGCCGCGCCCAGAGCCGCAAGGAGGAGATCTGTGGCAAGCAGCACACGTTTTACGCCGGTGCATACTGGCACAACGGTTTTCATGAAGACGGCGTCAAAAGCGCACTGGCGGTATGCCGCAAGTTTGGCCTCAGTCTGGATGGACCGGAGCTCGCGCCACTTGCCGGCGACGGCAGGAGGGTGGCATGACGCCAGCGTCCTGGTTGCCGCAATCGTCGGTGCAGCAGTTCAGCAGCGGTGTATACCTGGGGCAGGTGCGACATCTGCGGCGCGCGCCCCGTCACCACAGCTTTGAGTATGAGATGGGGATGCTGGTACTGGATTTGGATGAAATACCGCAGCTTGAGTCCTGCTCGCGCTGGTTTTCCGCCTCGGGCTTTGCACCGCTGAGTTTTCGTGCCGGTGACTACCTGCGTGATGGTGTGGGCAAGGGGCAGCAATATTGTGTCCGATCACTGAAAAAAAGGGTGGAGCTTAAGCTGGTGCAATTGGGGGCCAGCAAGCCCTGCAGCCAAATTGTGTTTGCCGGTCAGATACGCCACTTCGGTTGGTATTTCAGTCCGGTCAATTTCTTTTTTGGCTATCAGGCGGGTCGCCCCATTTACCTGCTGGCCGAGGTGAGCAATACGCCCTGGAATGAGCGTCATTACTATCTGGTGGACTTGGCGGCAGTCGACAGTCAGGCGCGGGACAAGGTGGTCGATACCTGCGACAAGGCATTTCATGTTTCACCGTTTATGGATCTGAACATGAAATATCTGTGGCGGGTCACGCCGCCGGCGCAGCAACTGCGTATTGGCATTGACAATCAGGGCGAGCAGCGGCTGTTCAGCGCTTCCCTCGAACTTGTCCGGCAACCATTTACGCCCGTCAGTCTGGCGAGCATGGTCAGGCGTTTTCCGCTGATGACCGGGCGCATCCTTGCGGGTATTTATTGGCAGGCGCTGCGGCTTTGGGTCAAAGGTGTTCCCTTTATCGGACATCCCGGTGGCCTGAAATCCGCCCTGAAATCCGACGATCCACAAAGTTAAACAGCGAACTACAGAAGGTCTGCGTTATGGAAACTACAGCAACCCGAATCGACAGAAAAACGTCATGGACAGACGAACAGGCCAGACGCCTGCTGCTCAGCGCGCTGGGCAAACTGGCCTGTGGAGGCCTGATGATCCGCGAACCAGGCGGTGAGCACTGGTTTGGCGACAAACAAAGTCACTGGCAGGCACAACTTCAGGTGCATGACAACCGCTTCTACCGGCAGGTGCTGGTGGGTGGCTCCATCGGGGCGGCTGAGTCCTATATTGCCGGAGGCTGGGATACCCCGGATTTGACTGCGGTCATCCGGCTGTTTGCTGCCAATATGAGTCTGCTTGACGATATTGAGCGGCGTTTCGGTTGGCTCACCAGGCCGCTCAATCGTTTGGGGCACCTGCTAAAGCGCAATACCCGCGAGGGTTCGAAGCGCAATATTCTGGCGCACTATGACTTGGGCAATGCCCTGTATCAGCAGTTTCTTGACAGGGAAATGCTCTATTCCAGCGCTATCTATCCGCAGGCGGATATGAGCCTGGCGCAGGCGCAGTTGCACAAGATGCACACCATCTGTGAGCGACTGGATTTACAGCCCGGCCAGACGCTGCTGGAGATCGGTACCGGCTGGGGCGCACTGGCGATTTATGCGGCCCGACATTATGGCGTGAAAGTGACCACCACGACGATTTCTGATGCCCAGTATGAGTATGCCTGCGCGCGGGTCGACGCCGAGGGACTGAGTGATCGTATTACCCTGCTTAAAGAGGATTATCGGCTGTTGCAGGGCCAGTATGACCGCCTGGTATCCATCGAGATGATCGAAGCCGTGGGGCATGAGTATCTGCCAGGCTTTTTTGCCAGGCTCAGCAGCCTGTTGAAGCCGGATGGCCGGATGTTGTTGCAGGCCATCACCATCGCTGACAGGCGTTATGACAGCTACCGCAAAGGCGTGGATTTTATTCAGAAGTACATTTTCCCGGGCGGGTGCTTGCCGTCGGTCAGCCAGATGACCCATCAACTGACGCGCCACAGCGATATGGTGCTGGTGCAACTGGAGGATATCGGCATGGATTACGCCAGAACACTGGCGCACTGGCGGGAAAATTTCGAACAGTCACTGCCGGCCATCCGCCAGCTGGGATATGGCGAAGACTTCATTCGCATGTGGCGCTTTTATTTGTGTTACTGCGAAGGTGGATTTCTGGAGCGCACCACTGGCACAGTGCATTTTGTTGCAGCCAAACCCGGCTATCGACCTGTGCGCTGTGAATGAGTGATGGACGCAGCGCATGATATCTGGCCGCGTGTGGATAGGATTCAATGCCTTAAGTTTCCAGCTGGTGTGGTGGAGTGGGGTAGTGATGGGCAATGCATCCCTGAACGTCAGTGTGATTCTGCTGGTGATTCACCTGGTGATGACGCCCTGTCGGCGCCCGGACATACGTCTGCTTAGCCTGATGGCGGCGCCGGGGATTATCCTTGATGGTTTGCTTTGTTGGCTCGGCTTGCTGCAGTTCCAGTCTTTGCCCTGGTGGCTGGTGTTGCTGTGGTTGCATTTCGCGCTGAGCTTCAATGCCAGCCTCAGCTTTTTAACTCGCTTTCCTGTATGGGGCGTGGCACTGCTGGGGGCGATATTCGGGCCGCTCAGCTATGTTGCCGGCAGCCGTCTGGGCGCGGTTTACCTGCCTCAGGGGGATATCATCACCGCTCTGGTGCTGGCCGGGATTTGGCTGCTTTTGCTGCCTTTAGGGGGTTGGCTGGCGCGGATGAGCCATGCAAATGGTGGTGCGCCTTTAACGGAGACTCAGTGATGAATATTGCTCTCTTGCCAAAGCGGGGACAGTTTCGGTTGTCAGCTCGCTTGTCGCGTCACTGCTTGTACTGTGGGTTGTGTCTACTGTCTCTGACAGGCTTGCCTGGTGTTGCCGGTGAATGGTCAAAGGCGCAGGTCAATTCTGCCGGTGACCCTCTGGCCACGGAATCTGCTGTGACGTGGCGTCAGGTTGGCCGGGGACAAATGAGTCTGCTGTGGTTTGAGCTGTATCGTGCCGGGCTATTTACCCCCTCGGGCCAATACCGGCCGGGTGATTATCCGGTGAGGCTGGAGATTGATTACCTGCGGGATATAGATGCGACGGATTTGCTCAAGGCCACTGTAGAGCAGTGGCAACACCTGGGCTATACCTCATCGGCTATTGTCCGCTGGCAGCGTGCGCTTGCAGGGCTGTGGCCGGATGTACAGCAGGGGCAATCGCTGGCTTTTGATTGTCAGTCGGCGGATTCGGGGCAGTTCTATTTTAATGGCAAGCCTCTGGGAACTGTCGCTGAGCCGGGATTTGCCGACGCATTTCTGGCGATTTGGCTGTCGCCCGATACCAGTCGTCCGGCGCTGCGGGCACAATTGCTGGGAGAGAAAACATGCGATTGTTAATGGTGCTGCTGTTGAGTCTGATGATGACTGCCTGTGGCAGCGTGGATATTCAGGATTACCGGGATACTCAGCCCAGGCTGGTGCTGGAGCAGTTCTTTCAGGGCGCGCTGACGGCATCGGGCGTGGTTCAGGATTTTTCCGGCAAGGTGGTGCGCAGGTTCAATGTCAGCATGCAGGCATCCTGGCAGGGCTCACAGCTGACGCTGGATGAAGACTTCGTGTATGACGATGGTGAAATTCAAAAGCGTGTCTGGGTGATTGATGCACTGGGAGAGGGGCAATATCTTGGCCGTGCCGGCGATATTCTGGGTGCGGCTCAGGGTCAGGCGGTGGGCAGTGCGCTGAGGTGGCAATACGATATGTTGCTGGCGGTTGATGGCAGTCAGTATCAGGTCAGTTTCGATGACTGGATGTTTCTGGTGAATGACCACACCATTATCAATCGCAGCGATATCAACAAGTTTGGCATTACTGTGGCGCAGGTAACCCTGGTGATACAAAAAACGCCGCGCTGAACTTGCTGTTCAGGCTTCTGAGTGCTGTTCAACGCCATCCCCCGGCACAGCCATGTTACCGGTTATTGAGAAGGGGGAGTTGAAACCACCATTCTGATGCTGTCCAGCACAGCGAATGCCCAGCTGGCTATCAATAACCAGAATGCGGTGGCGGCCCCGGTCAGCGACTGCATCTGCCGGTGGACTTCGGTGATGATGGTGGCTGGGTTCAGTGGTAAGCGGCCCGCCAGAATATCGTCTGCTATGTGTTGTGACAGTGTCAGTATATCGGTCATCATCAGCGCCAGGCTGAGGGTGCTGATGACCAATATGCTCCATCCCTGCCATTTTTTACCCAGCAATAAATGCCCGCTGCCGGGACAGACAAAGGCATTGAACAGCAGTGCTTTCATTTCCTGATTCATGATTTTCCTGACATGGTTGGCACCAAAGTGATGGGGAGGTGATTAAGGGCACTGATATGGATTGAACAATGCCGCCGCAGCGCAGTCAATCCGGTGCAGGAATTTAAATGATCGCCACAGGCTGCTGATATGCGGTGGGCTTGTTAGACCGGGTTAGTCAGGGGCGTCATCTGGCTGGAAGATCTCTGTGCGATTGCGGCCGTTGGCTTTGGCCTGATACAGCGCCTTGTCTGCCTGCTGCAGTAACCTGTCGATATTAACAGCGGCAAAGGCTTCGGTCAGCCCCATGCTGACGGTGTAACTGAGCTGCCGTTTATCAAAGACAACAGTGCGCGCGGCAATGGCATTATGCAGGGATGTACAGAGGTCCTTTGCTTGCTCTGCCCGGGTATTGGCCAGCAGGATGACGAACTCTTCGCCGCCCATTCGCGCCGCCAGCGCACCGGCAGGCAGATTGGCTTTCAGGGTATTGGCGAACTGTATCAGGACCTGATCACCTGTGGGGTGGCCGTAGTTGTCATTGATGGCTTTGAATTTGTCGATATCCAGCAAAATAAGGCAGACACATTCAGAGGTTTGCAGCAAGACCGGTGCCTTATTGAAAAAAGCGCGGCGATTGGTCAGGCGGGTCAGATAATCGGTGCAGGCTTGCCGGCGCATTTCCTGCTCCAGTCGGTCCACTTTGATCAGCAGGCCCACCAGATGCCAGGATACTGCAGGCGTAACAATCAGCGGCACCATAGTGCTGATAAAGGTCGGGATCAGCAGACTGCGGGAACTGTCGCTGGCCCAGAACAACAGCAAACTCAACAGATCCGAAGTGATCACAGCCAACAGGGTAATGTAGATAACAATATTGGTGCGTCCGTGACGTTGAATAAAGCTTCTCATGCGGCTGAATTAAGTTCTTCGGGTTAAAAAAGACGCGAAATCTAGCATGAAATGCCGTCATATTAAAACGCAGTGGGTTAATTTGGGTTAATTTGTGCGTCTGGTAGGGTTTTTGCCGGAGCGGGGGCTCCGGCGAAGAGAAATACCGCATCGGCACCGACGTCGATCAACTGACCTTCTTGCTGTTGTCAGCAGTCACTTTTTCATAGTACTCGAAGGGGAACAGATTACGGATCTGTTGGGTCAGATTGTCACCCACGTTGGCTGATACATGCAGGCGCACACTGCCGCTGCGCTCGGCACGGATGACACAGGTGAGCTTTTCTTTTTTGGCCAGCGCCCTGATATCCCGCTCGAATCTGTCCTGAATTTTGCCTTTATGGCTGGTCATTCGGCCATCCTTAAAGTGCATTTCCATTAAGGTCATACCTGACTTTCCCGCAAACAGCAATTTGTAAATCACATAAACAGCGATTGCCAGAAATAGAATTTTAATTAGGTTATCAGTCATTTATGATCTCCTTGAACGTCTGACTGAAGGAAGGGGAAACTGTGCTGTATTCCGTTGTCATGACTCTATCATAAAGTTTCCCAGGACAGCAGCGCCAGGGTGTTGTCGCTGGATACCATCAAAGCCGGAAGGGGTTACCGCCCGTTGCCTGAGTTTCATTTTAACCCGGGGCATACTCAGGGTTTTGTGGTCGTGGCAGCAGTTTGCCACTCCTCTGACAGATAAAATATTAAACCCTGGCGCGGAATCTCAAAAAATCCAGTGCTTTTGCCGCTTTTTTGAACGATGAAAGCTGACATTTTTGTCAAGCGTGATACATTACGCCGCCCATTAATTGCCGCTTGCCAAACGGGGCTGTGCGGTTGCTTCATAGTGAGGAGAAAGCCTTGAAGCTGATAAACAAGTTTGTCCTGCTGACCCTGGTTACTTCCGGTTTGCTCATCAGTGCGCTGGCACGGGCAGAGGAAGTGGTCAGGGTATATAACTGGTCTGATTATATTGAACCCAAGGTACTGGAAGATTTCGAAAAAGAAACCGGTATCCGGGTGGTGTACGACGTGTTCGACACCAACGAAGTACTGGAAGCCAAGTTGCTGTCCGGTCGCAGTGGTTATGATGTGGTGGTGCCAACCAGCCATTTCCTGGCCAAACAGATCCAGGCTGGTGCGTTCCAGCAGCTGGACAAGAGTAAGTTACCGAATTTCAAAAACCTGGATCCCAAGCTGATGAGTCAGCTGGACAAGACTGATCCGGGTAATCAATACAGCCTGCCTTATCTGTGGGGCACGACCGGTATCGGCTATAACGTCGATAAGGTCAAGGCGATTCTGGGTGATAATGCGCCGGTGGATTCCATGGCGCTGATCTTCGATCCCAAATACGCCGATCAACTGGCACAGTGCGGTATTTCTTTCCTGGACTCTCCTGATGAGATGATCCCCCACGCACTGCAATATCTGGGCATTGACCCCAACTCGACCCAGCGTGCCGATCTGCAAAAGGCCGGAGAGCTGCTGTCCAAAGTGCGCCCCAATATCCGCTATTTCCACTCCTCACGTTTTGTGTCGGATCTGGCCAACGGCAACCTGTGTGTCGCCTTCGGGTTCTCCGGTGACATTCTGCAGGCCAAGGCCCGTGCAGAAGAGGCCGGTAATGGTCAGCATGTTGAGTACGCCATCCCCAAAGAGGGCGCCAACCTGTGGTTTGACATGATCGCCATTCCAGCCGACGCCAGCAATGTGGACAATGCCCACAAGTTCATCAACTACCTGCTGCGCCCGGAAGTGATCGCCCAGATCTCTGACTATGTGGCCTATGCCAACCCCAATTTGCCTTCGCAGCAACTGGTTGACCCGGCTATCCGCAACAACCCGGGTATTTATCCGTCTGCTGAAGTCATGGACAAGCTGTTTTTGATGGACGTGCGTCCACTCAAAGCCCAGCGCGACATGACCCGTGTCTGGACCAAGGTGATATCAGGTCGTTAAGCCGTTTACCCTGATGTGGTAACTGTTTTGTTGTAAAAAGACGCCGGAGTGCTGGTAACAGCAGCTCTGGCGTTGATGTTTTATTGGGTTGGAGATTTTTATGAGCACTGCTGTTTGTGGCAACCACCCTAACACCTCTGATGTACTGCTGCGCATTGAGCGTGTCAGCAAGATTTTTGATGGCGTGCGCGCTGTCGATGAAGTGTCCCTGACCATTAACCGCGGCGAGATTTTTGCGCTGCTGGGCGGATCTGGCTCAGGCAAAACCACACTGCTGCGTATGCTGGCAGGGTTTGAAACCCCAAGTGAAGGGCGCATTTTCCTCGATGGTCAGGATATTACTGATCTGCCTCCTTACGAGCGCCCCATTAATATGATGTTTCAGTCCTATGCACTGTTCCCCCACATGACGGTAGAACAGAATATCGCCTTTGGTTTGAAACAGGACAAGCTACCCAAGGCAGAAATTACCGAGCGGGTGGCCGAAATGCTGCGACTGGTGCGCATGGAGCAGTATGCCAAGCGCAAGCCGCATCAGCTCTCTGGCGGTCAGCGCCAGCGGGTGGCACTGGCCCGCTCTCTGGCCAAGCGGCCCAAGCTGTTGCTGCTGGATGAGCCCATGGGCGCGCTGGATAAGAAGCTGCGGACCCAGATGCAACTGGAAGTGGTGGAAATTCTTGAGCGCGTCGGCGTGACCTGTGTGATGGTGACTCACGACCAGGAAGAAGCCATGACCATGGCCGGGCGCATGTCCATCATGAGTGAAGGCTGGGTGGTCCAGACCGGCACGCCAATGGATATCTATGAAGCGCCCAACAGCCGCATGGTAGCCGAGTTTATCGGCTCGGTGAACCTGTTTGAAGGCGAGATTGTCGAGGACAAGGCGGATCACGCCATTATCCGCTCTGACAGCCTGCCGCAGCGTTTCTGCATCGGCCATGGTATTGCCACCAATATTGAGGATAAACACTGCTGGCTGGCCGTGCGCCCGGAAAAGACCCTGATCAGCCGTGACAAACCGCAGCAGCCATACAACTGGGCTGCCGGTATGGTGCACGATATCGCTTATCTGGGCGGCATCTCTGTGTACTACATCAAGCTGGAAAACGGCCAGATAGTGCAGTGCTCTATGACCAACCGGGAGCGCGGCGCCGATCACCCCACCTGGGATGACAGCGTGTATATCAGCTGGGAGGCCACCAGTGGGGTGGTGCTGAGAACATGATGGCACTGAAACGCTGGTTTGGCGGCAGGTTGTCGCTGCCCGGGATCAATGGCCGCAGCCTGGTGCTGGGGTTTCCGCTGCTGTGGCTGGTGCTGTTTTTCAGCTTGCCGTTTGCCATCGTACTGAAGATCAGCTTCTCCACGGCGGCTATGGCGATCCCCCCCTATGAGCCGACTTTCAGCTACAGCGATGAACTGCTGCAGGTGTTTATCAATCTGGGTAACTATCTGCTGCTGGCGGATGATCCTTTGTATTACACCGCCTATTTCAGCTCGTTGAAAACCGCGGCGATTGCCACGGCGGGCTGTCTGGCCATCGGCTATCCCATGGCTTATGCGATTGCCAAAGCGCCCAAACGGCATCAGCCCTTGCTGCTGCTGTTGGTAATGCTGCCCAGCTGGACGTCCTTCCTTATCCGCATTTATGCCTGGATGGGGCTGCTGTCCAACGATGGGGTGATCAACTCAGTACTGCTGTGGGTGGGCGCTATTGATACTCCGCTGCACATACTCAATACCGATCTGGCGGTGTATATCGGCATTATTTATGCCTATCTGCCGTTTATGATCCTGCCGCTGTACTCGACCCTGTCCAAGCTGGATGGCTCGCTGCTGGAGGCTGCAGCTGATCTCGGCGCCCGCAAATGGCAGGCGTTTGTGCAGGTGACTTTGCCTTTGTCCAAAGGCGGGGTGATTGCCGGTTGCATGCTGGTATTTATTCCGGCAGTGGGCGAGTTTGTTATCCCAGAGCTGCTCGGCGGCCCGGATTCACTGATGATAGGCAAAGTGCTGTGGCAGGAGTTTTTCAACAACCGCGACTGGCCGGTGGCCTCGGCGCTGGCAATTGTGATGCTGGTGCTGCTGTTCATTCCGATTATGTTGTTTAACCGCGCTCAGGGGCGCGCGCTGGAGAAAGATTGATGAAACGGCCAAGTGCTTCATCCCTGGCACTGTGCCTGGGATTGGTGTTTCTGTATGCGCCTTTGTTTATTCTGGTGTTTTACTCGTTCAACGCCTCCAAGCTGGTGACCGTCTGGGGCGGCTTTTCCGGCAAATGGTATCTGGAGCTGCTTAAAGATGAGCAGCTGTTGGATGCGGTGTGGACCAGTCTCATCATCGCCTTTTATTCCGCCTCCATGGCGGTGGTGCTGGGCACCATGGCGGCCTTTGTGATGACCCGCTTCAGGCGCTCCTGGCTGAAGATGTCACTGTCGAGCATGGTCACCGCGCCGCTGGTGATGCCTGAGGTGATCACCGGATTATCCCTGCTGCTGCTGTTTGTGCACATGGCAGATCTGCTGGGTTGGCCGGCAGAGCGGGGCAGGCTGACTATCTGGATAGCTCACTCCACCTTCTGCGCCGCCTATGTGGCTGTGGTGGTCTCGGCCAGGCTGAGGGAGCTGGATCGCTCTATCGAGGAAGCGGCCATGGATTTGGGGGCCACGCCGCTCAAGACGTTTTTCCTGATCACTGTGCCTATGATCATGCCGGCGCTGCTGGCCGGATGGCTGCTGTCGTTCAGTCTGTCACTGGATGATCTGGTGATTGCCAGCTTTACCTCCGGGCCGGGGGCGACCACTCTGCCCATGGTGGTGTTCAGCTCAGTACGCATGGGGGTATCCCCCAAAATCAATGCACTGGCAACCCTGATTATTCTGGCGGTTTCCCTGATCGCCTTTGTCGCCTGGTACATCGCCCGGCGGGCAGAAAGAAGGGCCGCATAGTGGCTGGCTAATATGGCTGGCTAATATGGCTGGATAGAGATTGCCAGCGGGTAAAAGCCGGACTTTCAGAGTCCGGCTTTTTTATGTCTGTTGTTCCGTCACAGGAGGGTGTTTTTTCGCCTTTTTTACTGCGCAGGCAGCTGGCTATGGCATGCCGCTGTCCTGTCGCTTGCATCCTGACCGCTGCTCATGGGTTTTCCGGGTCTACACTTTGTCTATACCCTGAATGTTATTCAACGAGTTGAGTCATGCAGATTCGGACTTTTTCAGCCAGTCCCCTGATACTGGCAATGATAACTGTGATGCTGAGCACCCTGATACC
Organism: Shewanella sp. GXUN23E; assembly: GCF_050865035.1. Taxonomy (NCBI): domain Bacteria; kingdom Pseudomonadati; phylum Pseudomonadota; class Gammaproteobacteria; order Alteromonadales; family Shewanellaceae; genus Shewanella; species Shewanella sp. GXUN23E. Next base: position 175,947 of record NZ_JBOZWP010000001.1, on the reverse strand, counting down.
GGCGCAGGCGACCAACGGTTATTTCGGCCACGGTTATGGCACCAAGAACAAAGGGCTGGCAGGTGCGGGCTCGGCGTTGCCGCAGGATGCCATGGCCGCTGCCACCAATCCTGCCGGTATGGTATTTGTGGGGGAGCGGCTGGATATGGGCGTTGCGCTGTTCAGCCCATCCAGAAGTTATGAGATAAGCACTCTGACGGCGCCGCCGATGATGCCGCCTGAGCTTCCGCTGGTGGCCGGCAAAGTGGACAGCGGCAGCAACTACTTTGTGATTCCCCATCTGGCCAAAAACTGGATGCTGGGCGCTGATGCCAGCCTGGGGCTGACACTTTACGGCAATGGCGGTATGAATACCGACTATCCGGGCAGCGCATCCGCAGGGATGGGCACCTATTATGGCGGTGCGGCCGGGGTAAATCTGGAGCAATTGTTTGTCAACGCCTCCTACGCCAGAAAAGTGACCGAAACCTCTTCACTGGGGATCAGTCTTATTTTTGCCTATCAACGATTTGAAGCCCGCGGCCTGTCGGCATTCGGCGGCTGGTCGACCGACCCCGATAATCTGTCCAATCGGGGCGTCGACAGCAGTTACGGCTGGGGATTCAAGCTGGGCTGGATGGGTGAGGTGATAGATGGGCTGACGCTGGGCGCAGCTTATCAATCGAAAATTGCCATGAGTGAGTTTGACCGTTACGCCGGGCTGTTCGCCGGACATGGCGACTTCGATATTCCGGCCAACTGGAATCTGGGGCTGGCCTATGATGTCAGTGCCGCCGGCACTCTGGTGTTCGATGTGCAGCACATTCAGTATTCGGACGTGGCGGCGGTGGGTAACCCCATGTTGCCCGCACTCTGGCAATGTTTTCCGCAGCCTTATGGCGGTGGCGACAGCCGGTTTTGCATGGGTGCCGACGGGGGGCCGGGGTTTGGCTGGCAGGACATGACGGTTTACAAGCTGGGTTACCAGTGGGTTGTCAGTTCCATGCCTGAGTACAACTGGCGGGCCGGGTTCAGCTATGGTAAGCAGCCGATCCCGGATACTGAGGTGATTTTCAACATTCTGGCCCCCGGGGTAATGCAGCAACATGTGACGTTGGGGATGACCCGTGCGCTGTCGGGTGGCCGTGAGCTGAGTCTGGCGTTGATGTATGCCCCGGGACAGACGCTGAAGGGGCGTAATCCGGCTGTGGCCACCTCAGATCAGCAGATCCAATTGCAGATGACCGAGTGGGAGCTGGAAATCAGTTACCGCTGGTAAGCCGGACTGTGAGGTGGTCTGGCTATTGCAACCCGGGCGGATGACCACTTCTGCTGGCAACTGCCTTAAGTTCACTCATACACTGACTTGAAATAGACAGCCCTGCGAACGTTTCGCAGGGCTTTTTGATATTAAAAACATGCCTGCCGCTGAGTGCTCAGGACCTTCACTGCTCTGGCGTCGTTTGACGATGGCAGCGCAAATCCGGATAAGTCATCAACCGGGTTATGATGCTGACAACAGGGCATTCATGAGTATGCTAGACTGCTGCGATTTCAATTGGCGGGAGTGCGTATCATGCTGGGGCTGGTGTTGGTTTACGTTGGGGTGGTACTGATCCTCAACGGCATTGGTCGACTGATTGGTGTCGATGACAAATCGGCAGCGGTATTTAATGTGTTTACCGGCCTGCTGTCGCTGGTGGTGAATATTATTGCCATCATCCGCGGTGACTATTTTGCCGCAGCTGCCGGGCTGCTGTTTGCCTTTACTTACCTGTATATTGCCGCGCGCTCGATGTTCAATCTCGATGACCGGCTCTATGGCTGGTACTGTCTGTTCGTGGCTATCAATACTTTGCCGCTGTCGGTGATTGACCCAAATACCCTGGGCTTAATCAGCATGACACCGGGTAACCTGATCTGGATGGCAATCTGGCTGAGCTGGGGAATGCTGTGGCTGACCGGTTTTATTGAGCTGGCGCTGCAGCGTCCGATGGGGCGGGGCGTTGGCTATTTTGCCGTGTTCTGCGGTATCTTCACCGCCTGGTTGCCGGGGATGCTGTTGCTGCTCAATCAGTTTCCCGCTTGAGGGCTTCCTGCCGCGATAGCCTGCCAACAGTGATACCGTCAGAGTCGAAAACCTGACCATTGATTGTGGGCTCTGCGAATGTCACAACAGCCGTTGTGGCAGATGTCAGGCGGCCCGTTTTTACCGGTAACCCGGTATTGAGCGGTGCTGGCGGGGAATCTGCTGAATAATTGGCCGCAAACAGCATTTACTCTGTGGTTAAAACCTCGTCGATAATGCAGATTGTCTGATTTGGTATACCTGAATAGATGTGTTTTTGGTTAATCCATAAAAATTGGCATTTAATTTTGAAAGTTTATCTGGATTGAGCGTGTATTTTTGTGTTTTGCTTATTTTTGGCGCGAACGGAGTGATGTTTCACAGTTAACACAGTGATGAATATGCTACTTTAGGCGCAGTAAATAAGGCGGCAAATATAAAGCTGTCAGCAAATGGGGAAGAGAACGTGAGCAAGCAGAGTATTTTCAAAAACATCGGGGTACAGGTGGTGATCGCCATGATCATCGGTGCCCTGGCTGGTTTCGCCCTGGGCGAGCAGGCGGCCATTTTTGCCCCGCTGGGCACCATTTTTATCAGTCTGGTCAAAATGTTGGTGATCCCACTGGTGCTGGTGTCCATTGTGGCCGGTGCCGCCAGTTTGGGTAACAGCCCGGCCGCCGGGAAAATCGGTGTCGGCACCTTTGGTTTCTTTATCGCCACTTCTGGCCTGGCGGTTGCGCTGGCACTGGTGATGGGCTCGGTATTCAAACCCGGTATGGGCGTGGATTTTACCGGTCACGGTCATGATTTGATGACAGTGACTGCCGAGCAGGGCAAGGTGCCCGGGGTGATGGATACGCTGATCGGCATGATCCCGACCAACGTGTTTGAGTCCCTGACCGGTGGCAATATTCTGCAGATCCTGGTGTTCAGCATCTTCTTCGGTATCGCGCTGACCAAAGTCAAAGGCGATGGCGCCAAGCCAATTATCAGTGGGTTGAACACTGTGGTTGATGCCTTTGTATGGATGATCAACTGTGTGATGGTGATTGCCCCTATCGGCGTGTTTGGCCTGATGGCTGATTCAGTGGGGACCTTCGGATTCCAGGCGCTGGAAGTGGTGATTAAGCTGTTTCTGGTGTTTGTGGTAGCGATTCTGATCTACGGTTTTATCGTGTTCCCGCTGCTGGTAAAAACCTTCTCTAACGTGCCTGCCCGTAAGTTCATCTCGGCGATGAAAAAGCCGCAGGTGATGGCGCTGTCAACGGCTTCCTCCATGGCGACCCTGCCAATTAACATGGAAACCTGTGAGGAAGAACTGGGTGTATCCAAAGCGACCACCGCGTTTGTGCTGCCACTGGGTGCCACTATCAACATGAGCGGTAACGCGATTTACTACGGGCTGGTCGCCATGTTCTTCGCCCAGATGTACAACGTGGATCTGACCGTGATGGCCTATGTGGCGATCATCTTCACCTCAACCCTGGGCGCTATTGGTCAGGCCGGGGTGCCGGGCCCATCTTTCCTGGTGGTGGCTGTGCTGCTGGCGGCAGGTATCCCGATTGACGGTCTGCCACTGCTGTTCGCGCTGGATCGGGTATTTGACATGATCCGCACCTCGTTGAACATCACAGGTGATGCGGCCTGCGCGGTCATCCTGGACAAATTCAGCCCTGAAAACCAAAACCAATAACAGCCAGGGTAATGGGCAGTAGATTGTGATTTCGCATCACTAATCAACCGTCCAAAAGAAACGGCAACCAGGGATGGTCGCCGTTTTTTTTCATATCTGCCTGACACGCTCCGGCAGAAACCGTTCAACGATTAACTGAAGTTGGCTTCAGCCGTAGTGACGGCCATTGTCGTAGTAGTCAGATGGGGTGAGCTTGGTGAAGATCACCGCCACATCCTGCTCAGGCTTACCCATGGCATCGCGCACCACCTGAGTGACACGCTTGGCAATCTCATCCTGCACTTCCTGACCACGGTCAAAATACAATACTTCCACAAAGGGATAGGCAGCAAAGGCCTGGCCTTCGAAATAAAACTGCGCCCCAATATGCTCAATGGTGAAATGCGCCCGTGGGCTTTTCATCAGGGTTTCCAGCGCATCAACCAAAGGGGTTGACAGCGCCTGTACTGTATTGGCCTCAATGGCCCGGAATCGAAAATGTGGCATCTTTATGCTCCGCCTGAAAATCGTGGCCAGAGTGTAAGAAGAATTCCTGCCAAGGGAAAGGGATAAATGTTCCCCGTGACTAACCTGCCGGCGCCATGTAAATCATGCCACCGACCGGCGTGGCGAGCTCCAGTTGCTCATTGCTCAGCAGTGACATCCAACTGCCCGCCAGTGGGCCGCTTGCCACATTGATCCATTGCCGCCCCGTTGAACGATTTTGGGGCGCGCTGGGTTGAAATTTTTTGCCGGTACTGACTGTGGCATAGTCATGGGCAAACATGGCAAAAATCTCGTCAACCCCTTCGCGAAAGTGGCGACGCAGTTGACTGGCATCGTCCTTCAGCCACAGTGCCGCCTGGCGCATATCATACTCCTGACCCTGCAGCGGCTTGCTCAGGGCTTCAATTTTCTTGGCGCGTTTATTTTTTTCTTTAATGCGGTTGTATTCATCCTTGGGCAGCGGGCCAAAATCGGCTTCAATGGCAGCCCGAAGCTGAGCGATCTCCTCCTGACTGCGATATACAGGCGCGGATTCAATGGCCGGTGACTGGTAGACAAAGCGATTTTTGTAAATCACTTTTGGAAATTTTTTGGATGGCATTTGTTCCAGCAACTGAGCGTCCAGCTCAACATGCAGGCGACGTTTGGACACCGTCAGGCTGTACTGGGGGACCAGCAGCAGCGCGACTTCTCCTGGTTTCAGTCCCAGACTGGTAATGCCGCCATCGGGTATTTCCTGCCATACATGTACCGGCCGACCCTGTAACTCGGGCAGGCTTTCAAGCAGCAGCTGGTACTGGCCTTGATATGCTCTGTGCAGAGCATCCTCTCCCATCAGTGTGCGTAATCGCTCGACTGTATCTTCGGCATTGCTGGCGTTGTAGGCGTTGATCCCGGCATTGACCAGCCCGCCAATCAGTCCTCCCAGTGCGCCAGCGCCAACGACCTGAGTATTTTGCTGAATGTACTGAGCCTCAAGGGTTTTGTTGGACAAATCGGCAACCAGCGTTGCCTGAGTCAGGTAATTGGTTTGTGTCGTCCTACTGTCTTCCCGGTAGGTTGATGCGCAGCCCGACAGAAGTATCAGGCTGGTGGCAAGCAACAGTGTGCGCATAATCATTCCCTTTATTGTGCAGATGTAGAGTTGGCAGCTTAATGCATCAGTAGGATGTTTGTAAGTTATTTGTTTTATTAAATAAATTAAAATGTTTACCCTGAAAAGGGTAGGAAACAACTGGCATCGTCAGGGCGCCATAACGGGGCGTCAGTCGCGGTTGGGAGATGCCCGGCGCAGCAGGCCGGGCGGCAGGATACTGGTTTTACAGAAGGCTTACAGCATCGCCATTGTGGCGGCCAATTGGTCGGCCAGTGGTCCGGGCTTTACGCAACCCTGTGTGCGGTCAAAGTTATCGTTGAAGGCCGGCAGGGAAAATTGACCCTTTACCTCGCCGCCAAAGTATGGCATCGATTTGACCGCCGTTGCCAGCACACTGGCGGCACCGCCAGCGCCGGGGGAGGTGGCCAGTGCAATGACAGGTTTGCCCTGAAACACTTTTGGGTTGATGCGTGACGTCCAGTCGAACAGATTTTTATAGGCGGCGGTATAAGAGCCGTTGTGCTCTGCAAAGGAGATCACCAGTGCATCGGCGCTGCCCAGCAGGGCGAAGAAGTCCTGTGCCAGTTGCGGATGCCCCAGCTCCTTTTCTCTGTCCTCACTGAACAGCGGCAGTTCAAAATCATTGAGATCCAGTACTGTCACCTGGGCATTGGGCAGTAATCCACAGGCATAGCTGACCAACTGCTTGTTGATGGAATGGCGACTGCTGCTGGCAGCAAAAGCGATAACTTTCATGGCGGCTCCTTAGTGCAATCGCCACTGCAAGGTCGCGGTAGCGGGTTGCGTTGATTAAAACTTGGAAACAATTATCCGGGTTCAGGATATGCTGTGCCAGAATAGCGGCTTTTTGCATCGGAGTGACCCTGATGTTAGTGGTCAAACGAATGATTTTTATCCTGCTGGCACTGTTAACCATCCCGCTGCTGGGGTTGCTGCTGCCCGTGCCACTTTTTCCCTTGCTGGACTTGTCCTCTGTCGCAGCGCATGCCCTCTATCTGGTGACCTTCAGCGGTACAGTGCCCTGGGGGATAGGTTTTATCCTGCTGTGTTTATTACTGTGCTGGCGATTGCTGCCGACCAGATTGTTTTTACCTTTGCTGGTGGCGGTCACTTTCAGCCAGAGTGTGGGCATAGTGCTCAATCATGAGCTTAAGCAGGTATTTGAGGAGGCCAGGCCGAATATCGTCTGGCTGGCCGGCAGTGAAAGTGCAGCCCAGGCATTTTATCAATTGCCCAAAGCGCAGAAACGGCAGCAGATGAATCAGTGGCTGCAGGCCAGATCATCTGAACTGCCGGTGCCCGGTTATCTGCAAAAGCACTGGCGCCATGAACTGGGTTATTCCTTCCCATCCGGGCATACGCAATTTGCGGTCTCTTTTGCGCTGATCCTGTGCTTCTTTTTGCTCAGTGATGGACGCTATGGCTGGGCGGCAGGCTTTGCCGGTTGGGCCGCGGCCATGGGGCTCAGTCGCATGTTGCTTGGACTGCACTGGCCCGGAGACGTGCTGGCTTCAACCTTGATTGGGGCTGTGCTGGCCACGCTGTCCGTGCTTGTTGGTATCGGATTCTATCGCCTGATGAGTCGCCGCTTCAGGATGTCCCGTTCATCAGCGTAAGCGCCGCGCAGCGGACAACCGCGACCGTTGATGACCATACAGGGGAAAACCGTCCCGGGGAAAACCAAAGCAGCCCTGTTGGCTGCTTTGTGTGGGGGATGTGCCTGGGCACAGTGCCGGTGATAACCCGGAATTATGGGCGTGGTTTGTAGGCATCGCTGCCCTGTTTGGCAATGCCTGAGCCAATAGCGGCCCAGTGACCATCAGGTTGCTGCTGTTTTTCTTCCCAGGTGTACCAGTTGTGGCCTTCGCGGTCTTTGTACCACTCTTCCCGCAGTGAGCGTACCAGTTGGTCGCTGGCGCCGGCTGGCAGACTGGAGGCTTTGGAATGCACCAGCGTCGAGTTGGCTGGCATGATATGGCCATAAGCCTGACTGAGTTTCTGGGACGAATCGGTACTTCCCGCCAGTGCGCTGCCACTCAGCGCCACACCGCACATTAACACTGCAAGGGTATTCAATTTCATGGTGACATCCTCTGTACTGGTAACCGCTGATCACTCACGCTGAACGTTCACACTTAACCATCAGGCTGTGACAATTTGAGGTCTGATAACCACAGATCGCCGGTTATCAACCAATGAACAAAAATTGATCATATATTCAACATGCAATGTCCCTGAATTGATTGCAAGTATTCTTGTTTAAATCAATGAAATTAAGTGGATGCTAAATTTAACGGCAGTTAGCTCTGCATTGTTGCCGACCGTTGTTTTCAGCCGGGTCTGTGGGACATCTTCTTGTCTCTGCCCATCGGTATCCAGCGCTCCCCGAACTGATACAGTGTCAGACCACTCAGTACCAGGGCCGCCCCGGCCAGCAGGTGCAGCGAAATAGTCTCGCCATTGAGCAGTGTCCCGAGCATCATGGCAAACGCCGGGGTGATCAGGGTCACCAGCGTCACTGTGCTGGCTCGCAGGTGCTGCAGGATGTAGAAGTAGGCCACCGAGGCTACCAGTGAACCAATAATTCCCAAATAAACAATGGCGTACAGAGACTTTGGTTGCCAGGTTTCCACAGGCAGTGTGCCGTCGAAAACCAGCCAGGCAAGGGCAAATAATGGGGTTGAGAAGCTTAGGGTGCCCACAGTGCTGGCCAGTGGATGAATGCTGATACTGATGGTTTTGACCAGTACGGCACTGAGACTGAACAGGGTCACCGCCCCCAGCGTCAGGCTGATACCCAGCCAGGCATTGTTGTCGTTGCCCAGGCGGTCAAAACAGACTACGCCAAGGCCGGTAAACGCAATGGCAAAGGCGAGCAAACGTATTTTACTGAATGCCGGTTCGTTGAGCATACGCTGCGCCAGCAGGCCAGAAATGATGGGCGCCAGCCCGAAAATCAGTGACAGGGTGCCTGAGCCAATATAACGGGCGGCAAAATAACTGAGCAGCATGCCACCGACCATGCCTATGGTCGAAAAGGCATAGAGTTTCAGGGCATTGGGGGTGACCGGCAGGCGGATACGGGAGCACAGAATCATCACCAGTCCCAGTACCAGCGCGATCAACATGCGCAGCAATACCGCCATGGTGGGATGGACTGACTCGCTGCTCCAGACAATTCCCAGTGGCGTGGTAGACCAGATGATCACCCCCAGCACAAAGGCAAAGGGAACCATAGGTGGAATTGGGGGCTCTTGCGGTGATGACATAACGGCTCCTTGCAATGGGGGAATAAACAGCGGTGGCAAGGACCAGATTCTCCGGTCACCTGTTGCGACCGGGATTGATTCAATGTCAGGGGCGGGCGCGTGAATTCCAGTCAAAAACAACAGCCACAGGGCAGACGCCATGGTGCATTTGTTGATTTTTGAGCAGGGAATACAGAGACATCAGCGCCAACCACCGGAATGTTATCAATATCACTCAATACTTGATGTTACCGCGTCGGGTGTCAACCCATCAGTCGGCATTATCCGCAGTTAATTTTGTCGGTTGTCGGACCAAAGGTAGCCTGTCGATGGGGCATTTTTATGAACAGAGATTAATGTCCCGTGATCCACTGTTGATTTTTGCGATTTACTTTTTCCGGTTGCGCAAAATGTCGCCAGATAAACCTGATCACAAAGTCAATCCACTATAAGCTAACGCGCAATTTCAGATAAGAATTATTCTCATTTTTGAGACTGAAGGTGATAGATGAAACCGCTGCAGATGAGTGTATTGGCACTGGCCGTGGGATCCGCATTTGCGGCTGCCGCGCAGGAGCAGGCCACCCAGAAAGTTGATGAAGTCATAGTGATTTCCGGCTCCCGGATGGAGCAGAAAATAGAGCAGGTTGCCGGCTCTATTGTGGTGATCGATGAAGAAGCCATCGGCCGGACCATGAGCAATGACTTTGGCAGTATTTTCCGCAATGAATCCGCTATTGGTATCAAGGGGGGAGCCGGCAAGCCAACCTCTGTGACCATTCGTGGTATCGGTGGCAACCGGGTGATGATGGTGAAAGATGGCGTGCGGGTCAACAACCAGTATGCCTCACCACTGGGCCCCGGCGCGGAAGGTACCGGTCGTGGTCTGACAGAAGTGCAGAGCCTCAAGCAGGTGGAAGTGGTGAAAGCCGCGGCCTCAACTATGTACGGCTCCGATGCGCTGGGCGGTGTGGTGGTGATGCGCACCAAGGATGCTGCCGATTATCTGCTGGGTGAAGATTACTATGTGTCGCTCAATGCCGGTTATGCCGGTATCAACGATGAGTACGCCGCCGGGTTTACCAGCGCAGCAGCCTACGGTGGTTTTGAAAATTTGCTGACCTATCAGCACCGCGAAGGTGAGGAGTTGCCCAACTTCTTTGATACCCAGCCTGACAGCGATTTGACTCAGGACAGTGTGCTGTTCAAGAGTAAGTATCACTTCAATGAATATACCTCAGTGCAGCTGACGCTGGATTATCTGGAGCAGACCCTCAAGCGCTGGGAATATGAGTTTGATAAGGCCGGTGCACTGGAAGAAAACCTGGATACCGACCGTGATACTCAGGTGGTCAACGGGGCGCTGCAGCTGGTGTCCAAAAAGCCAACTAGGATGCACGATACCCTGACAGTGACCGCCTATTTCGGTCATACTGAGCAGCTGGAACACCGGGACTATTTCGAGTGGAACAAAGCCCAGACTCAGTATGGTCTGGCCGAAGTGCGTGATTATAACTTTGAAGATCAGCGTATTGGTGTGAACTCAACCTTCAGTAAGTATGTGGGTAATGCGCACTATGGTCACCAGATCACCTATGGTGTGGACTATGAGTTCTCTACCATGTCACGTCATCGCACCGTGACCGATACGCTGACCGGACAGACCAATAATCCCTTTACTTTTGCCGATACCGACAGCCAGCGTTTGGGTGTTTTTGTGCAGGATGATGTCACTCTGCTCAATGGTGACCTGAACCTGATTGCCGGTTTGCGTTATGACTATTTCCGCAATACCCCGGATCAGCAGCAGGCGGTCGAAGCCGGTAAAGATGCCGCTGACTTCCAGTCCATGAGCGATAACTTCTGGTCGCCCAAGGTGGGACTGGTATATCAGCTGAGCGATTCCGTCAGTGTTTATGGTCAGTATGCCTATGGTTACAAAATGCCGACTCCGGATCAGAAATGGGGGGAGCTGGAGGTGGATGCCGGCTCGATGACGGATGTGCTGATCCAGGCCAACTATGATCTGGCATCCGAGCAGTCCCACACCTGGGAAATCGGCGTGCGCGGCAACCATACCGACACCCAGTATGAGCTGACGCTGTTCTACACTCAGGCTAAGGACTTTATTGACTGGCAGTATGTGAGCTTCCAGCCACCGGTGTTTATTCCGGGCTTCCCGCCAACGATTAAGCCGATGGAGTTCAAGTATCAATACTTCAACCGGGATGAGGTGCAGCTGTACGGCGCCGAAGCACAGGTGAATCACTGGCTGACCGATACCCTGGAGTTGTGGGGTAATATCTCTTATACCCACGGCGTGGATGAAAACGGAGAGCACCTTAACAGTGTCAGCCCGCTGAAGGGCAACGCCGGTATCAACTGGTACACCGACATTGGCAATATGGAAGCAGATATCGGTGCCGTGGTGCGCTGGGCGGATCACATGAGCCGTACCTTCGATATCAACCTGGCTGATGAAGACGTCTGCGCCATGGGCGTGTGCATTCCCAAAGAGAAGTTCAACGAAGTGTACGGAACCTCAGGTTATGCGGTGATGGATTTGACCTTCGGCCTGCGGATCAATGACCACTGGAACCTGCGTGCCGGTGTCTACAACCTGTTTGACAAAGAGTATGTGGACTATGCTGACGTGGCCGGCCAGTCAGTATTCCTGCTGTCCTCCACCATGAACATGGATTATGACGATTTCACCCAACCCGGGCGTTACGTTAATGTGAGTGTGAACTACGTGTTCTAAAGTCAATCTCTGTTAAAAAACCCGCTGCGGCGGGTTTTTTATTACCCCGAATAATTCAGCTTCCAATCATATTCCCGGCGCGCCGTCAAAGACAGAGGTCACTATCACAGCGTGAATTTTTGTTCACGAGGTGCAGATCACGAATTTTTCTGTCGCCCAGTTACCTGTGGCGGGATCTCTGTATATTGGGTGCGCCCGTTTGGGTGCTGACGTGCCACATGGAGCGCCAGCGGATGATGAATATTCACTGAAAAGGTGAGAAGTATATGGATTCAAAGAAGAATAAAGCGGGCGCAGAACTTAATCGTCGCGGATTTTTAAAACTTTCAACCGGCGCAGCATTGGCCGGTGTCGGCAGCAGCATGTTGCCCGGTGTTGCACTGGCAGATGATGACAGAGAGCACATCAGCAGCTTCAGACATCATGGCAATGATCGCCGTCTGTGGCAAAAGGTGCGTAAGGAGTTTGTCCTCAGCAAGCGTGAAACCTACATGAATGTGGGAACCACGGGTTCTATTCCTGAGCGTGTGCTGGAAAACTACGAAGACAATAACGAATACATCTCCAAGCACCCCTGGGGGACTCAGGTGTCCACCACTGAACTGTCCAAGCAGGTTGCTGCCAGCTTCGGTGCCGATGCCCATGAGCTTATTCTGAGCCGCAATACCACTGACGGTATGTGCAGTATTATTCACGGTTTGAACTTCCAGGCCGGTGATGTGATCCTGACCACCAACCAGGAACACGTTGGCGGCGCCATGCCAATGAAGATCGTCGCCCAGCGCTATGATGTGGAAGTGGTCGAGCTGACGTTGCCAACCTACACCGGCTATGAATTTGTCACCGAAGATGACTATGTCCGACTGTTTGCCGATGCGGTGGCACTGTACGGTGACCGGGTACGTCTTATCTGCTTCTCTCACGTTTCCTACAAAACTGGTGTGGCGTTGCCGGCCAAACGTATCTGTAAGGAAGTGGCGGTACCAAACCGTATTCCAACACTGGTGGATGGCGCGCACACCCCGGGTATGTTTGCGCTGGATTTCCACGATATTGACTGTGACTTCTATGCCGGCTCCGGCCACAAGTGGCAATGTGGTCCCGGCTCTACCGGTATTCTGTATGTTCGCGACTGCGCCAAGCGCCTGCGTGATTTCTGGTACGACCGTCCACAGCCACTGTTCTTCGTGAACTCCTCTTACCCATCAGGTACTGATGTGGAAGATGCCTACAATGATCCTGTGATGTTCCATCAAAGATTCCAGTATGTTGGACAGGACAACTATCCTGCCAAGCAGGCACTGGTGGAATGTTGTCAGATGTGGGATGCCATCGGCCGTGACCGCATTGAGCGCCGTATTCTTGAGCTCAGCGCAATGTGTAAAGCCGCGCTCAGATACTCATTCGACAGCGATGCGACTTACTACTCTCCTGATGTGGCTGAGCTGTCGTCCGGTTTGACTACCTTCAACCCTTTCTGGGACAAGACTGATGGTGTGCTGCTGACTGAATTCCGTGATCGCTTGCGTGAAGACTACGGCTATATCATCCGTACCACCAACTTCAAGCTGCATCCTGATGATGCCCAGGATACTTACGCGCTTCGTATCTCCACGCACCTGTTCCATGACGAAGACGATGTATTGGGTCTGGTACGCGCCATGAAGCGGGTATACCGTCAACTGGCCTGATAGTTTGACCGCCGGTTAATAGGTAAAGGCCCGCTAAAGCGGGCCTTTTTGTTGTACTGCAAGTTCATGCCGAAGCGCCCGCAGGCATCAGGCTCAGGCGGGCAGTTGCTTCGGTGTGCTCTGCCGTGCTTGCAGCAGGCGGGTAAAGTCGGCTGCGCAAAGTGGCCGGCTGAACAGATAGCCCTGGCCATACTCACAACCTTTCCCGGCCAGATAGTCGGCCTGCTCCTGCTCTTCAATTCCTTCGGCAACCACTCTGAGATTCAGTGACTTGGCCATGGCCAACATGGCGTTGACCAGACTCAGATCGGCTTTATTGTCGGTCATGCCATTCACAAAACTGCGGTCAATTTTCAGCTTGGAGAACGAGAAGCGCTGCAGATAACTCAGCGCCGAGTAGCCGGTACCAAAGTCGTCGATAGACAGTTTGACACCCACTGACTTCAGATGGTTGAGGCTGTTGATAAGACAGGCGTCCTGCTCGATGAAGATGCTCTCGGTCACCTCCATCTCCAGCTTGTCCGGTGACAGGCCGGTCTCAGCCAGTACCTGCAAAATACGCTGTTGCAGCTGTTCGCTGTGTCTGAACTGTACGCTGGAGAAGTTGATGGCAATGGTCAGCGGCGAGATAGGCTGCCACTGAGCGGCCTGACGACAGGCTTTTTGCAGCACCATATCGCCCAGACGGTGGATCAGCCCGTTCTTTTCCGCCAGCGGAATAAACTCGGCCGGTGAAATAAACCCAAGCTCGCGGTCAGTCCAGCGCACCAGTGCTTCTGCCGCCACGATTTGGCCGGTTTGCAGATCCAGAATAGGCTGATAATGAATATCCAGCTCATCATTGCTCAGTGCCTGATGCAGGCGCACATTCAACGCCAGTTTACGCTGCAGGTCCTGATTCATGTTGCTGTCGTAGAAGCTGTAACCGTTGCGTCCGCTCTCTTTGGCGCGGTACAGCGCAGTATCGGCCTTTTTCAGCAGGTTGGCCGGAGTATCACCGTCTTTGGGATACAGCGACATACCAATACTGGTGGACACGAAAAACTCCTGACTGTCGTGCGTAAAGGGTTCATCGAACAGTGACAGAATGCCGTGGGCAATCACCTTGGCGGCATCCTGACTGCGAAGCTCGGGGATGATCAGCATAAACTCATCGCCACCGAAGCGGGCCAGGGTATCGGTTTTGCGCATGGCCTGCTGTAATCGGCCTGCGGTTTGCACCAGCAACTCATCGCCGGCGGGATGGCCGACCGTGTCATTGACCTGTTTGAAGTTATCCAGATCCAGAAACACTACCAGAACCAGGGTTCCACTGATGCGGGCGCCGTCAATGGCATGCTGCAGCGCCACCATGCCGGCGGCGCGGTTGGCAAGCCCGGTCAGATCATCGTGAGTCGCGAGATATGCCAGCTCGGCTTCAGATGCGATGCGCTTGTCGATTTCTTCGCTCAGCAAGGCATTTTTATCCGCCAGATGTTTTTGCTGCTGAGCAGAGACCCTGACCTGAGTCTGCAGTACCAGGTTGGCATTGTAGACCCGCATCAGATACAGCAGACCGGCCAGCACCGGAACCGCCAGCAGGGAAATGGCGGCAATAAACCAGGTTGAGGTGAAGATATCCTGATCGTTAACCGGCTCATACCAGCTGATCAGTTTGAATGGGGTCTGTTTGACCACTTTCTCCAGATAGATGAGCTGAGCGTCGCCTTCCATCTTGGCATGGGAGTGCTGCCCGGTGTTGGCATCATCCAGGGTATTCCATACCGGGATCCCACCCAATGGAGTGATCAGCGACAGGCAGCTCTTGCTGCTCTTATGCTCCTGAATCGACAGCTGATAGATAAGAACATCATTGTTGACCTCGGCAGCAAGCACGGCCACCGGTTTATTCTGATGATAAATTGTATGCAGCAGGTTGATCAGCAACCCTTCGGGGGTTTGAGTGATCTCGATGCGTTGCCGTTCCTTCTCCATCTCTTTGAGCGGCAGCAGTGGCGGCGGTGGCAAAATCCCCGCGCCGGTATCGATAATCGGCGTGCCGCCCAGACCAATAACCCTGACCCGTTTGTAGATCGGCAGATTATCGATTTTGCTGGAATGCATAAAGCCGCCTATGGTTTGCTCCAGATTGAACAGACTGGAGCCCAAACCATATTTGACGGACATGCCCGCCGCCAGGTTGGAAAAGTAAGTGGTGGTCGCCTGATTGGCGGCCAGGTTGGCCAGATTCTGGCCGCTGGCATCAAAGAAGAAGCTGAGATTATCTGTATAATTCCGGATCTTCAGGGACAGTGACTGACGCTGGGAGTCTTCCAGCTTGCTCTGCCCAAGGTTGGTCACTGTCAGGATCAGCGCCAGATAGGCGGTGAGCAGTCCTCCCGCCACTATGATGGCGGTGCGGCCGTTGATGCGCTTTAAAAATTTCATGAATTACTCAGTCGGGGCGACAGGCTCAAAGTAGTGGCGGTAATAATGGAATACGCCTGGGTAATACTTATTCACCAGTTGGTTGAAGCGACCGTCGGCTCGCAGTGTCGCCAGCCAGCGGTTAAATTCCTGCCTCAGATTGGGGGAGTCCTTGCGAAAGCCCACGCCCATCAGTTGCTCTTCTGAAATCGGCCCGATGACCTTGATGTCATTGGGCCACTTCTCCAGTGCGATCAAAGTGTCGGCCACATCCAGCAGCGTCGTTTCGGCTTCGTCGTTGAGCATGGCCGGAACCATCTCATTGAGCTGCAGCTGCTTGGTGGGCAGGATCACCTGGGCGCCTGTGTCATATAAGCGGTAGAGATCAGGATCCAGACAGGATTGTTTCATCGCCAGTATTTCCAGACCTGGCAACAGCCGCTTCACGGCAAAAATATCTGATTGCAGATTGGTGGAAGGGACTATCGGTTGAAGTCGGGAGTCACGACGGGCAATGAGCCAGACCGCAGAGGGGAAGTAATCGTCAGAAAAATCAATCAGCTGTTTGCGCCAATCGAGAATGGTAACACCATGGGCCATCACATCGCCTTCAATGGCCTGGGGGGGACCCAATACCACCTGGTTATCAATGTACTGACCATTGATACCGGTCAACTTGCCAAAAACATTGTTCCAGGTGGCAGGAATAAATTGATACTCCAGCCCCAAATGCTCGGCAAAAAGCTGCATTAACTCGATATCCAATCCACTGTGAACAACCTTGTTGCCTTCAGTGTATTGCGTGACGAAATTGGCATAGGGAACGCCTATGTGTCGCAGGACGCCGTCTTCCTTAATTTCTGCCAGATCGCGGGCAGCAAGATTAGTGCTGATCCCGCCAAGGAGCAACACCATACATATCCCTATGTGTTTCAGCAGTCCTCCAAGCCCTGTTCTCAGTTTGAATGTAATCATCGGGTTGAGGAATACGAAATCGTTGCAGCAGTATACCTGCCGCTAGGATCGTGGCAATCTGAACTGGTGCGTTTTATGCGCAAACAGTTGATTTTATGAGGTGTAGGTCAAATTTTTGAGAAGAAATAGCAGTTGGGGTTAACAACTTAATGAGCCGGTGCAATGACCGGCCCGGTAAGGGGTAAAAATCAGAGGTCATAGACCCGATAGCCTTTTTGCAGCAGACACTGACGCAACACTCTGGCCTGAGCATCCTTCGCGGATACCGCGCCTTCCATTGCGCCACTCAATGCCCCGACGGCGACTCCCGCAAGAGCGCCGGTCAACGCGCCTTCACCACCGTCTTCCATAGCGCCCCATACACCACCTGAAACCCCACCGACGGCAGCACCATTGGCGCTGGCCGTGCGCATTGATTCGCCCTTATCAACCTGGCTGGCAAACTGTTGGCAGTACTCGAAATCCTGTTGATATTGAGCGGTATCGACACCTGTCATATCGACCACAGGCTTTTGATTGTAGGCGCAGCCTGAAGTCACCAGTATCACCATGCCAATCCCGGCAAGCAGTTTATGATTCATTGTTTTTCCTCCATTGAAAAACACCTTGTTATCAGTTTATTGCTGATGTGGTTAATTGTTGAACGATGGAGAGAGGGGAACAACGTATTGAAATGTAAATGGTTGTGCCAACAAGCCTGAAAAACAACAAAGCCCATCACAGGGATGGGCTTTGTCAGAGAATTTGATGGTGGCCCCTCACGGACTTGAACCGTGGACCTAACGATTATGAGTCGTGTGCTCTAACCAACTGAGCTAAGGGGCCGAGCTCTCTCGAGCGAGTGGCAGTATACGAAGTTTCAAACTCAATGTCACCCGTGAAATGCGTTGAAATTCGGTAAGTTGGTTCAACTGCTTATCTGTTAACCAGAGGTTGCTGGGTGAGTGAACACAAAAAAGCCCTGCAGTACAGGGCTTTTGAAAATCCAATTCAGGACTGATTGTTAAACCGGCTTAAGACTACTCGTCCAGGAACGACTTGAGGATCTCTGAACGGCTTGGGTGACGCAGTTTGCGCAGCGCCTTGGCTTCGATCTGACGAATACGCTCACGGGTCACGTCGAACTGCTTGCCCACTTCTTCCAGGGTGTGGTCAGTGTTCATGTCGATACCGAAACGCATACGCAGTACCTTGGCTTCACGGGCAGTCAGACCGGCCAGCACTTCGTGAGTGGCCTGCTTGAGGCTCTCGGAGGTGGCGCTGTCCAGTGGCAACTCGAGGGTTGTATCCTCGATGAAATCCCCCAGATGCGAATCTTCATCGTCACCGATAGGTGTCTCCATGGAGATAGGCTCTTTGGCGATTTTCAGTACCTTGCGGATCTTGTCTTCCGGCATCATCATGCGCTCTGCCAGCTCTTCAGGAGATGGCTCACGACCCATTTCCTGCAGCATCTGGCGGGAAATACGGTTCAGCTTGTTGATGGTTTCGATCATGTGTACCGGAATACGGATGGTACGGGCCTGATCCGCGATAGAGCGGGTAATGGCCTGACGGATCCACCAGGTTGCATAGGTCGAAAACTTGTAACCACGACGGTATTCGAACTTGTCTACCGCTTTCATCAGACCGATGTTACCTTCTTGGATCAGATCCAGGAACTGCAGGCCGCGGTTGGTGTATTTCTTGGCGATAGAAATAACCAGACGCAGGTTGGCCTCAACCATCTCTTTCTTGGCGCGGCGGGCTTTGGCCTCACCGATGCTCATGCGACGGTTGATGTCTTTGATGGAGGAGATGGACAGGCCAGTCTCTTCTTCAATGGCACGCAGTTTGGCACTGCAACGCTGCACGTCATCCTCGGCCATTTTCAGGCCTTCAGAATAAGACTTACCGCTGCTCAGTTCGGCTTTGAACCACTCCAGGCTGCTTTCATTGTTGGTGAACACCTTGACGAAGTTTTTCTTCGGCATTTTGGCTTGTTCAACACACAGCTTCATGATCAGACGTTCCTGAACACGAACCCGGTCCATCATCTCGCGCATGCTTTTGACCAGACGGTCAAACTGCTTGGGTACCAGACGGAACTCTTTGAAGATTTCGCCGATTTCAAACAGGGCACGTACAGACTCAGGGTGGTCACGGCCTTTGGTGTCGATTATCTGCAGGGCAGATTCGTAGGCAGTGCGCAGCTGGGCGAAACGCTCACGGGCTTCTTCAGGGTCCGGACCCTTGTTGCCGTCGTCATCGCTGCTATCGCTTTCTTCATCTTCGTCTTCGTCTTCATCGTCATCTTCGTCGTCCAGATCTTCGTCGGACAGCTCAGAGCCGATGTGAGTGGCACTTGGGCCAACGTCTTCTTCATCAGGATTGACAAATCCAGAGATAATATCAGACAGACGCAGCTCTTCGGCTTCATACTGGTCGTACTGCTCCAGGATCATGGCGATGGCCTGTGGATATTCGGCCACTGAGCTTTGAACAGTATTGATACCGTCTTCGATTCGCTTGGCGATAACAATTTCGCCTTCGCGGGTCAGCAGTTCCACGGTACCCATTTCGCGCATGTACATGCGCACTGGGTCGGTGGTGCGGCCCAGCTCACTTTCTACTGTGGCCAGCGCGGCTGCGGCTTCTTCCGCTGCATCTTCGTCTGTGTTGTCTTCCGACATCATCATGTCATCGGCGTCCGGTGCTTCTTCAAACACGCGGATACCCATGTCATTTATCATCTGGATAATATCTTCGATCTGATCGGAATCGACCATATCTGCAGGTAAGTGGTCATTCACTTCTGCATAGGTTAGATAACCTTGTTCTTTACCTTTGGCGAGCAACAATTTAAGTTGCGACTGCGGAGTTTGATCCATAGATATCATCCAAGTTGGGTAACTGTTTACTGTCAACGAATCGCACGGCAGCGGGCGAATTGCCAATGCTGATTGCTGTGCAAATCATCGATTATACTTGTGCACGATTCCCTGTGCCAGTCCTGAAATTGTCCGGGGGGTAATCAACTAAGCCCGGGATTTCATGACAGAGATCAGTTTCTGCAACTGAATCCGTTCTTCCTTAGTGTGAGTCTGTTTCAGACTCAGCTCCTGATACCGTTGTTCGATATATTGGTTGGTTAACCAAACCAGAGCTTTTCTGAACTCTTGCTCAAGATTCTCATCCGCGACCTGATGCTCCCACTGAGCCAGTTTATTCAGGGCAGGCCACTGGGCGTGCTCCCTGAAATGTTCCAGTACTTGTGCGGTGTTCAGCTTGTGCTGTCGAGTCATATCCAGCAGTTCAAGCAGCAGGTCAACGCCACTCATCTGCAGGTGTGCCAGAGCCGGTTGTGGGGGCAGCCCCATTCCCAGTATTGGATGCTGTACCAGCAGGGCGACAGCCAGACGCAGCGGTGTGCCGCGACCTTTGAGTCCCTGGGCTGCTGATGCAGGTTGCTGTGGCTTGGCCGTGAAGCCGAGTTTCTTTTTCACGTCTTCGGCGTTGTTCATGCCGAGCTTGTGAGCCAATTGCTCCAACAGCAGGTTCTGCAGCACAGTATCCTGAATTTTTTCAATTAAGACAATTGCTTGCTTGGCAAAGTTGCCTTTGTCCCGACCGTATTGTTCGGTCAGGGTGTCGAACAGAAATCCGTCCAGACTCTGGGCGTTGGCAATCAACTGCTCGAACGCCGCTTTGCCGATTTTGCGCACCAGTGAGTCCGGATCTTCACCCTGGGGCAGGAAGATAAACTTGACCTGATCTCCGGGTTTAATCAGTGGCAGGGCGGTTTCCAGTGCGCGCCAGGCTGCATCAAATCCGGCGCGATCGCCGTCGTAGCAGCAAATGACTTCTTTGGCATTACGCAGCAGCAACTGAAACTGCTCAGCGGTTGTGGATGTGCCCAGCGATGCCACGGCATAGTCGACACCAAACTGAGCCAGTGCCACCACATCCATGTAACCTTCCACAATCAGGATGGTCTGTGGATCCCGATGAGCCTGCTTGAGTTCATACAGACCATACAACTCACTGCCTTTATGGAAAATCGGCGTTTCCGGTGAGTTGAGATATTTGGGCGTGCCGTCACCCAGTACCCGGCCACCGAAACCTACCACCCGACCACGACGGTCGCGGATTGGGAACATCAGCCGATCGCGGAAACGGTCGTAACGACTGCCGCTGTCTTTGGCAATCAACATACCTGCGGTGAGCAGCTTGTCCTGAGCATCCTGGCTGTTGCGGTAACGGGACAGCAATCCATCCCAGCCATCGGGAGCAAAGCCAATGCCGAACTTGTCGACTATCTCGGTACTGAGACCGCGCTTTTCAAGGTATTCTTCAACTTTTTTTCGATCGCTATGGCTGCGCAGCTGCTGGCGATAGAAGTTGCCGGCCTCTTCCATCAGCTGATACAAATCCCGGCTCAGACCGTCATCCCGGCGCTTGCCACCCTGCTCGCGGGGGACTTCAAGCCCCAGTTGCCCGGCCAGTTCTTCAATGGCATCAACAAACTCCAGACGGTCATATTCCATCAGAAAGTCAATGACATTGCCGTGGGCGCCACAGCCGAAGCAGTGGTAAAACTGTTTGTCACGGCTGACGGTAAAGGAGGGCGACTTTTCGCTGTGAAACGGGCAGCACGCAGAGTGATTCTTACCGGCTTTTTTCAGCGGTACACGGCGATCGACAAGCTCGACAATATCAGTACGGGCTATCAGTTCATTGATAAAATCACGGGGTATTGCCATGGAACGTCTTTGCTACTCGATACCTGTTTCAGGACACCAGAATGAATGCAGACTTGTATAACGAGAGACTCCCAAAGGAGCGTCTGGTTATATAAGCGAAACATTACGGACTGCGTTTGTTAAACAAACAAGCCGCGCATAAGCACGGCTTGTTCGTACACTGAGTCACAGTTACTGCAGCTTCGCGCGGATTTGAGCGCCAATGGCTCCCATATCTGCCCGACCCTGCACTTTGCTCTTCAGTGCTCCCATTACTTTGCCCATATCCGCCATGGAGGATGCACCAACTTCAGCAATTGTGGCATCTATGATGGCCGCGACTTCCTCTGCAGTCAGAGGCTTTGGCAGGAAAGATTCAATGACCTTGATCTCTGCTGCTTCTGCTTCGGCCAACTCGCTGCGACCCGCTGCTTCATATTGAGCAATGGAATCACGGCGCTGTTTCACCATTTTGGTTAAGACAGCTATGACCTGGTCATCATCCAGAGATTCGCGGGTATCCACTTCAATCTGTTTGATGGCGGCCAAGGCCATACGAATCGTTCCCAGTCGCGCTTTTTCTTTGGCAACCAGAGCCGCTTTCATCTCGGCTTTTAGCTGATCTATAAGGCTCATAGCGGGATTAGTACAAACGTACGCGACGCGCGTTTTCGCGAGAAAGCTTCTTGGCCAGACGCTTTACTGCAGCAGCTTTTGCACGCTTACGAGCAGTAGTTGGTTTCTCGTAGAATTCACGAGCACGAACGTCAGCCAGGATGCCAGCTTTTTCACAAGAGCGCTTGAAACGACGCAGAGCTACGTCGAATGGTTCATTTTCACGTACTTTAATAATTGGCATACGCCATCACCCCTTAGGTGGAAGTTTGTATTGGATTGGAACTTCCTGTCACAAGACGGGACCCCGCACCAAGAGTGTTTAACAAGATTTAAAATGGTGCGAAATTTTATACTAAACAACGCCCGGATGTAAACCCCTAGGGGCTTCCAGGCTGGTGGTCAGGGCGGATGCAAACTGCTGAAATTAACATCCTGATCTCGCAGGGCGGAATTATAGTCCGGTCGATAGCAAAAATCTTCAAAAAATGTCATTGCCTGAGTCACAAAGCGGGACTTGCGGTGTTGAAGGTCGTTCGCTGTTCGTAAAAGAACGTAATCCTCGTCCGGCTGTTTCAGGGGCCGGTTTTAGCCGTGTGTCGGTCGGTCATAGGACCGCGGGCTTGCTGTCGCTGGTTGATTGCCGATGCTGAGGTAAAGGCGAGGGCAGGGCTGGCACGAAAGCCCTCGGGCGGGTAGAATTGGCGGCCTTTGCATACTGAGATGAGACACAATGCGGGTTATAGGTATAGAAACATCCTGTGATGAAACCGGGATTGCCATTTATGACGACAAGGCAGGACTGCTGTCCCACGCCCTGTACAGTCAGGTGAAACTGCATGCCGACTACGGCGGTGTAGTGCCTGAGCTGGCCTCCCGCGACCATGTTCGCAAGATTATTCCACTTATTCGCCAGGCGCTGGCGGATTCGGGTACCCGCATTGACGATATTGATGGTGTTGCTTACACCAAAGGGCCAGGATTGATAGGTGCCTTGCTGGTTGGTGCCTGTGTTGGTCGTTCCCTGGCGTATGCCTGGGGAGTGCCTGCCGTGGGCGTGCACCATATGGAAGGTCATTTGCTGGCACCTATGCTGGAAGAGGATGCACCTGAATTTCCATTCGTGGCGCTGCTGGTCTCTGGCGGTCACTCCATGCTGGTAGATGTGAAAGGCATTGGTCAGTATGAAGTGCTGGGGGAATCCATTGATGATGCTGCCGGTGAAGCCTTTGATAAAACTGCCAAACTGATGGGGCTGGATTATCCCGGTGGCCCACGTCTGGCAAAACTGGCTGCTCAGGGCGAGAGTGGAAAGTACCGGTTCCCGCGTCCCATGACTGACAGACCGGGTTTGGATTTCAGTTTCTCCGGTCTGAAAACCTTCGCTGCCAATACCATTGCTGCCGAGCCGGATGATGAGCAGACCCGTGCCAATATTGCCCGCGCCTTTGAAGAAGCTGTGGTAGATACTCTGGCGATTAAGTGTCGCCGTGCGCTGAAACAAACCGGACACAAGCGCCTGGTGATTGCCGGCGGGGTGAGTGCCAATGTGCGCTTGCGTGAAGGGCTGGCAGAATTGATGCAATCTATTGGCGGCAGAGTGTATTACCCAAGAGGGGAGTTCTGTACCGACAATGGCGCGATGATCGCGTATGCGGGTCTGGCGCGCCTGAAGGCGGGTCAAGTCGAACCGCTCGCGGTTAAAGGTCAGCCAAGATGGCCACTGGATAGCCTTGAGCCTGTCTGAATCGCCTTGAGTCAGTCTGAACTGACTGGTTATTTCTGTTGATTGAAACGGCGCACCGGCGCCGTTTTTTTATGCTCCTTCCCCGGCTTTTGCCGTCAATTGTCTGAATCGCCACCAGTTGAGCTGGCAGAATGGTAATTTGCCTTATATTTCGCTGCCTTTGGGGTATGCTGCCCGCTTTTTGCGGCGTTCCGGCATTGCGCGGGACCTGAATGCGGGTTTGTTATGCATTATCAAGATTCCATTGGTTTGAGATATCCCAAGGGGCCGCTGGCCACCACTACTGTGTGGAGTTTGGCTGGTGCTTCCATTCTGGCCTCTACCATTTTTTCGCTGTTGTTATTTTTGTCTATCGACGATAACCCTGTGATGAAATGGCTGTTTGGTTCGCTGGCGGTGATTTTTGAAGCCGGTAAGTTTTACGCCTGGTATGAGTTTGGTGAGCGTCGGGCGCACCGCAATTATCCTGGCGCACTCTCTGCACTGATGTTTTATCTGGTGCTGGCGGTGATCTCCATTGGTGGCAGTATCGGAGGCATCAACAGTGCCACCAATTCGGCGCAGGAGCACATTGCCATTGAGCAGGCCAAGGTCAACGCCTACGATCGGCAAATTGCCGCTATTGATAATCAGATAGCCCTGAATAATTTGGCGGCTGAAAAATACATTGAGATGGAGCGGATCGCTACCGGAGTTACCCGCATTCAGGAGCAGAACAAGCGTCTGCGTGAAGAGCAGCAGCGTCTGGCGGCAGAGCGCGACAGTCTGCCACCGGTAGCACAGGGCTCGATCATTGGCCTTATCGACTCGATGGCCAACTTGCTGGGGGTGGATACCCGTGCTGCACAATTGGGACTGGTGGTATTTCTGTCTGTGCTGCTGGATTTCTTTGCCGCTTTCTTTGTGGGAGTGATTGGCGAGGAACTCAGATTCCGTCATTTCTGGCGGGTTCACCGGCCACTGACCATAGATGCCATTAGCGAGCCTTTGCCCAGCATCACGCCGGTACTGACGCTGCAATCCATGCCCGCAGACAGCGATAACCATGAGCCGGAGCTGAGCCTGTCCGAGCAGGTCAGTCAGGCACTGGCTAATCGGGCGCTACCCTGCAGCAAGAGGGCGGTAGCGAAGCACTTCGGCTTGATGACCGAAGAGGTGGATACACTGTTTGCTGAGTTGCTGGCCAGTGGTCAACTGGGGAAAAAGGCTAACAATCATTACCACTGGATTGGGACTGAGGCTTAATCCAGACTGGGCGGCGGGCTGTCTGCCGCTCCTTTGCTGCGGGCCTTTTTGAACTTGTTGCGGATGGAAAAGCGGGGTTCTTTGCCCTGCACCAGCCGCACTATGTTGTCTTTATGGCGGATGATAATAAGCGTCGATAACATGGCCACCGGGATCGTAAACCGGTCGTCCAGATAATGGGTATAGACAGGCGCCAGCAAGGCAGTGAGAATCGCTGCCAGCGATGAGTAGCGGGTGATAAATACCATCACCAGCCAGCTGCCCATCAGCGCCAGTGCCAAATCATCACCAATCGGTGCCATCGCGCCAAAGGCAGTCGCGACGCCTTTCCCGCCTTTAAAATCGAAAAATACCGGGTAGATGTGACCCAGACAGGCGGCAATTGCAATCACCCCCAGCCAGATGGCGTTGATACCCAGGAGGTAAGCCAGGTAGGCGGGGGCCGCTCCTTTAAGCATATCGAAAAACAGCACCATGGCGGCAGCGCCCGCGCCGCCAATTCGCAGCACATTGGTGGCGCCCGGATTGCCGGAACCCTGAGTTCGGGGATCGGGCAACCCCCTCATTTTACAAACCAAAACGGCACTGGAGACTGAGCCGGCCAAATAGGCAGCCAATATCATAAAAATGGTCAGTGCAGCTTCGCTCAAATTGGTTTCCTTATGGATCTGGGGTATTATCTGCGCCCTGAATGCCTGCCTTCAGGGCAGACTGTCTTGCCGTATCCTACTCAAGGAATAAGGCTATTACAAAGGGTATATCCCCGGTCTGATGTCGGGGCGCAGAGATCTTGATGGTTGCGGCGGATTGTAACCTGTCATGGCCCGTCAACTTGTCTGACCTCAGCATAAAAATCTGGAGAATGCGATGGATAAGGTTCTGATCCGTGGACTGAGTATCGATACTGTGATCGGTATCTATGAGTGGGAGAAGCAGATCCACCAGACACTGGTGATCGATTTGGACATGGCCTGGGATATCCGCGCTGCTGCTGCCACCGATGATTACAGTCAGGCGTTGTGTTATGAAACCGTCTCCAATCGACTGACGGCGCTGGTTACCGAAAAGCCCATTGAATTGATTGAAACCATTGCGGAGATGATTGCCCGCTGCGTGATGGATGAGTTCGGTGCCCCCTGGGTGAAAGTGCGGGTGATGAAACCCGGAGCGGTAAAACACGCGCAATCTGTGGGTGTTGAAATAGAACGCGGGCATATCTGAGTCACGCTCCTTCCAATAATAAGAAGTCACATGGCAACAATTTATATCAGCCTGGGCAGCAACATTGAGCCACTCGCGCACCTGACTGCCGGCCTGCAGGATCTGTCGCGGCATTTTGGCCCGTTGACTCTTTCGTCTTTATACGAGAGTGAGGCTGTGGGTTTTAATGGCACCAATTTTCTGAATATGGTCGCCGCTGCGCAGACTGCACTGCCCGTGGCCGAGGTGGTGCGGATCTTCAAGCAAATTGAGTTGGACAACGGTCGCTTGCCCGGTGCCAAAAAGTTTGCACCCCGTACGCTGGATCTGGACCTGCTGCTGTATGACGATCTCGTGTGTGATGCCCCAGTAGCGCTCCCCAGAGCCGAGATCACAGAAAACGCTTTTGTACTCTGGCCGCTGGCTGAGTTGGCGCCAACGCTCGAGCATCCTGTGTGCAAACTGAGCTATCGGGCGCTGTGGCAGGCTTATGACAAGCCGCAAAAACTCTGGCCGATTGCCCATAGCTGGCCAGAGTTTGCCTGATTATTCAATACATCCTCTTTAACACGAAACAAGGGACAATATGGACACGTTGCAGGTTATTCTGCTGGCCCTGATCCAGGGCTTCACCGAATTTTTACCCATCTCCAGCTCGGCGCATTTAATCCTGCCCGCGCAGTTATTTGGCTGGGAAGATCAGGGGTTGTCATTCGATGTGGCCGTGCATATCGGCTCGCTGTTGGCCGTTATTCTGTATTTCCGCAAGGAAATTGTTGCCATGATCAAGGCCTGGCTGGCCAGCGTGTTTAAAGGTGTGCAGTCGGACGACAGTAAGCTGGCCTGGTGGATCATTCTGGCGACCATTCCTGCAGTGGTGATCGGCTTTCTGGCCAAAGACTGGGTGGAAAACTATCTGCGTGGTCCCGGAGTTATCGCCATCACCACTGTGGTGTTCGGTTTATTGTTGTGGCTGGGTGACCGCATGGCCAAATGTGAGCTGACCGAGTATCAGGCGGGCTGGAAAAAGGCACTGCTGATCGGTCTGGCGCAGGCGCTGGCATTAATTCCAGGTACTTCCCGCAGCGGTGTGACTATGACTGCCGCGCTGATGTTGGGGCTGAAAAAGGAAGCGGCTGCCCGTTTCTCATTTCTGATGTCGATTCCGGTGATCCTCGGCGCTGCGCTGCTGATGGGCAAAGATATTATCAGCGAAGGTCATGTCATTGATTGGCAGGCGATGGGGCTGGGTGTGTTGTTGTCCTTCCTGTCTGCTTATGTATGTATTCATTTCTTCCTGAAGATCATCAGCCGCATGGGCATGACGCCTTTTGTGATTTATCGACTGGCACTGGGCCTGTTCCTGTGCGGGTTTATTTTCCTGTAAGCTGACCTCTGCCGTCAGCCAAGCGCCCCGGCTTCAGGTCGGGGCGATGTTTTTTATGGACCTGAACGTTATGACCATTTCTCTGCAATGCCCCATCTGCCATAAGCCGCTCAGCCAATATCTCACCAGTAAAGATCTGCACTGTGAAAGTAAACATCAGTTTCCTTTTGTTGAAGTCCAGGAAGGGCGGGGATACTGGGTGTTTGGCAAAGGCAAAAAACAACAGACTTTGTCCCGTGCCCAAATGCGATCGCGCTTGTTCTTGCTCAGCAGCGGTATCCACGCGCCTTTGCTTGATGCCATGAATCAGGCGCTGGTATCTGAGCTGTCGCAGCCTGCCTGCATCAATTGGCTGGATTATGAATCCGGTGATGGCTTTTATCTCAGAGCTCTGGCGCAGCCATTGGTTGCGGCCATGCCTGAGCTGAATCTGACACGCTGTGGTTTTGGCGAAGCTGACAATGCCTTGTATGCCGCCGCCAAAGCCGGCAGTGATGAGTATTACGCCCAGTGTTCAGCCAAGGGCTTACCTTATGCCGATGACAGTTTCGATTTCCTGACGGTGGTAGATAAGCCATTGAAAGGAAAAGAGGCTATACGGGTGCTGAAGACCGGCGGTCTGGCGTTGATGGTGATCCCTGCCAGTCGTCACCTGTGGCAGCTGCGCAGTCGGTTGTTTGATGATTTGACGGAAAAGGAAGTGGCAGTCAATTTGCCCAAAGAGCTGGAGTTAGTGGCACAGCATAGAGTGCAGTGGCAGTTGGATGTTGATGGTGAACAGGCGCTGACTTTACTGGAGATGACTCCATATGCCTGGCGGGCCAATGACAAACTCAAGGGGCATATTACCCGTGAAGCGATTGATGGACTGGAGCTGGATTATTTGGTGGTAGTTGCCAGAAAGCGTTAACCGGCTGAAGATAAAGATAAGTGTGGTGCGAGGGAAAGCAGGAAGAGATAAAGCCTGAAAACTATAGCGGCGATGCCGGAGCATCGCCGATATCAACACATTACTTCTTGTAAGAAGTAGCCATGTTGTCGATGCGGTCATTGGCGCGCTTGGCTTCAGCCTGAGCGTCCATAGCAGCAGCTTTAGCCGCTTTTGCATCTGCAGAAACTTTGCCTTGCTCAGTTTTCAGAGAGCTAACTTCAGCAGACAGTTGGTCTACTTTGTTACCCAGATTGGCAACGCTTTCTTCCAGAGCAGTGGTGTTGGCACAGCCACCCAGCATAGCAGTCATAGCTACACCGGCAACCATCATTAACTTTTTGTTCATGGAGTAATCCCTTTAAGATAGTGTGGATTAAAAGGCCGCAGTCCTCCTAAGTCGACTGCAACCGCATAATTATGTCATAGACAATTTAATTTGCTATGAAAAATCATGGAATCGGTCAAAACGATAGCGAATATTCACCTTTTTTCAAAGGATTAATTGGCATCATTTAGCAAACTCACCGATTCGTTACATTAAATGTGTGATTCGCCTTAAATTCTGACAGCATTTTCATGCGTTGTTTTTGCAATTGATCACGAATTTCCGAACCTTTGAAGCCTGCATCAACAATTTCACGGACATCAACCCGATGCATCAATGCAAAACACTGACGCAAATAGCCCGCCTGAGGGTACTTGGCGTGCTCGAATCCTGTCCGGCCACGGATATCGGCTTCACACACGAGCAGTAATTTACCCAGACGTTCGGGTTTACGCCAGAGGTCCGCAGCATCAAATTTTCTAATGACAGTTTCCGGTTTTAACTCAAATGCATGATGGAAATCCTGATGCAGATCACTGCCCAGCAATGCCAAATCCCGATAGTCATTGGGTACCCGCAAGCGCTGACATAGATTGCGGATAGGTGTCAGGCCTTTTTGACCGTGGCCGTGGTGTTTGGGCCAATGCTCTTTCGGCGTCAACGCCTTACCAAGATCGTGCAGCAGTGCAGCAAAGCGCACCGATTTGTCGTCACTCAATGCCGCAGCCTGTTCAAGCACCATCAGGGTATGCACGCCGGTATCTATCTCAGGGTGCCATTTTTCCGGTTGGGGTACGCCAAACAGGGCATCGATTTCCGGCATCAGTACTTTCAGGGCGCCGCATTCTCTGAGCACTTCAATAAACACCTGTGGACTATCAGTGGCCAGCGCCTTGTCCATTTCCTGCCACACCCGCTCAGGGCTCAGGGCATCAAGTTCACCACTGGCGCTGATCTCTTGCATCAGGGTCATGGTTTGCGGCGCTACTTTGAAGCCCTGTGGGGCGAAACGGGCGGCAAAGCGCGCCACTCTCAGTACCCGTAGAGGATCTTCGACAAAGGCCGGTGACACATGGCGCAGCAATCGTGCGGCCAAATCCGCCTGACCGCCGTAAGGGTCATGCAGTTGCCCATCGGCGTCCTTGGCGATGGCATTGATGGTCAAATCCCGGCGCAGCAAGTCCTGCTCCAGGGTGACATCCGGCGCGGCAAGGCATTCAAAGCCACCATAACCTGCCGCGGTTTTGCGCTCGGTACGCGCCAGGGCGTGCTCAGCCTTGGTTTTTGGGTGCAGGAATACCGGGAAGTCTTTGCCGACCTGTTCATAGCCCAGCGCCAGCATTTCTGCTGCGCTGGCTCCTACCACCATATAGTCTCTGTCCTTTATCGGCAGTCCCAGAAGTTCATCCCGTACTGCGCCGCCTACCAGATAGATTTGCACGCCCGATCACCTGTTTGAAAATTTGCGCTAAGCATAACACCTGCAGTAAAAAATAGGGCACACAGGACGGTCGATTTTGACATCCTCCGGCTGGCACTATACCTTGGGCAAAACTTTTCAGAGCAAGTGTTTGCGCGGTATGTACAAAGCCTTTTTCGGGTTGAACGACAACCCCTTCTCGATTGCCCCCAATCCCCACTATCTGTTTCTGAGCGACAGACACAGAGAGGCGCTGGCACACCTGACCTATGGTCTGGGCGATACCGGCGGATTTGTACTGCTGACCGGTGAGGTGGGCACAGGCAAAACCACCGTCAGCCGCTGCCTTTTGCAGCAACTGCCGGACAATACCGATACCGCATTCATTCTCAATCCCTCGATGACTGAGCTGGAACTGCTGGCAACCCTGTGTGACGAGCTGCATATCCCCTACGGTGACAATCCCACACTTAAACAACTGACGGATTTACTCAGCCGATATCTGCTCAATAACCATGAGCAGGGCCGCAACACTGTGCTCATCATTGATGAAGCCCAGCACTTACGGCCTGAGGTGCTGGAGCAACTGCGGCTGCTGACCAATCTGGAGACGGACACCAAAAAATTACTGCAGGTGATATTGATTGGCCAGCCCGAGCTGCAGCAACTGCTCAAGCGTCAGGAACTGCGTCAGCTGGCGCAGCGCATCACCGCCAGATACCATCTGTTGCCACTGAATGAACAGGAGCTGGGATTGTATGTACAGCACAGACTACAGGTCGCCGGACGCCACGAGCCCCTGTTTACTGCCAGAGCCATCCACGCGCTGCATGCCGCCAGTGGCGGTATTCCGCGGCTGAGCAATCTGATCTGTGAGCGGGCATTGATGGCGGCTTATGCCCAGTCCAAAGTACCTGTTGATCATAAGATGGTGCAGCGCGCCGCAGCCGAAGTCCTGGGAGAGGAGCCGGTTACCCGGAGTTACACCTGGCCACTGCTGGCCGGTGCGGGTTTTGTGCTGGCTTTTGGGCTGGTGTTCTGGTTTATCCAGACTGATGACCAAATGACATCCGGTGCGGCACAGCAGGTTGCAACTGTGACAGCCGCCGTGAACGAAACCAGGCAGGCGCCCGGTGACACCGCAGGTCCTGCGGCTGTTAGACCCGCCAGTGGAGCGGCCTCAGCGCCTGAGACAGCCCCGTCATTGGGACAACGTCAGCTTGATAAAGCACTGGCCGACAGCCGCGGGATAGATACCGCGTTCGCCACTCTGCTGGGATTATGGAATCGTACACCCTATCAGCAGATGAGTGCCTGTCAGGCAGCCGCGCTGCAGGGGCTGGCCTGTTATCAGCAGCAGGGCAGTACCGCCTCGATTTTGCGCCTCAATTACCCGGCAGTGGTGTACCTGACCGATGCTGCCGGGCAGGAGTCCTACGGTACGCTGATCTCCCGTAATGCTGATGAGCTGCTGTTACAACTGGGAGAGCAGCAGTTCTGGGTCAGCCGGAGCTGGTTTGACCGGCATTTCGCCGGGGTGTTTGAGATCCTGTGGCAGCCCGAACAGGAAGGGGCATCTCCCATAGGTCCGCATTCATCCGCCAGCCAGTTGCAGTGGCTGGAAAACTCGCTGGCGATGGTGGACAAGGTGCCGTCCAGACTGATCAGTGGGTATGACAGCCAACTGGAGCAGAGACTGAAAACCTTCCAGCGCCAGCACGGTCTCAACCCGGATGGCATTGCCGGCAGTCAGACCCTGACTCAGCTGGGTCTGTATCTGAGTCAGAGCGGCCCGAGACTGAACGGGGAGGGAGAACGCTGATGTCGATTTTGCTCGATGCGGTGATCCGCAACAAACAGCAGGGACAACTGCCGGATCCTGCCACGGCGCCAAGGCCTTATGTTGATCATCCGCAGCGTTGGCCGGTCAAGGCTGTGGCGGCTGTGGTGCTGAGTCTGCTTGCCGGGGGCGGCGCGGCTTTTGGCCTGAATTTGTGGCTCAATAAAGAAGAGCCTGTGGCCATGGTGTTACCAGCCCAGGAGGCCGAGCCTGCGTCTCTGATAGCAATGCAGGCTGGACAGACGAACCAACCGGCGTCGTACACTCAGCCACATGCTGTCCAGGTGGCTAACGACCCCGGTGTTCGTCTTGCCGGACGGGGTAATATTCCTGTGGCCAGGCCTGGTCCGGTGCTGAGTCAGCAAGCCGCTGAACCAGGGCGCAGCAGCGCTGCAGCGCCGGTGAAGGTTGCAGTGCAGCCTGCATATTCTGAGCCCGAAGCTTCGGCGGCCCCTCTGGTACTGGGTGCCAACTCAGATTTGACGCCCCAGCAGCTGGAGATACTGCGCCGTGAAACCGGTCATGCGCCGCAGGGCATGGCGGATTTGGGGCAGGAAGCCAAAGCTGCGCAGGACAATTTGCTGGCGGCTTTTGAGCAGGCGCTCAAGGATGTGGAGTATCAACATTCAGTTAAAGAAGGAGTGACTCCGGCGAAGCTTGATCCGATCCCTGAGGTGGCGGAGTCTGACTTTCCCAGATATGGCGACCTGTCACCAGCACTGCAGCAACAGGTGCCCGAGTTCAACATCGTGGCCCATGTGTATGCCAGCAATCCTAAAAATCGCTGGTTGAATGTGGATGGCCGCGAGCTACAGCAGGGCGACACCATTGGTGGCAAACTGAAAATTGTGGAGATCCGCCCCCGGGACGTGGTGCTGGAAATTGCCGGCACTGAGTTTATCGTACCGGCGATTTAATGGCTTAAAGCATGACGCGGGCAAACCAGATGGTCAGGGCATAGCCCGCGCTGTAACACAGCAGCAGTGATGGCAGGTACTTGAGGTAGCTGACAAACGTCAGCTCCTTGATTTTACTCATGGCGATGATACCGGACGCCGAACCTATCACCAACAGTGAACCACCCACCCCGACCGCGTAGGTCAGTCCCAGCCATTGTTCGGCATTCAGGTGTGGATCAGCCTTGAGCAGGGCGGCCGTCATGGGCACGTTATCCAGCAGTGCCGAAACGATTCCCAATATGTAATTGGCCAGTGTCGGCGATACCTGACTGTAGGCTGAGGCCAGCATATCCAGGGTGCCAATTTGCTTGAGCATGCCCACCAACAGCAAAATACCGAGGAAGAACAGCAGGGTATCGAACTCGATACGGCGGACATATTCCAGGATGCGCATCTCTTCGGTGTTGGAGTGGCTGAATTGGCCCAGCAGGAACATCACCGACAGACCGGTCAGGAAAGTCAGTACCGGCGGGATGGCATACAGCAGGTTGAGCACCATGGTCATGATGATGGTCAGCACGAACACCCCGGCAATCACCAAATCCAGCGCGGTATAGGTATAGTTGACCGGTGTGGTCATCACCTGACCTCTGGCGCCGCGGGAGAATAGCAGGGCCAGCAGGGCCACGCTGCTGACGGCGGGCAGCAGCAATAGCAGCAGCTGCGACATATTCAGATGTCCCTCAAGAAAGATCATCAGGGTGGTCACATCGCCGGTGATCAGTGCTACACCGCCTGAGTTGACCGCGAAGATAATAAGTACTGAGATGCGTCTGCGCATGCGCCAATGCAGTTTGAAGCTGGACAGCAGGCCGATGGACACCAAAGTGGCCGTGACGTTGTCACAGATAGCCGACAGAAACAGCGAGAAGATGGCAATCATCAACATTAGCTGGCGCACCGACAGCTCGGCCGGAAACAGCTTTTCAATCAACACCTGGATCAGCCCCTTGGCATTGAGATAAGCCACAAAGGTCATGGTGGACATTAAAAACAGCCAGAGGGTAGCGATTTCCAGCAGGTTTTCATTCAGCTCAGCGGCAATGTGCTGGCTGTTGTGTCCGGCGGCATCGATAAACAGGGTGATCCAGGCGACACAGCCCAGAAACAGCGTGGTTTTGGTTTTGTTGATGTGAGTCAACTCTTCCGTAATGATGCTGAGCAGGGCCAGCACAGCGAGACTCACAAGAAACAGGGTCAGCATGGCAGTGTTCCAACGACGATTGTTGTTCTTTTAAGGTTGAATTAATCAACCTGTGCTCGGCGCGGATTGCAACATGCTTTTTGCATTAAGGCAACATCTGTGTGGGATAAAAACAAAAAAGGACGCCGGAGCGTCCTTTTTGCAAATTTGTCAGCGGATTATGCTGCAGCCATACGGGCCAGTACCCGGTCAGCGGCAGCCAGTGTGGCAGCCAGCTCTTCTTCGCCGTGCGCCATGGACAGGAAACCTGCCTCGTAGGCGCTGGGTGCCAGATAAACGCCTTCATCCAGCATGCCGTGATAAAAGGCGCGGAACTGCTCCATATTGCACTTGGTCACCTGTTCGAACAGGGTCACCTGCGGCTCGTCGGTAAAGAAGAAACCGAACATGCCGCCTACATAGTTGATGCTCATTGGAATGCCGTGCTTGTCAGCTGCTGCCTTGAAGCCTTCGGCGATGCGCTCGGTCTTGGCCGCCAGTTCTTCATACAGACCTTCTTCACACAGGGCGTCCATCTGCGCCAGACCTGCTGACATGGCGATTGGGTTGCCGGACAGGGTACCTGCCTGATAAACCGGACCGGTCGGGGCGATGTACTGCATCACGTCTTTACGGCCACCGAAGGCGCCTACTGGCATGCCGCCGCCGATCACTTTACCCAGAGTGGTCAGATCCGGCTTCACGCCGTAGTAACCCTGAGCGCCGCTCTTGGAAACACGGAAACCCGTCATCACTTCGTCGATGATCAGCAGGGCACCATACTCATCACACAGGGCGCGCAGACCTTGCAGGAATCCGTCAACCGGTGGAATACAGTTCATGTTGCCGGCAACTGGCTCCAGGATAATGCAGGAGATGGAATCAGGGTACTGCTCGAACATAACCTTGACTGAGTCAAGATCGTTATAGACCGCAGTCAGGGTGTGCTTGGCAAAGTCTTCAGGGATCCCCGGAGAGCTTGGCTGACCCAGCGTCAGGGCGCCTGAACCGGCTTTAACCAGCAGACAGTCAGCGTGGCCATGGTAGCAGCCTTCAAATTTCAGGATCTTGTCACGGCCGGTAAAACCACGGGCCAGACGGATGGCGCTCATGGTCGCTTCAGTACCTGAGCTCACCATACGGACCATTTCCATGGAAGGTACCATCTCGATCACCTTCTCCGCCATCTGGACTTCCAGCTCTGTCGGGGCACCGAAAGACAGACCGTTTTGTACTGCATTCAGTACGGCTTCACGGATTTTTGGATGGTTGTGACCCAGGATCATTGGGCCCCAGGAGCCCACATAGTCGATGTACTTGTTGCCGTCAGCATCAAAGATGTAGGCACCATCGGCTTTTTCGATAAAACGTGGGGTACCGCCCACACCGTTGAATGCACGTACCGGGGAGTTCACACCGCCGGGAATGGTTTGTTTCGCCTGTTCAAACAGCGCTTCGGAACGGGTCATCTTATTTCCTTGTTCGTGTTATGCCGGTATTGCCGGTCTGGTTCTCAATGCCGGGCTTCCCGCCGGGAGCGGAAATCCTGAATTCTGTGAGGGAGATGTTTCCCATAGACGCCCAATTGTGGGGCCAAGACTGCCAATGTCAATGGCGGGGATCACATGATGGCAGAAAACTCTCCGTGATTCTGCCCAGCGGCGCGGGCCGTGGGTTTGTCGCCTGTTAGCTTGGCGGAATTCCGATAAAAACTCAGCGTTTTCAGTCTTGACGATTGCGGTGTCGCTTATTGTGAAATCCAAGCAGAACCTGAGGTCAAATCTGATTGTTGATGTGCATGATAACTCACTGATTTTGCCATCAGTGATGACTGATATTGCGGCAAGCAGTGACAGCTTTGCTGCCCATATTGACGGTGCGAACGGGGATCACTGCTGCGGCACCCTGGTATTGATCCCGGCTACTCATCCAAGCTACTCATGTGGATGTCAGCACAGCAACAATTGCCGATGATTTTCTCGTCATCAGTCTGAGTTACAGCTTGCCTGAGCGGATCTCCTGTTGCAGGTTCGCCCAGCTGATCACGCCCACCAGGTTGTCCGGTGTATCCTGCCAGATAAACACTTCTCCGCTGCGTTTGGGCAGCAGCAATTCATAGGCCTCATTGAGGGTAGCGGTGTCCGGCAATCCCTGCATGGGCAGGCGGTAAAGGGTTTCATCACCTTCGAAGGATTGCATTTCCAGCTTCAGCTTCTCAAACCGTCCCTGTTCATTGCGCACCAGCACAGGACGGCCCTGAGCCCTTTTCAGCACTTCCAGCAGTAGAGATTCATCGTTGTTGACCACTACAACCCGGCGATTCATCAGGGCTCTTACACCGGTTTTCTGCAGCGCGGCGTTGATCACCGGCACCCGATATTCAAGCCCCATAATATCCAGTTGACGCAGGAAGATAGATTGACTGTTAAAGCCCCGGTATGACACCAGAAATGCCAGCACTGTGACGAACATGGCCGGCAAAATTATGTTGGTGTCATTGGTCAGCTCCAGCAGCGCTACCAAACCGGCCAGTGGCGCATTAAGACTCACCCCCATCATGGCTGTCATACCGATGACGGCGTACAGACCAATATAGGGGCTGAGTGCAGGAAACAACTGAGCACTCATCATAGCGATCAGGGTACCGACTATGGCGCCTATGCCGTACAGCGGCCCGATAAGACCGCCGGGAATGCCAAGGCCGATAGCGGCGATGGTGGCGATCACTTTGGCCAGCAGCAGCGCCATAAGAAACAATACTGTGGGGTGTTGATTCAGCGCCGCCTCGATGGCCCAGTCACCTGTGCCCAATGCCTGTGGCATGACCAGTCCTATTGCAGTGGTGATGGCGCCGGCCAGCAGTAATCTGAGCGTCAGCGAACGGTTGGCGGCTTTTTCCGTGACCAGGATTAGCACCCGGTTAAAGGCCGCCGCGGCGCATCCCAGTGCCAGCCCGGCAATCGCCAGCAGGGGATATTGATCCAGTGGAATTGCCAATACCTTGATATGTTCAAATTCGTGAACATCACCAAACACCAACTGGCTGGAGAGTGCACCGCATATAGCGGATAGCATAATAGGGAAGAAGTAATGGATCTTGTATTCGCGCACGATCACTTCAAACACAAAAATGACCGCGGCCAGCGGCGCGTTGAAGGTCGCGGCAATGCCGGCGGCAATGCCGCTGGCACACATGATGCGGACACTGTTGTCCGGCAGTTTGAGGCGCTCAGCCAGCACACTGGCGGTGACGGCACCCAGATGAATGGCCGGGCCTTCCCGGCCCACAGAAAAGTTACCGGCGAGAGCGAAAAAGGCCTGAAAGAACTGCGCCGGGGCAGAGGGCAGTGGCAGTTTACCGTAGTGCATCTTGAACATATGCAGGACATAAGCAATGCCCAGACGTTTGTACCTGCGGGAGCCCAGTTTAATTGCCACACGGATCAAAATTGCGGCCAACAGCGGCAGAAAAACTCGCCAGTCGGCGGTGATCTCCGTAAAATCCAGCTCCTGTGCCCCGGTCAGTTCATTGCTCCAGGCGAGCATGACTCTGAGCATCAGAATGACCCCGGAGGCAATCAGGGCAAACACCAGTGCCAGTGCACACAACTGGGCACTGGTTCTGGCTTCGGACAGCTGATCTTTCAGCCCGGTTCGCAAATAGCGCTGTGATTTTTCTTTGAGTTCTTCGAAGCTGATTTGCACGTTAGGGTTTCCGCATAATCCATATGCTGTTTTAAGGTTTAATTAATGTCGAATTATCATCGCTGGGCAGATCGCCTGCAAGGGGCAGAACGAAGATACCGGGCGTCCTCCTGGTATCTGTTGTTGCTGGTGCTGGTGGCGTTTGCGCTCGGCGCCCTGAGCTATCACCTGTGGTTGGCGCGCCAGCCACAGAGCAACGATGCTGCCGACGAGCAGATACAGCGCCTGGAGAACGCGCTGCAGGCTCGCGCCAGTACCCTGGCCAGCCGTAATATGGAGCTGGTCGTGGCGCGCGAAGCCAATGACAATATGAAAAAGATGTTCAATGATCAGCTGGAGCGGGAAAAGCAGCTGCAACGTGAATTGAATTTTTACCGCAGTGTGATGGCACCGGAAAACAATGCCGAAGGGGTAGCGATATACTCTGCAGAACTGTTGCCGGGGCTGGAGCTGGGTAAGCAGCGACTGGAACTGATGCTGATGCAACTGGAAAAGCGCAAGCAGGTTGTCAAAGGCCGGGCTGAAGTGTTTCTGGTAGGTACTCAGGATGGCGTGGCGGAAACGCTGACGCTCAAGTCGTTGACCGACGTCAATCTGAACTTCAGCTTCCGCTATTTTCAGATGCTGGACAGTGAATTTGCTTTGCCAGAAGGTTTTGAATTGGCGAGGGTTCAGGTCAAACTCGTGGTACCGGCCAGCCGCTGGACCAAAGGGGCTGAGTCTGAACAGATTTTCAGCGTACCTGAGTTAACCTCGGGTGAAAAAGAGCCGCGGGTAATACTTGAACAAAATAGTCAGGTAACGGATAATCCCGCACAGCAAACTGATGTAAGAGGTAGCAATGACTGAACAAGCTGATGCAGCTCTGCCCATCCGCTTTACCGATGCGGCGGCTGCGAAAGTGAAAAGCCTGCTGGAAGAAGAACAGAACGACGCCCTGAAGTTAAGGGTCTATGTGACCGGCGGTGGCTGTTCAGGTTTCCAATACGGATTTACCTTTGATGAAAAGGTCAACGAAGGTGACTTCACCGTGGAAAAGCAAGGGGTACAACTGGTTGTTGACCCAATGAGCCTGCAATATCTGGTGGGTGGTGAGGTGGATTATACCTCCGGGCTGGAAGGGTCCCGTTTCTTCGTGAAAAACCCCAATGCCACCACTACCTGTGGTTGCGGCGCCAGCTTCTCGGTGTAAGCCAATCTCCAATTAATTAAAAAGCCGTCCAAAGGACGGCTTTTTCGTATTCGCAGTCTGGTGTTGGGGCGCCGTTTTGGCGGTGATACCGGGAGATAGCACTCAGGAGTGCGCGGCTTTCTTCAAAAAGACACTATCCCAGAATATTGAAGCGCATCTGCGGGCGGAAGAAGCGGGCTGTTTTGTTGCCAAAAGCTACCCACAGTATGAACCCACAGAGTAATGCGCCTGTGCCGGATATCAGCCAAATTGCGCTGCTT
Organism: Shewanella sp. GXUN23E; assembly: GCF_050865035.1. NCBI lineage: Bacteria > Pseudomonadati > Pseudomonadota > Gammaproteobacteria > Alteromonadales > Shewanellaceae > Shewanella > Shewanella sp. GXUN23E. Next base: position 136,793 of record NZ_JBOZWP010000001.1, on the reverse strand, counting down.
GGCAGGCCCGTCAGCTGCTCAGGCCATTGAGCCGATGCCCCGGCAAATTGCGCGGCCAGCTGTGGCAGCATAAAAGGCAAAGTGGCAAACAGTGCCAATCCGGCCATTCCCAGCAAGCGCAGCAGAATAAGTCCGGCTTTTTGCCTGCCCAGGCAACCCAGCACCAGCAGGAGTACCAGTACCCACAACAGGGGCAACCAGTTCAGCCAAAGTCCGCCTGCGGCAATCGCTGACAGCAGGGCCAGCAGTAGCATCAAACGTTTGGGCATCGCCATTGGTGTAGGGGTTGACATTAACGGCTCCGGATCAGTGGCGCTTGCCTGAGGTCAGTTTGGATTCCAGCTCATGGGGAGGGATAACCACACCCAAATCGCCTTCTACCGGGAATGCGGCGACCAGCAACTCGTCATCTTCCATGCCGGGAACCCAGCGCTCGAGAAAATCACGAACCGGGATCGACAGCGGCTCACAGTCCTGCCAGTCATCGACTGCCCACGCCTGGGCGGCTTCTTCGGACGGCCACATAGGAATGCAGTCTTCATCTTCGGTGGTCAGCATGACGCAGCCATCTGTGTCCTGCAGTGTCCAGATCTCTTCACTGGCTTTGATTTCTGCGACCATAAAGTCGTAGCGGGCTTCGGGAGTCATGACTGACAGCTCAGCCAGGGATTTGTTTTTCTTGGTCATGGCCTGTTTTCTCATTTCAATGCGGACCAACTGGCCCGGATGAATACCGGTAAGCCCCCGGGCAACTGCCGGGGGGCGGTATGAGGCGAGAGGATATCCTATCCCGCAGCCTTACGCTACCTGGATGACCCGGGTGCAGGACTGGCACCGGCAACGATATGTCTGCCGGGCAACAGGGCCTTGAGTTTCTGACCTATGGCGGTGTTGTCCTGCATGCCCTGAAACAGTGCCGCACCCGGCCCGTGAGCGAACACCTGCACATCGATGGCATCGTGGCCTGAGGTGGTCCAGCCGGTGTAAGTGGCTTCATCAATCAGGTTTTTGACCAGGGCGGCAAGCTGCTCCTGGCTGCTGTCCTGATCATCACTCAGCGCCTGTTCAAACAGCGTTCGCTGTTGTTCGGACAGCTGCAGACCTGTTTGCGTTTGTAGAATATTGTCCAACTCCGCCGGGGAGGCCAATAACAGCCGGGCGATATCGTCTGGCAGCATGTTGACTTTTCTCAGCAGATCGGCCCGCCACTGGTAGATCCCGGCACGGCCCAGTGTCAGGCCACCGGTAGAGTGATCGGCGGTGGCGACCATCAGCGTATCGCCGCGCCGGTCGATAAACTCCTTTACCAGTGTCAGGGTTCGGGCGAAGTCTTCCATTTCCGACATGGCACAGGCGATATCGTTGGCATGAGCACACCAGTCTATCTGACTGGCTTCCACAACCAGTACAAAGGGGCGATCTGTCGCTTCCATGCGTGTCAATGCCGCTTTGGTCATGATACTCAGTCTGTTGGGCTGGGCGCTGCCCAGTGCCGGAGGCAGGCCCTGAGGGGCGAACAATCCGATTGCAGGAAGTGTCAATTTATCCAGTGACTCCAGGCGGTTGAGATATTGATAGCCGCGTTCCTGAAAGCGGTTTATCAGATTGACATCCGGCCGGATAAAGTAGCTGGTTCCTCCGCCCAGTAACAGATCGGCGACCGGCGAGTGGCCGTCTGATCCCAGGTAGTCGTCGGCGATGGCGTTATAGTTTTTACGGTGCCTGTCATGGGCCAGAAAGCTCGCCGGAGTGGCATGGTTGATTTGCGATGTGGCAATAACCCCGGTCAGCATGCCGCGATGTCTGGCTTCGGCGATCAGGCTGGTGAGCGGGACCTCGTTGCGATCTATGCCAATGGCGCCGTTATAGGTTTTGTGGCCTGTCGCCAGTGCCGTTGCCGCTGCGGCGGAGTCGGTCACCCAGGTGTCGTCATCGGGGAAAGTTGTTGCCATGCCTACCAGCAGTGAGTCAAACACGGTTGGTTGCGGTGGCGTGGCTGGGTCCCCGGCACTGAAATAACGATAAGCCGTGGTGTAGGCTGGCCCCATTCCATCGCCGATCAGAAACACCACATTTTTGGGGGAGGCCCCGGCCTGAGCGGCAAGGCTTGAAAAGCCCAGGCTCAGGACGAGTCCTATTCGGTAGATATACGGGTTCATAAAGCTCCTTGTGGTACTGCTGCGTCTGCCGATGCCGGGGTTGACTTAAGATAGCTGTCCAGCCAGTTAAGTTGCTCCCACAGCAGATGATTGAGCGATTCTTTTGCCACGTAGCTGTGGCTTTCCCAGGGCAGAATGACCAGTCTGGCGGTGCCGCCCAGACCGGCGATGGCGTTGAACAGACGCTCTGACTGCATGGGGAAAGTGCCAGAGTTGGCATCAAGCTCACCATGGATCAGCAGGATAGGTTCATTGATTTGATTGGCATGGGCAAAGGGGGACATCGACTGATACAGCGCTGTTGCCTGCCAGTAATTACGTTCTTCGTTTTGAAACCCAAACGGCGTCAGTGAGCGGTTGTAGGCACCGCTGCGGGCGATACCGGCGGCAAACAGATCTGTGTGGGCCAGCAGGTTGGCCACCATAAAGGCGCCATAGGAGTGACCGCCGACAGCGATGCGTTTGGGATCGGCTACCCCCATCTCCACCAGAACATTCACCGCAGCTTCAGCGTTGGCGATGAGCTGTTGTCTGAAACTGTCGTTGGGTTTGCTGCTTCCTTCGCCGATGATAGGCATGGCGACCCGATCAAATACCGCATAGCCCTGTGACACCATGGCGATAGGGCTGCGGGGACTGATGTTCAGATACTGATGCTCTGAAAAGGCGACCTGGGCGGCGACAGATTTGTCTTTGTACTCTCTGGGATAAGCCCACATCAGCACAGGTAAAGGACCTTGGGCAGGCGTATAATCCGCGGGAAGGTAGAGAGTGCCGGATAATGGCAGACCATCGGCGCGGCGAAAGCTGATCAGTTGCTTCTGAATATCCCTGAACGCGGACAGGGCATCGGCTTGCTGATACAACAAGCGGCGTGTGCCGGATTCAACATCCAGTTGATACAGCGCAGGGGCCGCAGTACGACTCTCACTGCTGATGATCAGTTGCAGCGGCTGCTCATTGAGCACATATTTTACCCGTTCATATTTATCCTCCCGGGTTTGCCAGAGTTTGCTGCTCCTGCCATCAATCAGGGATGTGCGCTTCAAAAATGGCCGATACCCCTGATCTGATGCCCCCAGCCCAAAGTGCAGTACCTGTCCGTCCTCAACGGCAAGTAACTGACGGCCAAATTCGTTGCGCCGGGTATGGAATACTCCCGGATTGTCGTAGCTGTCCCGCAGCGCCCGTTGATGCCAAAGCGTCAGGCCCCGCTTATCCAGCAGACTTACGGTGATTTGCTGAGCCTTGCGGCTTGTTTGCGTAATCAGTGCCGTCTGGGCATCAATCCAGTCGATTTCGGCAATGCGTCGAGGCGTAGCGGTCAATTCCACAGGCTCCCCTTCGAAGGGGGCGCTCAACAGGTTGAGCCTGTCCCTGATGTCCGCAGCGCGGGTGCTGTCACCCTGATCGGCGGCGCTGATCCAGGTGATTGCCGCCGCCATGGCCGGATGCCACTGATAATTGCGGCCCCCTGGCGTGACAGAGTCGGGGCCGGCGGGACGATGCTCGCCACTGGGTAATTGGGTCAGCAACTGCTCATGGCCATCGTTCAGTCGTAAGATACTGATTTGCTGACTGAAGTCCTGGTATTTCACCCTCAGTGAAAAGGGTTCAGTCAGTTTGCCCGTGAGGATGTAGCGGTTGTCCGGCGACAGGCTGAGCCGATTAAAAATCGCCGGACTGCCGAGCTTACGCAGAGCGCCATCAGGGCTGAGCAGTGCCAGTTGAGTCAGCGTCAGTTGTCTGAAGTAGGCGGCATCAGCCGGGGTTTTCAATAAGTCCTGATAGGTACGTCTTGGAGCCTTTTGTGCGGAGGTGGCTTTTATCAGGGGCGCCAGCGAGTCTGTTGCCGCTGCACGGGGGATAAAGTTCTCCGCAACAGTCAGGCGGACCAGCATGGCGCTGCCATCAGTCAGCCAGTGAACAGCACCTGACAGGGTCGCATTTAATCTCGCCTGCCCCAGCCTGGTGACCGAAAAATCCGTCAGGTTGACAATATAGGGCCAGGCGCCTGAGTCACTCTGACCGGTAAAAGAGAAGAAACGTCCATCGGGAGAAAAACCGCCATGGCTCAGGGTGATACCTGTCGGCAACGGGATATCGGTGCTGAGATTGTCTTTGTTATTCAGTTGGATAAGGGTCAGTGACTGGTAACTGTTGTCGGGGCGGCTTGGCGTCAGGCTCACCGGGTTAATTCGCAGGCCCGCCAGTCTCACTTCAGGCTGAGTCAGCACTGAAATATCCGGGGAGCTGGAATTTCCCAATACCGCCAGCCAGCGCTTGTCCTTCGACAACAGCGTATCAGTGCTGCCGGGCTGTTCAACAACCTGTTGCAGTGCCGTGGGCGGCGTCTGATATTCGCTGGCGGCGGTGAAGGGGCTGAGCAGCAACAGGGTGGCTGTCAGGGCGAAAATACTTCTCATCTGTGTCGTCCTTGGGCTTAACCCGGGAAGTTTGACCGGGCGGAAGGTCTGCCAATAAATTGTTGTAATTCACTCACTTCAGTTTTCTATTGGAAGCACAGGACAGGTGCAAGGGCTGCTCCCTCGTTTCTCAGTTGTTTCGTTCTCTATTTAATGTCTATTTTTATGTAAATTAATTGTTTAACATTGTGGGCGTAAGACCTTTGTCCCATATCGGTAGCGTCGGATCCAGTACATGGAAAAAACAACAAAAATATCCAATTTCAATCTGGGCACCTGCAGGGTTGACCTGTCTGACAATAGCCTGAGCTTTGATGGGCAGGAAAAGCTGTCGTTGCAGCCCAAGTTTATTGAAGTGCTTGCGCAGTTGGCCCGGGGCTATCCTGAGGTGGTCACCCGGGATGAATTGATTGAGACTGTGTGGGATGGCAACGAGTATGTTGGCAGCAAGGCGCTCACCAATGCAATTTGGCATTTGCGTCAGCATCTGACGGCACTGGGAGATGACACTGTTATTGATACGGTGCGCAAGACCGGCTATCGATTGCTGATTGCCCCCCAGTTTGATGAGCCCTTGGTCAGCGATGTCGAGCAGGTTGAAGTCAGTTTCCGCCAATATCGTCGCCGCTCGCTCAGCGCCCTGTTGTTGGTCGCTTTGGTCTCTGTGGCCATGAGCTATTTGCTCTGGACCTCGACAGGAATTCAGACAGGTAAAGAAATCAGCTATTTAACCCGAGAGGATGGCTCGGAGCGGTTTCCTGCTGTGTCGCCCAATGGACGTTATCTGGTTTACGGCGGTGCCCGCCATGGCAGCAACTACGGTTTGTTTCTGAAGGAAATTTCAGTTGAAGGCGCATTGCCCAAACGTTTGTCTCCCCGGGATTCCGAGGAGGCCAGGGCGGTGTGGCATCCGGGGGGGGAATATCTCTATTATCCCAGTCGGCGGGCAGAAGACCGACGGTGCTTTTTCACCGAAATGCAGATGAGTTCAGGTCAGGTGCGTTACCTGACACCCTGTAATTCCCATCGCAGCGCTCTGGATATTTCGCCGGATGGCAGCCAGCTGGCCTATATCCACAATGTGCCCGGCGACAGCGACGATGAAGTTTATCTTATCCGGGTGGAGAGCAATGAGCCTATCCCTGAGAAAATCCAGTGCCAGAAGGGCTGCAGCGGCGTGGCACGGGATTTGGCGTTCAGCCCGGATGGCAGGTATCTGGCCATCGCCAGACGACTGAGTAATATCACCGAAGACATTTTTCTGTACGATTTGAACACCGGAGAGGAACGTGCCCTGACTCAGGGCATGGAAGATATTCGTGGCCTGACCTGGCATCACAGTGGCAAGCAGCTGGTGTTCGGGGTGGAGACCTCTGGCGTCAGGCGGGGCTTCAGTCTGGATCTGGACAGCGGGAAGGTGACGGACCTCGCAGTGCCTGGTTTCAGCTATCCCAAGTTTATTCCCGGCAGCCAGGATCTGGTTTATAACCACTATGCCCGCCAATACGACATTGCCTATATGGATGTGGACAAATCCATTCCGCAGACGCCTTATCCGCTGTTTTACTCAGGTTATGGTCAGCGCTTGCCGGATTATTCGGCTGCTGCCGGCCGGGTGGTTTATACCTCCAATGAAACCGGCTTCAACGAGATCTGGACGTCTGACAGTCAGGGCAACAACCGTATTCAACATACCTTTATCGAGCGGCGGGCGCTTTATCCCAGATGGTCGGCGGATGGTCATAAAATTGCTTTTATTGCCCCGGATGAGCTGAATGAGGGGAATCAGATCTATGTGTTGCAATTGGACAATGGTGAGATGTCCGTTGTTGCGTCGCCCTACAGTAACCACACCCGTCTGTTTTGGGGACCGGGCGATAAAGCCATTTATTCATCCATTGACAATCAGTTGGTGAAATTCCCGTTGGATGGTGCCAAGCCTGTGGTTCTCAGGGGCCTGAGCATGTCCCGCGGGCAGATCGTTGACGAGAGTTTGCTGGTGTTCAGTCGTCCGGATGCGCCTGGCCTGTGGCAGCTGGATATCGAGGCATATGAAGTCGCGCTGACAAAGAGCGAGGCGCTGCCGACAGCAATTCCGTTGATCAGGGGGCGGGGCGGTAAAATTGACTGGCAATCGGCGCCAGCCGGCGTATATCTGGCAGACGGCCTCAACTGGGTAGCGGGTTCTCAGGGGGTGTATTTTAAGCAACGGGCCAGCGGCGCAGAATATATGGTGAGTTTCTGGGATCGACAGACCAATCAGACCCGGGGGATTTTGCGTATTCCGAATAACTATTTATCTTCTTTCGGTACGCTGGCCTTTATCCCCTCCGAGCAGCGCCTGCTGATGACGCTGACCGATTATCCGCAGCGGGATATCATGCGACTGAGTCACCCGCTGTTGCAAAGATAAAGGTAGTCAGGCTGCCGGGTAACGGGCTCCCAGCACAGCCTGACGACTGGCGCCTGTGACGGCCGGTAGATTGGCTGGAAGTCCCTGCTCGAAACGCATGGCAAGCCAGGCGAAGGCAATAGCTTCGACCCACTTGGGATCAACCCCCAGCTGCGCTGTGGTCGCAAGTCGGAAGTCCGGCAGCAGTAACTGCAGACGGCGCATCAGCTCAGCGTTGAGCGCGCCGCCACCACAGGCGTACAGTTCACCCGCTTTGGCCAGTTTGAGTACGTCTTTGGCTATGGTGTGACAGGTTAAGTCCAGCAGCGTTGACTGAATATCCTGATCTTTCAGATGACTGAACTGCGCCAGCTGATGTTCAAGCCAGGCCTGATTAAACAGCTCTTTACCGGTACTCTTGGGGAAGTTCTGGGCAAAGTAGGGATGGGACATCATCTGTTTGAGTAGGTCATCGTTGGTTTTGCCCGATGCTGCCCAGGCGCCATCTTTGTCAAACGGGGTCTGCAGATGTTGCTGCACCCAAACATCAATAAGCGTGTTCCCCGGGCCGGTATCAAATCCCAGTACCTTGTTTCTGTCACCGGGCAGGAAAGTGATATTGGCAATGCCGCCGATGTTGAGGATCACCCTGACAGCGTCCGGCGCCGCGAATACTTCCTGATGAAACGCCGGGACCAACGGGGCGCCCTGACCGCCCAGCGCGACATCCTTGCGGCGAAAGTCGGCAATCACATTGATACCGGTTTCGACTGCAATGGTGTTGGGATCGCCAATCTGCAGGGTATAGCCGGTATCCAGACTCGGCATATGCCGAATGGTTTGCCCATGGCTGCCGATAGCGACCACTTCAAGGGGAGATACTCCGGTCCTGGCGAGCAGTTGATTGACGGCTTTGGCAAACAGCTTGCCTACGGTCCGGTCCAGTCTGCCCAGTCGGTTGATTTCGTCACTGCCGGGTTGGCACAAACGCTGTAATCCTTTGAACAGATGATCCGGCATTGGCTCGGAATGACCGCCAATCAGTCTTGGACTGGTAGCAGAGAAATCCACCAACACGGCATCGACGCCATCCATGCTGGTGCCGGACATGAGTCCTATAAACAGACCACTCATTTAGTTGGTGCTCTCCCGTGCGAAACTGCTTTGTTTTTCAGATTCGATTTTGGCCATCAGAGACTGGCTGAGCTTGTCAAACTGCGGCCGCTCTTTCTGGGCGATGGGTTCAGCCTTGGGCAACTTGACCGTGCGTGGATTGCGATGCACGCCATTGACGATAAATTCATAATGCAGGTGTGGGCCCGTTACCCGACCTGTACCGCCCAGTGTGCCAATAGTTTCACCCTGTTTGATGTATTGCCCCTGCTTCACCTTGCGTTTGTTCAGGTGCAGATACTTGGTGGTATAGGTGTCATTGTGTTTGATAAACACATAGTTACCATTGTATTTGTTGTAAGCGGATTCAATGACCCGGCCAGCGCCGGCAGCCTTGATGGGAGTACCGACGGCAGCGACATAATCAACGCCTCTGTGGGCTTTTACCTGGCCTGTAACCGGATGCAGGCGGCGGGGATTGAAGTTGGAGCTGACGTATTTGAAGTCAACCGGAGATTTCAGGAATGCTTTGCGCATACTGCGGCCATCTTCTGAATAGTATTGGCCATCTTTATAGCGAACTGCCGTAAAACGCTCGCCCTGGTTGATAAACTCGGCCGCCAGAATGTTACCGTTTTGCAGGAACTGATCGTCGGCATATTCTTCATCATAGATAAGGGCAAAGCTGTCACCTTCACGGATATCCTGAGCAAAGTCCATATCCCAGCCGAAAATAGTCGCCAGCTCCATAATCTGCGCCGGGGTCAGACCAGCTTTGGCGGCAGCGTTCCAGAAATTGGAGGTGATCTCAGCGCTGACGAATTTTTCTTCCCGGGTGACCTCTTTGGTCAGGGTGTACTCTTTCAACTCTTCCGGATGGCGGCTTACGATCAGTGTATCAATCTTGCTCAGCTGGTATCTGAGGCCGGCAAATTTACCGTCGCTGTCCTTAATCAACACCATACTGTCGCCCGGCATCAACTTGGGGACGATTTTGCCCATCTGCTTGAGTTGGGTCACCTCATATACATCGCGGGCAGTAAAGCCAACACGGTTAAAAATCGCGGCCAGGGTGTCGCCGCTGCGCACAGTTACCGTTTCTTCGGTTAATTGTGGCGCTGTTGGTGTGGCTGCTTCTGCGGTTTGGGGTTCTGATGTGGTATCCCGGGGGGCATCAGGCTTATCCCTTAGGGGCGCAGTTGGTGCTTCCGGGGTGCGAAAAGCCAGCGGCACGGTAATATCCGTTGCCTGGGCGCTGGTAGAGACGGCGACCGGTTGTGTTTGACGTGAAGCCTGGGCGTCATCTGCGGGTATCAGCACTACTGCAAAGATAATCAGGAGCAGCAAACCTATCAGTGCCTGATGCAATCTGGGCAATAAATTGAATAGTGTGATGACCTTTCCCATTGAACTCGGTACCAAAATGACTAACCATGACTCATCCCTTAGTGTACACACTTTCATTTATTAGGGCTAACAAGTAACATAAGTCTCTTTCTATATTATTAGGCGCTTAGGGGTAACTGCCGAGATGGCTGACTTAGACCAGGTATTAGCAGAAATTAGACGTGGTACCGATGAGATTTTGCTCGAATCGGATCTGCTGGAAAAGTTGAAAGAGGGACGTCCTCTCAAGGTGAAGCTGGGGGCAGACCCGACGGCACCTGATATCCACTTGGGTCATACAGTTATCCTCAACAAACTGCGTACTTTCCAGGAGTTGGGTCATGAGGTGATCTTCCTGATCGGTGATTTCACCGGCATGGTGGGTGACCCAAGTGGCAAGAACACCACCCGTCCACCGCTGACACGCGAGCAGGTGCTGGCCAACGCCGAGACCTACAAGGAGCAGGTGTACAAAATTCTGGATCCGGCCAAGACCCGAATCGTGTTCAACTCCAGCTGGCTGGAAGACTTGGGCGCAGCCGGGATGATCCGTCTGGCGTCGCAGCAGACTGTGGCCCGCATGATGGAGCGTGATGACTTCAAGAAGCGTTACGCATCCGGTCAATCCATTGCTATTCATGAATTCATGTATCCACTGCTGCAGGGGTATGACTCGGTGGCACTGGAAGCCGATGTTGAGCTGGGTGGTACTGATCAGAAGTTCAACCTGCTGATGGGCCGTGAGTTGCAAAAAGCCGCTGGTCAGAAGCCGCAGGCTGTGATCATGATGCCGCTGCTGGAAGGTTTGGATGGCGTCAAGAAGATGTCCAAATCGGCCCACAACTACATTGGTGTGAGTGAAGCACCGGATGAAATGTTCGGTAAGATCATGTCCATTTCTGACGAATTGATGTGGCGTTACTACGAGCTGTTGTCATTCCGGCCACTGGCAGAGATTGCCCAGCTGAAGGCTGATGTGGACGCTGGTGCCAACCCTCGTGATACCAAGATTCTGCTGGCCAAAGAGATCATTGCCCGTTTCCATGATGAAGATGCGGCGCAAAAGGCGCACCAGAATTTCATTGATCGCTTCCAGAAGGGCGCAATCCCTGATGATATCGAGGAAGTTACTCTGGCCGCCGGTGAAGGCATGGCTATTGCAAACCTGCTGAAAGAGGCTGGTTTGGTGGGGTCTACTTCTGATGCCATGCGGATGATCAAGCAAGGCGCCGTCAAGATGGATGGTGATAAGCTGGATGATGCCAAACTGATGCTCAACGCCGGTGTGTGCGCGGTATTCCAGGTCGGTAAGCGCAAGTTTGCCAAGGTCACACTCAGCTAAGCAGTTTTCTGACTGAGTACAAGTGGATCAGTTTAAGGCCTGATGCCGGTGGCAGCAGGCCTTTTGCTATTAAGGGGCAAGGTGTTGCTGTTTGACTTGCTCAGCTCAATTCAATGACAGGGATCAGTACTGAAGTGCTGGCCCCTTTTACATTGCCAGCTTACCTGTGCCCGCTTCAGGGCCCAGTGATTTCCCTGTTGCTTCAGGGTCAGGATCAGCAAGACCTGCTGGTGGTCTTCCAGCGACGATTTGGATAAATAGGCCAGGGTTTCATTTTGGTGCTGGACAGTGCGTATCAGAGTGAACTGATTACCGGCGTAATGACGGCTGATTTGTTCCGGCGATTCACTCCAGCTTGCCTGTTGACGTCTGGCTTCATCCAGTTCGCGATTGAAGTGCTGCACCGGTTTATCGGCGTATGAAGTCACCATAGGGGGCAATTCTGCCGCAAATGCGCTGACGGCCAATAGCCACAGCAGAGGAAGAATACGGGCAGGCAATCTGGTCATTCTTGCCTTTCCTCCGGACACTTAATGAACATATGTCATTGGAGTGATGAAATGGTCGCAAGTTTCCGGATGAAAGAAAAAATGTGATTGCTGACCGTTATTGCGGCGCCAGTTGATCCGCCATGGTCTGATAGTCGATCAGATCTATGTGCTCCTTAACCCGTTTTTTGGCCATATCCAGTTTCAGGGTCGTGACACCGTACACTGCAACTTCGATGATTTTTCCCGGCTTGCCAAATTGGTCACCGGGACCTTTCAGGTAGTAACTGCCGATCATCACCACCAGTGAACCTGAGTTGTACATGTGCTCCAGATTGAAGCGATATTCCAATACCCCTTCATGGGCCCGTCGCAGAAAGTCCAGAATATGAATTTCGCCTGTGTATTTGCGGCCTGCTGTACGGTCAGAAAATACCGTTTCCCGATCGTAAAACTGTTCCAGTTTGCTGTAGTTGTGCGTCGTCAGAGCCTGCATATAGTTCATTGCCAATTGTTGCTCACGGGGCATCTCCCCTTGGTTTCCCAGGGCAGAAAAGGACAATAACATCAAACAGAACCAGATATTTCGCAATGTCAGCTCGCTACAGATATTCCAATAATGACACAGTGGCAGCAGAGGCTGGCCCGAGTGCTGAATAATGCCTTCTGCCAAACTCATGATCAAGCAGCTTTTACCGCCAATCAGGCATTTGTAGGGATGACTTCATCTACTTGAATCAACGGGATACCAATCCGCACTCCAGACAGGCTTTCGAACGAGTTGTTGGCGTGACTGCGATAGCCAGAACCGCAATTAATGAGCATACAGCCGGATGAGAATCCACAGCAGTGGCAAACAGATGAGCAGCGCCGAATAATAACCCGCGGCAGTGCGACTGAGTGACACAGCACGGCGAATATCCTGACTGCCAGGTAAGGCGGGTAATGGTGTTTTCGCCCGGCTGACTTTGATGTTGCCAAACATCTGCGGACCACCAAGTTCAATAGCCAGTGCCCGGGAGCCGGTAGTGACACTGCGGCTTAAAAAGACGGGACGAGGTTTCAGCCAGGTGATCAGCGTTGCAGGTCCGCCCTGCAGTGCCAGCAACAGTGCCCATAACAGGTCGGGAAACCACATCAATAAGCCACTGAGCAGATTGACCGGTTTACCAAAGCGACCGGTTGGACTGTGAGCTGGCCACTGGGCGGCGATGGTTGTCAGCATCCGCAGCAAAATGGCAAATGTGAGCCCACCGGCGAAAAATGCCAGCGATACTCCTATCAGGTTTACTGCGGGTCGATGGAGCACCAGCTCGATAGCCGTTTTACTCAAACCTGTGGCGGATAATTGTGAGACCGATTGAGGTACCCGCTCAGCCAGCAGAGCTTTGGCACTGGCTTTGTCATCTCGCTCAAGGTTGTCAGCAACCTGATTGCAAAGGCGATTGATGCCACTGTCATTGAAGCAGAAATACAGAATGACCAGCTCAAAAAACCAGGGATAGGCCGCCAGCAATGGAATAAACACGACTATGCTGCCGAAGGGTAACACCAGCAGCAGTGTGGCCAGCGTACCGGCGGTGTATTGCTGGGTATTGGAGCGCTGAGTGTGAGCGGCTTTCCCGGCTATCTGGCTGGCCAGTTGTGCAAGCCAGTAGAAGGGGTCATAGCGTAAGGGGAGGGGACGAATGCGTGACAGCAACAAAGCTGCTGTCACGAGGGCAAACACTTCCAGGAGAGCAACATCCTTGGTCGGCAATCCGGATAATAAGCCTGTGTCCATGGCGTTGCCTGCGGTTCCTTACAGATTGTTCAGCAGCGCCATCACCATCAGCGCAGAGTGGTGACCGGCCTTGATGATATAGCTGTCAAAATCCACGGGTGAGTCGTTGTTGGCATTGTCAGACAAAGAGCGGATCACCACAAAAGGCACGCCAAACTGGTGGCAAACCTGGGCAATGGCAGCGCCTTCCATTTCACAGGCGGCCATGGTCGGGAAGTGTTCAAGCATCACTTTGGTGCGGGCCGGATCGCAGATAAAACTGTCACCGGTACAGATAAGCCCTTCTATCGCTTTGACTTCACCCAGTGAGGCGATGGCCTGATTGGCGGCAGCTACCAGTTTTGCATCGGGCAGGAAGGCCGCAGGTTGCTGGGCCATCTGACCGATTTCATAACCAAAGGCAGTCACATCCACATCGTGATGACGCACTTCAGAAGAGATAACAATATCGCCAATCTCCAGACTGTCGACGAAACCACCGGCAGAGCCTGTGTTAATTACATAATCCGGCTGATACTTTTCAATCAGCAAGGTAGTGGCAATACTGGCGGCGACTTTGCCGATGCCTGAGCGGGTTACCACCACGTCTTTGCCATTGAGCTTGCCGGCAACAAACTCAATACCTGCGATGGTTTGAGACTCAGCCGCTTCCATAGAGGCGATCAGATGGGCGACTTCTGGCTCCATCGCGCCGATAATACCGATTTTCATATCAGACCTTTTTGACTTCACAAGGGAATGGAAATTGGCGCTAACTATAGCACAGGCTTGAGCCTGGATGCGCGCCTGTGTGTCTCAATGACAAGCCCGCATTAAATGCGGGCTTGATAGCTGGATAACTGAGTGCAATCACACCGTTAGCTTAAAAAGTTGAGTATACCCAGGGCCGCATCCCGACCTTCGGCGATGGCGGTAACCACCAGATCTGAGCCGCGGACCATATCGCCCCCGGCAAAGACTTTGGGGTTGCTGGTCTGGAAGGGGTTGTCGTCCAGTTTGCTGGCTTTGACCCGGCCCCACTGATCCAGTTCAATACCAAAATCAGCAAACCAGGGCGCAGGACTTGGCTGGAAACCAAAGGCGATGATCACTGCATCGGCCGCCAACACTTGCTCACTGCCCATCACAGGCTGAGGGCTGCGACGCCCTGACTGATCCGGCTCGCCCAGTTGGGTCTCCACACATTCCAGCCCTGACACTTTGCCATCTTGGGTATGAATGGCGATGGGCTGGCGGTTGAACAGAAATTGGACGCCTTCCTCTTTGGCATTTTGCACTTCACGGCGCGAGCCGGGCATATTCTGTTCGTCACGGCGATACACACAGGTGACTGACTCGGCCCCCTGACGCACCGCGGTGCGCACGCAGTCCATGGCGGTATCGCCGCCGCCCAGTACCACGACTTTTTTGCCCTTCATGGACTGGTAAGGATGCTCACTTGATTGGGTGCCCATGAGTTTGTGGGTGTTGCCAATCAGATAGGGCAGTGCCTGGTACACGCCCTGCGCATCCTCACCCGGCAGATTAGCCTGCATGGCGCTGTAGGTGCCCATGCCAAGGAACACCGCATCATATTCATCCAACAACTGCTGGAAGGGGATGTCCTGACCTATGGTGACACCCAGGCGAAACTCTATGCCCATGCCTTCCATCACTGTGCGGCGAATGGCCATGACGTTTTTGTCCAGCTTGAACGCCGGAATGCCGTAGGTGAGCAGGCCACCAATTTGTGGGTATTTGTCGTATACCACCGCCTGAACGCCGTTGCGTGCCAGAATATCGGCGCAGCCAAGTCCGGCAGGGCCGGCGCCTATGATGGCCACTTTTTCCTTGCGGGCGACCACGGCGGACAGATCTGGCCGCCATCCCTGGGCAAATGCGGTGTCGGTGATGTATTTCTCGACATTGCCTATGGTGACGGCACCGAATTCTTCATTCAGGGTACAGGCACCTTCACACAATCTGTCCTGGGGGCACACCCTGCCGCAAATTTCCGGCAGGGTATTGGTTTCATGCACCAGCTCAACCGCTTCCATGATACGCCCCTGCTTGGCCAGCTTCAGCCAGTTGGGAATATAGTTGTGCAGCGGACACTTCCATTCACAGTAGGGATTACCGCAGTCCAGACAGCGATCTGCCTGCTGCTGTACCTGAGGCTGTTCAAAGGCCTGATAAATCTCAATAAACTGGCTGGTACGGCGTTTCACCGGATGCTTGGCAGGATCCTGTCTGGCAACATCAATAAACTGAAAATCGTTACTCATTGCGTATTACCCCGCCTTCACTGACAACAACTGACCGCCTTGTTCATGCTTGAGCAGATCGGCCAGCGCCACATTTTTTGGCTTGACCAGTACAAAGCAGTCGAGCCAGTTTTCAAAATCACTCAGGATCATCCGCGCATGTTCACTGCCAGTCCGCTTAACATGCTCTTCAATCAGCCCCTGCAGATGCTGCTGATGGATAGGGCTGCTCAAGTCCTGGGTATCCACCATTTCACGGTTGACCCGTTTATCAAACTTGCCGAATTGATCAAATACGTAAGCAAAGCCGCCTGTCATGCCAGCGCCGAAGTTCACCCCGGTTTTGCCCAGTACCAGTACTATGCCGCCTGTCATGTATTCGCAGCCGTTATCGCCCACGCCTTCAACCACGGCAATGGCGCCTGAGTTGCGTACGGCAAAGCGTTCACCGGCCTGACCGGCGGCAAACAGTTTGCCGCCGGTGGCGCCATATAAACAGGTGTTACCGATAATGGCGGAGCGCTCAGTTTTAAAGTTACTGCCCACAGGCGGGTACAGGGTCAGGCTGCCGCCGGACATGCCTTTGCCGACGTAATCGTTGGCATCACCCACTAGATTGAGCTCAATCCCCGGGCTGTTCCACACGCCAAAACTCTGGCCTGCAGTGCCCTGGAAGGACAGTTTGATCGGCTCTGGCGTGCCCTTGATACCGTAGCGCTTGGCGATATAGCCCGACAAGGCCGCGCCCACCGAGCGGTCGGTATTGCTGATGCTGAATTTGGCCTTAAAGGCTTTGCCGTCATCGACTGCCTGACGGCAGGACTCCAGCAGTTTGATATTCAGTTCACCCTTGTCTTCCGGGGTATTGCGCTCCTGCCAGGTAACGGCACTGCCCACGGGCAGTTTGGGATTGTACAGGATGGCAGACAGATCCAGACCCCGCTGTTTGTCGCTCTGGCCTTCAAGGGCGATCAGCCACTCGGTGCGGCCTACCAGTTGTTCAAACTCGCTGACCCCAAGTTTGGCCATCCACTCGCGCACTTCGGCGGCAACAAACTCAAAATAGGTCATCACCCGCTCAGGCAGGCCATGATAATGCTTGTCCCTCAGGGTTGGATTCTGGGTCGCGACCCCGGTGGCACAGTTGTTCAGATGGCAGATGCGCAGGTATTTACAGCCCAGGGCAATCATGGGCACAGTGCCGAAACCGAAGCTCTCGGCGCCCAGCAATGCCGCTTTGATGACATCCTGGCCGGTCTTCAACCCACCATCTACCTGCAGGCGGATTTTGTGGCGCAGCCCATTTTCCACCAGTGACTGATGCACCTCTGCCAGACCCAGCTCCCACGGGCTGCCGGCGTATTTGACTGAGGTTATGGGGCTGGCTCCGGTGCCGCCGTCATAGCCGGATACGGTGATCATATCGGCATAGGCTTTGGCCACGCCTGTGGCAATGGTGCCAATCCCGGGCTCTGACACCAGCTTGACCGACACCATGGCGGTGGGGTTGATCTGCTTGAGATCGAAAATCAGCTGGGCCAAATCTTCGATGGAATAGATATCGTGGTGCGGCGGCGGTGAGATCAGGGTGACGCCGGGACGCGAATAGCGCAGTCCGGCAATTTCCACACTCACCTTGTCGCCTGGCAGCTGACCGCCTTCTCCGGGCTTGGCGCCCTGAGCCACCTTAATCTGCAGCACATCGGCATTCACCAGATAGTGAGCGGTGACCCCAAAGCGGCCAGAGGCGATCTGCTTGATGGCAGAATTGCGCTCTGTATTGAAGCGGCGGGCATCTTCGCCACCTTCCCCTGAATTGGAACGGCCGCCCAGACGGTTCATGGCGATGGCCAGCGCTTCATGGGCTTCCGGGCTGAGCGCGCCGATACTCATGGCGGCGCTGTCAAAACGGGGATACAGGTGAGTGGCCTCTTCGACCTTATCAAGCGCAATGGCCGGTTGCTCACCCTGGATGCCAATCAGATCCCTGAGGGTCGCTATTGGCCGCTCATCCACCAGTTTGGCGAAGGTTTTATAGGCCTGATAATCCCGCTCCCGCAGTGCATGCTGCAGGGTGTTGACCACATCCGGGTTGAAGCAGTGGTATTCGCCGCCCTCAACATATTTCAGCAATCCGCCCTGAGGGAGCGGTTGGTGGCGGGCAAAGGCGCGTTGGTGCAGTTTGCGCTGATCATCGGCAATATGGCTGAAACTGGCGCCCTGGACCCGGCTTATTACGCCGTTAAAGCACAGCTGCACCACGTCATCGGCCAGACCTATGGCTTCAAACTGCTGGCTGCAGCGGTAAGAACCGACGGTACTGATCCCCATCTTGGACATGATTTTACGCAGGCCCTTTTCGATGCCCTGACGGAAGTTCAGCATCAGGCTGATCCTGTCCTCTTCACCGAAGCGGTCGGCCAGATCGGCAATGGACTCGTATACCAGGAAGGGGTAAATCGCGGTCGCGCCAAATCCCAGCAGCACGGCAAAGTGGTGGGGGTCACGGGCGGTGGCCGTCTCCACTATGATGTTGGTGTCACACCGCAGGCTTTTCTCCACTAGACGCTGCTGTACTGCGCCTACCGCCATAGCGGCGGGGATCAGCTGGGTTGATTCAGTGATCAGGCGATCGGACAACACCAGCAAAGTGGTACCGGTTCGGGCCAGTCGCTCGGCTTCATCTGTCACCCGGCGAATGGCATTTTCCAGCCCTTCGGTCGGGTCGTAATTCAGCTGCAGGGTATCGGCGCGGTAGTTGGCTTTATCCAGCGACATCAGTTGACTGAAATCGCTGAACAGCAAAATCGGCGATTCAAACATCACCCGATACGCATGGCCCGTGGTTTCGTTGAACAGATTCTGCTCACGGCCGACACAGGTGGTCAGCGACATCACGTGCTTTTCCCGCAGCGGATCGATAGGCGGGTTGGTGACCTGGGCAAACTTCTGGCGGAAATAGTCATACAGGCTGCGCTGCTGTTTGGACAGCACGGCCATGGGAGTATCGTCTCCCATGGAGCCAATGGCTTCTTCGCCTTTTTGCGCCAGTACCCATATCACCTGCTCCAGCTCTTCACGGGTATAGCCGAACAGCTTCTGGTATTGCAGCAGGGCATCGGGTTTGAACTCACGGTTACCGTGCTGATTGGCCGCCAGCATATAAGCCGGGGTCAGGGTTTTGGAGTTCTTGGCCATCCACTGCTTGTAGGGGTGGCGGCGTTTCAGGTCGTTATCAATCTCAAAGGACTGATATAGACGACCATCCAGGGTATCGAGTACCAGCAGTTCGCCCGGACCTACCCGGCCTTTTTCCACCACTTCATCGGCGCCGTAATCCCAGATGCCGATCTCTGACGCCAGTGTCAGGATGCGGTCTTTGGTGATCACATAGCGCGATGGCCGCAGGCCGTTTCTGTCGACTGCACAGGCGGCGTGACGACCATTGGTCATCACAATCCCGGCCGGGCCATCCCAGGGCTCCATGTGCATGGAGTTGAAGTCGTAAAAAGCTTTGAGATCTTCATCCATCTCAGGATTACTTTGCCATGCAGGCGGGATCAGCATACGCATGGCGCGATACAGATCCATGCCACCGGAGAGCAGCATCTCCAGCATATTGTCCAGTGACGAGGAGTCAGAGCCGGTTTCATTGACAAAGGGGGCGGCCTGCTGCAAATCCGGCAACAGGGGCGAATTGAACTTGTAGGCGCGGGCGCGGGCCCACTGGCGGTTACCGGTAATGGTATTGATTTCACCATTGTGAGCCAGATACCGAAATGGCTGCGCCAATGGCCAAATAGGTGAAGTATTGGTAGAGAATCGCTGGTGAAACAAGCAGATAGCGCTTTGCAGGCGAATATCGGCCAGATCCAGATAAAACTCCGGCAGTGCCGCAGGCATCATCAGGCCTTTATAGACGATCACCTGACCGGACAGCGACGCCACATAGAAATCTTTATCGTCACTCAGTTGTTGCTCGAGACGGCGACGTGCCATATACAATCGGCGCTCAAGATCCTTTTCCCGCCAGCCGATGGGTGAGTTGATCAGCACTTGATAAATCTGCGGCAGGGTTTCACGGCCAATGGGGCCAAGCACATCCGGATCGATAGGGACTTTGCGCCAGCCGGCGATACTCAGGGTCTCGCGCTCCAGTTCCCGGGCCAGCATGTACTGGGCGGCTTCAGCTTTTTGGGGATCCTGACTCAGAAACAGCATTCCTACCGCAAATTTACGGCTCAGATGCCAGTCATTTTCTGCCGCCACGGCTTCGAAAAATTTAATCGGCAATTGCATCAGCAAGCCGCAGCCGTCGCCGGTCTGGCCATCAGCTGCAATACCACCCCTGTGCTTCATTCTATCCAAGCCATGAATAGCGGTACGCACAATCCGGTGGCTGGGTTCGCCATCCATTTGGGCTATTAAGCCAAAGCCACAATTGTCCCGCTCAAAACTGGGATGATACAAGCTCATACAAACAACCTCCCTTCAATGCTCAAGGTTTACTACGTCGGGAGAACTCATTTCTTCTAATGTCTTTTGCCCGAACTGTTCAAGCTATATGCACATGAGTAAAACGTCAATCACATAGATTGCATAAAAATATAATTTTGGCTGATAAAAGTGGTGCGAAATTTAATATGATTACCTTGACGTAAACTGGTAAAAATTGGGTTTGCTGATGTTTTTATCAATTGAAACCACATGTATTTGAGTTTTTGTGATCCAGTGTGAGATTTTTTTGATGATTACTTTGGTTTTGTGAATAATGATTTTTTTTGCAGCTACAGTGAATGAAACTCATGATGACCATGACCGCCGGGTAGTCTGCTGAAATTTGACCTTGTCCAAGGACGTATTGCTTAGGAATGACTAAAATACCCCTCCTTCATTTTCCTGGAACGTCGCTGTGGGACTCGATAAATACGCCAATACTTTCGGTGCTGTCTGTAAAACCAAATATGGCAGCAAAGTAAAAAAGCTGACAATTGACGCCAAATTTACCTGTCCCAATCGTGATGGCACCCTGGGAAAGGGAGGTTGTACCTTTTGTAATGTAGCCTCTTTCAGTCACGAGATGGGGAGCCCTTTAAGCATAGCCGAGCAGCTTGAAGCCGGTAAAACCAGTATGAATATCAAAAGGCTGCAAAAGGTTGGCAGTGCCAGAGGCGCGGCGGGAGACAAATTCATCGCTTATTTTCAGGCGTATACCAGCACCTATGATGAATACCGGCTGCTCAAGCAAAGGTATGACGAGGCGCTGGCAGACGGCGATATCGTGGGACTGCATGTGGGCACCCGTCCGGATTGTGTGCCAGATGAGGTGTTGGCGCTGCTCGCTGAATATCAGCAACGTGGCGTCGATGTCTGGCTGGAGCTGGGACTGCAATCAGCCCACGACCATACCTTGAAGAAAATTAATCGAGGCCATGGATTTGCTGCCTATGCCGACACGGTAAAAAGGGCGCAGCAACAGGGAATTAAAGTGTGCACCCATTTGATTCTGGGGCTGCCTGATGAAACTCACGAAGACTATATGTCAACGCTGCAACAGGTGCTGACGCTGGGCGTCGAAGGATTGAAAATTCATCCGCTGCATATTGTAGAAGGCAGCACAATGGCAAAAGCATGGCGTGCCGGACGGATGGAAACCCTCACTTTGGAACAGTATGTTTACAGTGTGGGTGAGATGATCCGCGCAATCCCAAAAGAAGTGGTGTTACACCGGGTAACGGCCTATGCCAAACAGCCTATGCTGCTGGCGCCACAGTGGTGTGCGTCTCGTTGGGATGGGCTGGTAGCCATAGTCAACAATCTGCAGGAATTCGGTGGCCAGGGTGCTGCGCTGCAAAAGCCATCAGCTGCCGATTAATTGCGCTACAACTTGATGCATTAATTGCCAATTCGATCACTGCCACTGTTTTATCTCAACATAATGTTGCTGTTGTGTTACTGCTGGATGAATCTGCGGCGATCTTCACTTATTGTGTTGCACGGCGCACTGCAGCAGGTATTATTGCTCAGACAAAATAACCTGCAACCCTGCATTTCAAAGGGAAACGAAGCAGTGCAAGCGTCTGTTGGATCGCAGCATGCAGTGGGCGTATATGAATTACTCTACAGAGGGGGCATCGATGGCGACAGCTGAATTGGAAAATATTCTGGACCTGAACACACTGGAGCAATACTGCAGTGCGATTGGTGCCGGAACCTTGCTCAAGAGCGTAGTATTGTTTGAGCAGCTGATGCCTGAATATGTTGGCAATCTGGTGGCTGCCAGCAAGAATGCAGAAAAAGAAGTACTGTGCTCAGAAGCACATAAATTCAAAGGCGCCGCTGGCTCTGTGGGTCTGAAGCGTATCCAGCAGTATGCTCAGTTGCTGCAACACGGCGAGGCGTCAGACTGGCCTGAAATGCATGCGATTTGGCTGAATGTCATCGTTGAAAATGGTGAAAAAGATCTGGCGATGCTTAAGGCATACCTGGAAGCCAAGGTTTAAGTGCTTCACTGAAACTGAATGAGTAAAAGAAGACGGCACCTGCGGGGCCGTTTTTTTATGCCTGTTTGGCCGTCAGTTTGATCTGAATTGGCTTTTTCAGCAGATGAAATGTGCTAGAGTGCCAAGAGTTAAAAAATCAGGTGCAAACAGCAAAAGGTAATCGATTAAATGAAACACTTACCCAGCCTGAAAAACCTGTTCTACCTGGTGAATCTGCATCAGGAACAGAACTTTAATCGTGCAGCAAAAGTCTGCCATGTCAGTCAGTCGACCCTGTCCAGTGGGATTCAGAATCTGGAAGAGCAACTGGGACATCAGTTGATTGAGCGGGATCATAAATCGTTTATGTTCACCGCCATCGGAGAGGAAGTGGTGTTGCGTTCACGCAAACTGCTCACCGATGTTGATGATTTGGTTGAGCTGGTTCGCAACCAGGGTGAACCCATGACCGGAGAGATCCGTTTGGGTTGTATTCCCACGATTGCGCCATTTTTGCTCAGCCGGGTTGTGCGACACTGTCAGAAGACCTACCCGGAGCTGACGTTGCTGCTCAAGGAAGACACTACTGACAGATTGCTTGAGTCCCTGGGTAAAGGTGAGCTGGACTTGCTGCTGCTGGCATTGCCCGTGGATACCCGTGGCTATCACAAGATGAAAGTCGGGGTTGATCCCTTCAAAATGGTGGTGCACAAAGATTTGCAGGCCGAGTTCCATGATCCTGTGGATTATCAGTTGCTGCCGGATGAGAGTATCTTCTTGTTGCAAAGCGAGCACTGCATCACCGGACATGCAATCAGCGCCTGTCAGTTGAGTGATACTGCCAAGGTGAACCCATTTGCCGCAACCAGTCTGCACACTCTGGTACAGATGGTGAACAGTAAACTTGGCACAACGTTCCTGCCTCAGATGGCGATTGATGCCGGGATCCTTAACGATACTGAGTTGCAGGTGATCAATCCTCCCGGAGAAGCACCTTACCGGGACATAGGTCTGGTGTGGCGACAGACGACCAGCCGTATCTTGACCTTCCGCAATCTGGGACTTGAGATAGAGAAACTGCTGAAAGCATCCCAACAAAAAGCGGCCTGATGGCCGCTTTCTTTTTGACTTGCCGTTAACGGCCCTTGGGGGAAACCCCGAATACCTGAGTGGTATGTTGCTTGCCTTTTAACTGCACCTGACCCAGATCATGCAGCTGATAGTGTGAGCCGTCCGTTTCCAGCCGATTGACCAGATTGCCCGACAGCAGCATACGTTGCCCCAGGGGATTACACTGATCCTGCAATCTGGCGAGGGTATTGAGCACGTCGGAGAAGAAGCTGATTTCCTGTTTGTTGACACCTACGACGGCGGCAACCACCTGGCCACAGTGAGCGGCGGCTTTGAACTTGGGCACGAAGCCGTAGTGTTCTTCAAAGTACTGGCGCTGCCAGTTAAGTTGCTGGCTGAACTCAAAGTAGATGTTGATGCAGCGGTCCTGCACAATCCCTTCTTCCAATGGCCAGTGGATCAGCACAGCATCGCCCATATATCGATAGATTTCTGCTTCGTTTCGGGTAACGGTTTCAGCCAGCAGACTGAAGCTGTCCTGAATTAACCGACTGAAACGATAGTCGCCCAGAGTCTCTGCGTGAGCGGTGGAGGAAACCATGTCCAGATACAGAAACAGTCGCTGTTCATATCTGGGTTTGTGGTACTTCCCCATACCGATATTGATCAAAACCCTGGGCCCCACCAACAGACTCATCTGCTCAATAAACGCCAGACTTATTCTGACTACCACCAGATAAACGATCAGTGCCTGAAACGAAGGTGTGTACAGCACATGAACGGTCAGCATCTGCCGCAAAGTGGCCATATGGTTTTCGATGGCCCACATATTCAGGAATTGAGTGATATACGCCAGAGTGGTAGCGCCCAGCAGCAGGAACAGACCTTTGAAGATAACGGAAAACAGATAGGGAAGGCGGTTGATGGCGCTGAAGTCGGCGATCAGATTTGACATCCAGTGCAGACTGCCAAAAATGACCCCCATATAAATAGCTAAGGTCGCCAGATCTGCAGAGCCAACTGCCCATTGGGGAAGATCCGGTGTTTGCGCATATCTGAAAAATACGAAGGCAGCCATGGCGGCTGTCCACGCAAGCACTGCAAACGCCAGCTTTTTGGCCTGTCGACTCGCTCTCACTGACTAATTATTACTCTATATATGATACTGCTCGGAGGAGCCGCTAGTGTATTCATATCAAGGCTGCTTTTCCAGTAACATTCGTGATCCAGGTCAAGCTAATGTCGAATGCCGCCGCTGGCGTTAATGATTCACCGGTCCAGTCTGCCGCTTTACTGAGAAAAGCAAAGGGGATTAGGGCAGTTGCAACATTAACAATAAAATATCAGGCTTCGGATGACGAAACATGAGGAGACGCAATATCACATTCTTCCCAGGTAATACACCTGCGCTTTATTCCGAATGTTGCTGTCAGACGACGGGAAAAGGCGCTGTTTTAGGCCTTTGCGCGACTTGAATTCAGGCGTGTGGCGAAAATGCCCGGTTCAGTATGTTCGCGGTAAAGCTTGTTTTCAGATAAAAGCCCCTGGGATTGGTTTGTATGACTTGCCCGTCCAGTCCGATGCTATCTGTCATTACCCGGCTGTTGGCTGCTTTGGGACGTAACTGCAATACATCCCCATGACGCGCAGTAATGCGCTCGACCTGACCCAGCGCAATGAGCTCCATAATCTCTTCCCAATCCTGTTGCAGCTGCGCTTCTTCCTGCGCCGAGGGGGTCCACAGGATGCCTGTACCAATACGTCGCTCTGCGACCGGAATGTCCCGTTCACCCTCTATGGGGATCCACAATACCCGCTGCAGTTTATGGCGCACCAGGCTGCTTTCCCAGGTCAGTCCCTGAATGTTGATAAGTGGGGCGACACAGACATAGGTGGTTTCCAGTGGGGTGCCTGAATAACTCAAAGGGATGGTTTTAAGCTCAACCCCCAGGTGGGCGAAGTCCTGCATGGGTTTTGAACCTGCGGTCGCGCCAAGTTCAGTTTCGATCAGCTGACCAATCCAGCCCTTATCCCGACGCAGATTGGCGGGGACTGGAACGCCGACGTGGTTTGCCAGCTGGCCCAGTGTGATCCCGGCCATGTTGTTCACTCTGTCCATCAGCTCATCTATGTCTTTTGGGGGATGCTGGCTCAAATTGCTTTCCTTTGAATAGGAGGAGACAGGCAATTCTATCAGGAAAGTCCCGGGGTTGTGGCACTGATACCTGAGTGACTCAGGGTGTTGATGGCTGGAACTTGGCGTGGCTATTTTTTAAACACACACAAAAACAGTTGCAGAGTTGAATTCCTGATGATGTAACGTAATGAAAAATATGGAATATTCATGGTTTTTACGAGATTTATTCAACTCTGTGCCGAATTACTCGCTGCTTTCCCCTGTGTTCCTCACAAATTTATCCACAGATTTTTGGGATAACTTTTCCCGACCAGGCTCAACATCATAATTATTGCGATGTCAATCAACTAAATAACGGTTTATAACGACTGATGTGAGCATTTGTTGGACAAGGCTGTGAATAAATTGAGCATTGCTTGAGGTCAAATCACAGGAAAATCTTTGGTGGTCAAAAAGTGTGCTCTTCGTCATTTGAGAGTTTTGATAACTTTCATAAAAGTAATTTTATTCATAAAATTCATATTGATACTGTGTTTTGGTGGTGGGCGCTTGTGAACGCTATTTATTCGCGCATGAGGCTTTTTCCAGCAATACACCAAGTTTCGAACATAGATATCCACAGATTTTGTGGATAATGCACAGGCGTGTGAATTCGAATCTGTTGATAAATGTATTTACATCGGAATATTTATCCAAAAGCTCCCTAAAAATAGACGTTTGCCGAGGATGCTGCTTTGTGAAACAATCAACTTATTGAAAGTTATGTGTCTGGAGTCCATGTGATTGACAGCGACGGTTTTCGCGCAAATGTGGGCATCATAATCTGTAATAAATTTGGACAAGTCATGTGGGCCCGGCGGTTTGGTCAACATTCATGGCAATTTCCACAGGGCGGGGTGGATGACGGGGAAACGGCTGAGCAGGCCATGTACCGGGAATTATACGAGGAAGTCGGGCTCAGGCCTGAGCATGTACAAATTCTGACATCTACACGTTCCTGGCTAAGGTACAGATTGCCCAAGCGCCTGGTGCGTCAGGACAGTAAACCCGTATGTATCGGGCAAAAGCAAAAGTGGTTTTTGTTGCAACTGAAAAGCCATGAAAACGCCATCAACCTGAATTCTTCCGGCCATCCGGAATTTGATGACTGGCGTTGGGTCAGTTATTGGTATCCGGTGCGCCAGGTGGTGTCCTTTAAGCGTGACGTGTACCGAAGAGTAATGAAGGAGTTCGCCCCAACTGCATTGCCATTTCAAACGCGCGAGCCAGGTAGGCGAAGGTCTAAAACCAAAAGTGCATAATTAAGAGGGTAACGAGCGGTGCTGACGACACTCAGGGATATCACCCAGTCGGTTGCTATGTCATCAAGCCTGGAAGAGGCCCTGACGTCTTTGGTGCAGCGCACCAAGCAGGCGATGATGACCCAGTGCTGCTCGGTTTACCTGCTACAACAGCAGGATCTGGTGCTTAGTGCAACGGACGGTCTGGCGCAGGAGGCCATTGGCCGGGTCAGAATGCCGTTATCCGAAGGTCTGGTCGGTTTGGTTGCCCAGCGCGAAGAGTTGGTCAACCTCGCCAAAGCGCATCTACACCCAAGGTTCAAAATTTTCCCCGAGGCGGCAGAAGAGCATTTTCAGGCTTTTCTGGCGGCTCCCATTATTTATCAAAAGCAGGTGCTGGGCGTGATTGTGGTCCAGCAGAACAAAGCCCGTCAATTCAGCGAAGGGGAAGAGGCCTTTCTGATGACACTGGCGGCGCAATTGGCAGTGCTTATCCATTCGCTGCAAAAGAAAGTCTCCTATCAAAGCAGCGGGAACCAAACCGTAATTTATGAAGGTATCAGTGCCAGTCGCGGCATTGCCATCGCGCATGCATTGGTGCTGGGTGGGGATATTCCGCTGGAGCAGCCTGATAAAGCCTGCGTCGATACAGAAGCTGAACAAAAGCGGTTGCAACAGGCGCTGCACCGCAGTCGTGATGCTCTGAACGCCTTGCTGCAAAGGTTCGAGCGGGAAGACGACGAAGTTGGTCACATAATGAAAGCGCTGCTGGCGCTGCTGGATGAGCAGAGTCTGGGAGGCGATTATCTGGCGGAGGTTCGCAGTGGCTGGCAGGCTGAGTCGGCGGTCAGCCGGGTGTCGCTGCGGTATATAGAGCAGTTCAGCGCCATGGATGATCCTTATCTGAAAGAGCGCTCCCGTGATGTGCGGGAACTGGGGCAAAAGGTACTGCGTCAGCTCATCGAGCCCGACAAGTTGATGCTGCACCCGGATGAACCTGTGATTCTGGTCGCCCGTGAAGCCGATACCGGCTTGCTTGCCGAATTTCCCAGGCAAAAGCTCGCGGGTGTGGTGACTGAACTTGGTGGGGTGAACTCACACGCTGCGATTGTTGCCCGGGCACTGGGAGTTCCGGCCATTATCGGTATGGAACAGATTTTCAGTCGTCCACTCGACGGGCAGTTGATGGTGATCAATGCCAACCGTGGTCAGTTGCTGGTGGCGCCTGGTCCGTCGGTGATTAAGGAATACCGCAGTCTTATCGCATCGGAAAAGGCGCAGCAGCAGGAATTTGCCAGGGAACTGGATAAGCCTGCGGTTACGCTGGATAACAAACGCATTCACCTGTTTATCAACGCTGGGCTGCTCAGCGGGGTTGAGAATCAGCTGGCCGAGGCGGCGGATGGTATAGGGCTTTATCGCAGCGAAATTCCCTTTATGCTGGAGCACAGTTTTCCCAGCGAGTCGGCACAGGTCAAAGTATACCGCCAGGTGCTGAAAGCGGCCTCCCATCGTCCGGTAGTCATGCGGACTCTGGATGTCGGTGGCGATAAGCCGTTGCCTTATTTCCCTATCAAAGAAGAGAATCCCTCACTTGGCTGGCGTGGGGTGCGTTTTTCGCTGGATCATCCGGAACTGTTTTTGATCCAGTTACGGGCCATGATGCGCGCTTCGGCACTGGAGAAAGCGGCAATGTCCATTTTGCTGCCCATGGTGTCCAGTATTGATGAAATCAACATGGCGATGGCCTATTTTGACCAGGCATTTGACGAACTCAAACAGGAGTTTGGTGCCCGCACTGCCCGGCCTAAAGTCGGCATTATGCTCGAGGTTCCGGTGTTGCTGTTCCAGCTGGAGGAAATTGCCCAGCTGGTGGATTTTGTGTCGGTCGGCAGTAATGACCTGACTCAATATCTGCTGGCGGTGGATCGCAATAATCCCAGAGTCTCCGGCCTGTTTGATGCGTTTCATCCCGGGATCTTAAGGGCATTGCGCCGTGCCAGAATCGACTGTGACAAATATGGCCTGGATGTCAGTGTTTGTGGTGAGCTGGCGGGTGAGCCCATGGGCGCGCTGTTGCTGGTGGCCATGGGGTATGACCGGCTGAGTATGAACCAGGGCAGTCTGGCGATGATTAACTACCTGATGCGACGGGTTTCCTGTGAAGAGTTACAGAACCTTCTGCAGCAGGTCTTGTCTCAAACTGACGGTCAGGATGTGCGTGAAGTCGTCCGGGCATTTCTGATTTCTTTGGGCTTGGGTAACCTGGTCAATCACTGACGGATAACCTCAACCGGTTTGTTGATTACACCGCTGCTTGATAAACAATATTATTTGGGGGAATGGATTGGACACAGTGATTTGGATTTTTTCCCTGTGTGTACTGCTGGGAAGCATAGTGGGGTTTGCCGCGGGTCTGCTGGGGATTGGCGGTGGATTGATGATAGTACCGGCACTGCTTTATCTGTTACCCTCTGCCGGAGTCGACTCGGCGCATTTACCCCATGTTGCTATTGCGACATCCCTGGCGGCCATTATTCTTACCTCTTTTTCCTCGGCCAGAGCACATCAGAAGCGGGGCAATATAGACTGGCATATCCTGGCCAGATTGGCCCCCGGTATTCTGGGTGGTGCACTGTTATCCGGATTTGTGGCCAAGTTAATCCCGGCACAAACACTGCAGCAGGCGTTTGCGGTATTTGTGATCTTGATGGCCCTGCAGATGACCTTCCCGTTCAAGCCGACGCAGGGCAAAGGTTTGCCGGGGAACTGGATAGTCTTTCCGGTGACCCTGCTGGTGGCTGTGGTCGCAGGACTCATGGGGATTGGCGGGGGGGTATTGCTGGTCCCTCTGCTGAGTTTCTGGGGATTGGCCATGCGTTATGCCGTGGGGATTTCTTCAGCCATGGGGCTGCTTATTGCCATGGGCGGGACGCTGGGCTATGTGGTGGCCGGTTTGAATGCACCGGATATGCCTGCCGGCACATTGGGGTATATCTATTTGCCGGCACTGGCCGGGATTGTGACCTCCTCAGTGTTGGTGGCCCCGCTGGGGGTAGCGGCGGCATCAAGCTGGCCGACACCTGTGCTGAAGAAGATCTTTGCAGTCTTATTGATGGTGATCGGTATTAAATTAATTTTTAGCTGATCTTGGTATAGTGTTGCCCTTTTGGGCGGATTGGATGAATTATGGCGTTAACATTTCCTCAAATTGACCCTGTGATGGTGTCTTTTGGGCCATTTGAGATTTTTGGACACAGTTTCGAGCCTGCCCTGCGCTGGTATGGCTTTATGTACCTGGTTGGGTTTGTGGCGGCAATGTGGTTGTTGAACCGTTATGCCGACAGGTCAAATGGTCAGTGGACCCGGGATCAGGTGTCAGATCTGCTGTTTTATTCCTTCCTTGGGGTGATCCTGGGGGGGCGGATTGGCTATGTGATTTTCTATCATTTCGATCTGTTTCTTGCCAATCCTTTCTATCTGTTCCAGATCACTCAGGGAGGGATGTCCTTCCACGGCGGTCTTATCGGCGTGATCCTGGCGATGTTCTACATCGCCCGCAAACAGGGCCGGACTTTCTTCCAGGTCTCCGATATGGTGGCGCCTGTGGTGCCTATTGGTCTGGGAGCCGGCCGCATTGGTAACTTTATTAACGGTGAACTGTGGGGCCGGGTGACCGATGTTCCCTGGGGCATGGTATTCCCAGGCGCAGGCCCGTTGCCACGTCATCCATCGCAGTTATATCAGTTCGCGCTGGAAGGGGTTGCCTTGTTCCTGCTGCTGTATTTCTACAGCCGCAAACCACGACAGACGGGCGCTATCTCAGGAATGTTCCTGCTGGGATATGGTATTTTCCGGTGCATCGTTGAGACGGTGCGTCAGCCTGATTCTCAGCTGGGCTTTTATTTTGGTTTTATGACCATGGGGCAGATCCTGTCTATCCCCATGATTCTTTTTGGTTTGTACTTGATTTTCCGTAAACAGGACGCGAAGTAATGCAACAGTATCTCGATTTAATGCAGCATATTCTGGACAAAGGCACAGACAAATCTGATCGCACCGGTACCGGTACCCGCTCAGTGTTTGGCTATCAGATGCGCTTTGACCTGAATAAAGGCTTTCCGCTGGTGACCACCAAGAAATGCCATCTGCGCTCCATCATTCATGAACTGTTGTGGTTCCTCAATGGCGATACCAATATCCAGTATCTGAAAGACAATAAGGTGTCGATCTGGGATGAGTGGGCGGACGACAAAGGCGATCTGGGACCGGTTTATGGTGCCCAATGGCGCAGCTGGCCGACACCTGGTGGCGATAGCATCGACCAGATAAGCCAGGTGATTGAGCAGATTAAGTCGCAGCCGGATTCCCGTCGTCTGATAGTCTCAGCCTGGAATGTGTCTGAGCTGGACAAGATGGCGCTGGCACCCTGTCACGCGTTTTTCCAGTTCTATGTTGCCGATGGCAAGTTGTCCTGTCAGCTGTATCAGCGCAGCTGCGATGTGTTTCTCGGACTGCCGTTCAACATTGCAAGTTATGCCCTGCTGACCATGATGGTGGCGCAGCAGTGCGATCTGCAACTGGGGGATTTCGTCTGGACCGGCGGGGATACTCACCTGTACTCAAATCATATGGAGCAGACGGCGTTGCAGCTGAGCCGTGAGCCCAGAGCACTGCCAACCATGACCATCCTGCGTAAGCCAGAGTCAATTTTTGATTATCGCTTTGAGGATTTTGAGCTGACCGGTTACGACCCTCATCCCCATATCAAGGCACCGGTCGCCATTTGATTTTTGGGTGTTCTGCCAGAGGACACCTCGGAATTTCCGATGTTTTACGTAGAAACTTGCGATTTTTGATAAAAACAAAATTTAGCTAGACTCACAACATGTTGAAATTTCGGAGTGTCTTATGGAAAGGGCAATTAGGAACTTTTTAAGTCAGGAATCAGCAGGGGGTATTCTGCTGCTGATTGCCGTTGCGCTGGCCATGTTAATGGCCAACTCCCCCCTCTCATGGCTGTATGCCGGTTTTTTGGATACCCCTATGCAGGTGCGCTTTGGTGCACTGGACATAGATAAGCCTTTATTGCTGTGGATTAACGATGGTCTGATGGCCTTGTTTTTCCTGTTGATTGGTCTTGAGGTTAAGCGAGAGCTGCTTGAAGGCGCGCTGTCCAGCGTGTCCAAAGCATCATTACCGACCATTGCAGCCATCGGTGGCATGTTGATGCCGGCAGCCTTTTATCTGCTGTTTAACTTTGATGATCCTGTAACCCGAGTGGGCTGGGCCATTCCCGCCGCGACTGATATCGCGTTCGCGCTGGGGATCATGGCACTGCTGGGCAGCCGGGTGCCTGTGGCGCTCAAGGTGTTTTTGCTGGCGCTGGCCATCATTGATGACCTGGGTGTGATTGTGATTATCGCACTGTTCTACAGCAACGAATTGTCGATGTTGAGTCTGGTGATTGCGGCAATCGCCATGACAGGTTTGTTCGCCCTTAACCGCCGGGGGATCACTTCGCTGGCCCCCTATGGCGTGGTTGGTTTGATCCTCTGGGTCGCTGTGCTTAAGTCAGGTGTTCATGCGACGTTGGCCGGGGTGATCATCGCCTTCGCCATTCCGCTGCGGGCCAAAGATGGCAGTTCGCCGTCCGAGCATCTGGAACATAGCCTGCATCCCTGGAGCACCTTTATGATCCTGCCGATCTTTGCGTTTGCCAACGCCGGGGTGCCATTGGTCAATATGAGCCTGGATACGTTGTTTTCACCGGTTCCCATGGGGATTGCCATGGGGCTGCTGCTGGGTAAGCCGATTGGGGTGATGCTGTTCAGTTTCGCGGCGGTGAAACTGAAACTGGCTGAATTGCCTGAAGGTATCACCTGGCGCCACATCTTCCCGGTAGCGGTGATGTGCGGAATTGGCTTTACCATGTCGATGTTTATCGCGTCACTGGCATTTACCCATGGCGCTGATAACTATGGTGATCTGGCGAGACTGGGGATTCTGATGGGCTCTATGCTGGCAGCCATTATCGGTTATCTGTGGCTGTCCAAAGTACTGCCTGAACAAGGAGAAAAAGCATGAAAATAAGGATACTCGCGGCGACTTGTTTGTTGGGGCTGTCAACGCTGGCTCAGGCTGAACCTTTAAGCGCCTGTAATCAGGACAGCAGATCAGCTGAATGTCAGGCCTATCTGCAGGGAATTGTCGATGGTGCGCTGATCTACAAAACCAGTGCGATGGGAGCTCGTCTGGAGACCGATGGCTATGAGTCCAGGGCATTGAAATATCGTGGGGGCAAGCGCTATCAGGAGGCCAACCGCATGTTCTGCGCCAACCGATTGCCCAATCGCGATACACTGGTTTCAGCGGTCACTGAGGTGGTCTCCTCCGGGGAAATCAAGGATGTTTCGACACTTGAGCAGGCCGTGCGCAGTTTGCTGGATTGTCAGCGCCTTAACTGATGGGCCTGAATAGGCTATTATCCAAGCCGCTCAGTTGAGCGGCTTTTTCTTTGCTGTCAGGACGCTGGAATACGGAATGTCACATCTCAACTATAACCATCTGTATTATTTCTGGATGGTAAAACGTAAGGGGTCAGTTACCAAAGCTGCGGACGCACTGTGTCTGACGCCGCAAACAGTGACCGGCCAGATCCGTGCGCTGGAGGGCCGCCTGAACGGCGAATTATTCAAACGGGTAGGGCGTAATCTCGAGGCGACAGAGCTGGGCGAGCTGGTTTTTCGCTATGCCGATAAGATGTTCAATCTCAGCTATGAAATGCTGGATTTGCTGAATTATCAGGAAGATGAGCAGGTGCTGTTTGAAGTGGGCATTGCCGATGCACTGTCCAAAGCGCTGTCGAGCCGGATTTTGTTGTCCGTGGTACCACCCGATGGCAGTTTGCGCCTGGCC
This sequence comes from Shewanella sp. GXUN23E, assembly GCF_050865035.1. Lineage (NCBI taxonomy): Bacteria > Pseudomonadati > Pseudomonadota > Gammaproteobacteria > Alteromonadales > Shewanellaceae > Shewanella > Shewanella sp. GXUN23E. Next base: position 103,573 of record NZ_JBOZWP010000001.1, on the reverse strand, counting down.
TGCTATGAGTCAACTCATGAAGACTTGATGCGGCGTCTGCGGGATCACAAGTTGGATATGATCCTGTCCGATTGTGCCGGAGAATCACTCAAATACCCTGAAATTCTGTCCAAAAAACTGGGTGAGTGCGGTGTTGGCTTTTTCTGTGCTCATCCGGTCGAGGGCGATTTTCCCGCTTGTCTGGAAAGTGAACCCTTGTTGATCCCCAGCCGTCGGACATCGCTTGGTCAGCAACTTTATCGCTGGTTTGATGACAACGGATTGCAGGTTAACATTCTGGGCGAATTCGACGACTCAGCGATGATGAAGGCCTTCGGCTTCTTCAAACAGGGGATTTTTGTCGCACCATCCATCTATAAACAGGATATTTTTCAGCAAAATATTGCGCTGATTGGGGAGACCTCTGAAGTACGGCAGGAGTATCATGTGATGTTCGCCGAGCGAATGATCCAGCATCCTGCGCTGAAGCGTTTGTTGCGTACCGAATTCAACGTGTTGTTTGCGGGTGAGGATGCCCGGGTGAAATCCCTGTGACGCCGGCTCGATTTTCATCTGTCAGGTTGATACACTTGCTGCACTATAATAAAAAGGAGTTTTCAAGTGTCTGATTTAATGAGTACTTCCCGGATTAAATGGGCTTGTCGCCGGGGGATGCTGGAGTTGGATGTGTTGTTCCAGCCTTTTGTCGAAAATCGCTATGAAGACCTGTCGGCAGAAGACAAGCAGCTGTTTGCCAGACTCCTTTCCTGTGAAGATCCTGAGTTGTTTGCCTGGTTTATGGGGCATGAGCAGTGTCCTGATCCAGAGCTCGCTAGGATGGTGAACGAAGTCCGTGGTCGCGCCGCGCCTTAAGTTTCATTTTACCCCGTCTTTGTGGCAGCGCCTGTCCCTGCTGGGCGTTGCTCTCTTGGCTCTGGCCAGCTATCTGCTTTGGCCTGTCGCTTATATTCCTCTGTTTGGTTGGCTGAAATGGGCGCTGTTTGGGTTGACGCTCGGGTATTTTCTGTGGCTTTGGCAGCATCTGAAAAACTGGCAGTGTGATTTTTCGGTGTCGGCCGACGGCAGTGCCTTTTGTGTCGATGGTAAACCGCTTGATATTAAGCCGGTGTGGATTAGTCCGCTGATCATACTGCTGCACATCAGTGATGGTAAGCAGACATCTGCCTGCTTTATTTTCAGGGATATGCTCAGTGACAGTGAATACCGCAGTTTGTGTCGCTGGCTTTATAGTCATAAAAAATCAGGGAGCACCAAGGCTCCCTGAATTATATGCAGTACCGACTTATACCGGCTGAAGTATGGTTGGCTGAGGATTGGCCAGTGTTTCAGGATGATCCAGATTGCAGTGCAACCCTCGGCTTTCCTTGCGCGACATGGCGCAGCGAATAATAAGTTCTGCCACCTGCACCAGATTTCGCAGCTCCAGCAGGTTGTTGCTGACCCGGAAATTGGAGTAGTACTCATTAATTTCCTGCTGTAACAGCTGTACCCGCCGCAGTGCGCGCTCCAGACGTTTGTCAGTACGTACTATGCCGACATAGTCCCACATGAACAGCCGCAATTCATGCCAGTTGTGGGCGATAACCACTTCTTCATCTGAATTACACACCTGACTTTCATCCCAGGCAGGCAGTGGACCTGGCATTGGGATTTTATTCAGCTGACTCTCAATATCTTCGGCGGCGGCGCGGGCAAATACCAAACACTCCAGTAAAGAGTTACTGGCCAGACGATTGGCGCCGTGCAGGCCGGTATAAGCCACTTCACCAATGGCGTACAGACCGTTGAGATCGGTCTGGCCATGCAGATCTGTCATCACTCCACCACAGGTATAGTGGGCGGCCGGTACGACGGGGATAGGTTCTTTGGTGATGTCTATGCCCAGCGCAATACAACGCTGATAGATAGTGGGGAAGTGTTTAATCACAAACTCTTCCGGCTTGTGACTGATATCCAGATAGACGCAGTCAGCGCCCAGACGCTTCATTTCAAAGTCGATGGCCCGGGCAACGATATCCCGCGGCGCCAGCTCGGCCCTTTCATCAAATTCCGGCATAAAGCGGCTGCCATCCGGGCGGCGCAAATAAGCGCCTTCACCGCGCAGCGCTTCGGTAAGCAGGAAGTTTCTTGCTTCTGCATGGTACAGACAGGTCGGATGGAACTGATTGAATTCCATATTGGCGACCCGGCAACCGGCACGCCAGGCCATGGCAATACCATCACCGCTGGCAATGTCCGGATTGGAGGTGTACTGATACACCTTGGAACTGCCGCCTGTGGCCAGCGCAACAAAACGTGCTCTGACCGTTTCCACATGTTCGGCGTTGCGATTCCAGATGTAAGCGCCCACTACCCGGTTACCGCTGCGGCCCAGCTTTTTGGTAGTGATAAGATCGATGGCGTTGTAGCGTTCAAGCACAGTGATATTGGGGTGCGCCAGCGCGCGCTCCTGCAGCGTCAGCTGGACTTCTTTGCCGGTGGCATCGGCAGCATGGAAAATCCGGCGATGGCTGTGGCCGCCTTCGCGGGTCAGGTGATAAGGTGCATCGTCCTGGTTGGCAAAACCTTCTTCTTTATCGAAGGCGACGCCGGTTTCAATAAGCCATTGCATGGCGCTTTTGGCGTTGGCTGCGGTGTAGGTCACCACAGTTTCATCGCACAGTCCGGCGCCCGCGACCAGGGTGTCAGCGACATGGGATTCGATGGTGTCCTCTTCATCATCGAAGACAGATGCAATCCCGCCCTGGGCGTAATAGGTTGAGCCCTCAGACAGTGGGCCTTTGGATAACAGAATCACCTTGGCGCGTTCGGCAAGGTGCAGAGCCAGAGTCAGACCGGCGGCACCGCTGCCGATCACCAGCAGGTCAGATTGGTGTTCAACTGCTTGTTTCATCGGGTATCATGATGGCGTTGTAGGTTTGCTTATGGTAAACCATGTTGTCGCTTCGGGATGCGAAATTTTTTTAATAGATTCCAGAACTTTTTCATCAGGTGTCAGTCTACATAAGTGAATGAGATTCGAGCGACTGGAAATTCAGTAAGTTAATCGGGAGAAGTCGGCTCGGATGAGTGGACAAGACAGTGATCTGCAACTCGTAGAGCGGGTGCAGCGCGGCGATAAAAACGCATTCAATTTGTTGGTGCATAAATATCAGGGCAAAGTGATTAATCTGATTGCCCGGTATATTCGCAATCAGGCTGATGTAGCCGATGTGGCGCAGGAAGCATTTATTAAGGCTTACAGAGCCTTACCCAATTTCAGGGGCGAGAGTGCTTTTTATACCTGGTTGTACCGCATTGCGGTAAACACCGCCAAAAATCATCTGGCTGCACAGGGGCGCAGAACGCCGGCCAATGATGTGGATGCGGAAGAAGCCGAATATTATGATGGTGCCGATGCACTCAAAGAGGTGGACTCTCCGGAGCGCCTGTTGTTATCGGACGAAATACGCGCGGTAGTGTTTGAAACCCTGGAAACGCTGCCGGAAGAATTAAGAATGGCAATCACCCTGCGTGAGCTGGACGGAATGAGCTATGAGGATATTGCCAAAGTAATGGACTCCCCGGTCGGAACGGTACGTTCCCGTATATTCCGCGCCCGGGAGGCGATAGACAAAAAGCTCCAGCCGTTGCTGGAAAATTGATGAAGAGCAAACAGGTGCACAATGGATAAATCAGGTCAGGAGTGGGTATCTGCAGCTGTAGATGGCGAGGTCGATGGACAGGCCATAGCAGATCTAACAGCCGATACTGAATCTCACGAGAAATGGCGTAACTATCATCTGATCGGTGATGCCATGCGGGGTGAGCTGCCTCAGACAATCAATCTGGATCTTTCTGCCCGTATTGCTTTGGCACTGGATGATGAGCCTGCAATCGTGGCTCCCAGAGTGACAGTGAGTCAGGTTGCTAGTGATGAACAGCCCAAAGGTAAAGTGATCCCGCTGTTTAAACAGTTTGGTCAATATGCCATTGCGGCAAGTGTGGCACTGGTTGCTGTGGTTGGCGTGCAAAATTATCAGCAAGCCGGTACTGAGCAGGAGCCTTTGTCAGTATTGTCGACCCGCCCACTGGTGGGCAGTGCGTCGCCCGTGAGTCTGCAAACCGGTCCGGTACAGCAGGTGACATCTCAGGGTATGAGTAACGATCAGATGTATGAGCAGCGTCGCCGCCTCAATACCTATATTCAGGATCATATGTTGCAGCAAAGGTTGAATTCCGGCACTGCGCTGGATGACAATACCGTTATCGTGCCTGGCCACCAACATTGATTTAGGAGCCGTTTTGCGTATTTTTTTGCTGGCTCTGCTGATAGCCGCCTTCCCGGCGGCTTCTGCACAACAGGAGCTGTCCGCCAAATCCTGGCTTGAGCATATGAGTGATGCGCTCAGCCAACAGCAGTTCAAAGTTTCCCTTATTCATCTTCAGGCGGATCATATCCGGCCACTGGTTTATCTTCATGGTAAGGTCGATGGCAAAGACGTCGCCTTCCTTGAACATCTCAACGGACCACCAAAAAATGCCGTGCGTGTCGGTGATACCGTGACCTTTCTGGAACATGATCAGCCCGCATACAGCGTGACCGCTTCGCGTATTCAGGGGGTTTGGCCTGCCGCATTTTCAGAAAATATTGATGCGCTGGAAACCGGCTATGAATTCGTACTGGGTGGTCGCAGCCGTATTGCCGGTCGTCCGGGGCAGATGATCCGTATTATTCCCAAGGATAAGCATCGTTACGCCCATCAGGTGTGGGTCGATATGGAAAGCTATTTGCCATTACGTTATGACCTGATGACGGACGATAAACAACTCATCGAACAGATGATGGCCGTCGAGCTTATCCTGCTGCAAACGCCACCGGCATTGTTGCAGGAGGCCGCAGAAGAGGAGTGGCCTGCGGTGATCAACAGCGCTGAACGTGCCGATGGCCAGAACTGGCAGTTCACCTGGTTGCCGGCCGGGTTTGATGTCACTGTGCGCGATCATCATCGTCTTATCGGCAGCCAGGAAGCCGTTGAGTACGTCGGTCTGAGTGACGGGCTGGTGAATGTATCCGTGTATGTTGCCAGAGCCTCCGATACACAGTTACCCGAAGAGTTGGTGACCCGCAGCGGGCTGTCGCTGGTGACCGAAAGTCGCGGTAATGCTGAAATTGTGGTGATGGGTAAAATGCCGCCTGAAACCCTTAAGCGGATTGCCGATAGTCTGCGTCTGGATGCTCAGCCATGATGGAGCAAAAGGCCCGGGTGATTGGTCAGGACAGTCCCGATTGGGTATTGGTTGAGGTCGAAATGAAAAGCGCCTGCAACCATTGTGATAACAGTGACAATTGCGGAACCGGCTCGGTTGCCAAGGCTTTTTCAGCTAAATTGCAGCAGTTTGCGGTGCCGGCCGGCAGGCAATATCAAGTGGGTGATATGCTCAAACTGGGCTTGCCGGAATCGGTAGTATTAAAGTCTGCAGCGCTGGTGTATTTACCGCCGTTGTTTGGCTTGCTGGCAGGCGGTCTCATGGGACAGTGGCTGGCCACATTCAACGGATGGTCAGCCAACACACTGGCAATGTTCGGCGGATTGACCGGTGCCTTGCTTTGCTGGTGGCTGGGTAAACGTGGCGCCCGTCGTCTGGAAGCGGATGCTCAGCCAGTTATTCTGGCTTATCTGGGAAAAGAACTGGCCGAAGCGGACTGCTGTGCGGCTGAAACCAACGCCCACTAACCATGGATGCGGCGGCCGCTGGTCGGTTGCTGCCCGGGTGTTGTCGGACTCCTGACCTGTCATTGATTGTGATTGGTATTGCCCCCCTAATCAGGTACAATTTCGCACCTTTACAAAGAATCCATTTTTCAGCTCAGCCTTTGCAGTGGTTCGGGAGTCGAAGAAAACCGATTGGTTATAGCTAACTTGCTGATCAAAAAAGTTTTCTTTTTTCCGGGTGAAGAAACTGTCTTCAGGTGTGGTGACACTGACAGCAAGGCCCGAGATTTTCAAGTTGAGTGAAAAGAAATCCATGATTAACAAGAATATTCGAAATTTTTCGATTATTGCTCATATTGACCACGGTAAGTCGACCCTGTCGGATCGTCTTATTCAGGTATGTGGTGGCCTGACCGATCGTGAAATGGCAGAGCAGGTGCTCGATTCCATGGATCTGGAGCGGGAGCGCGGCATTACCATTAAAGCCCAGAGCGTGACCCTGGACTACAAAGCCAGAAATGGTGAAACCTATCAACTGAACTTCATTGATACCCCGGGACATGTGGATTTCTCCTACGAGGTATCCCGCTCACTGGCTGCCTGTGAAGGTGCTCTGCTGGTGGTGGATGCCGGTCAGGGCGTGGAAGCGCAGACACTGGCGAACTGCTATACCGCTCTGGATATGGATCTGGAAGTGGTGCCTGTGCTGAACAAAATCGACCTGCCTCAGGCTGAGCCTGAGCGTGTCGCCAAAGAAATTGAAGACATAGTCGGCATTGAAGCTCAGGATGCCGTGCGCTGCTCGGCCAAAACCGGTCTGGGCGTGGAAGATGTGCTGGAAACCATCGTTGCACACATTCCAGCTCCGGAAGGTGATACTGAAGCGCCGCTGCAGGCTCTGATCATCGACTCCTGGTTTGACTCCTATCTGGGGGTTGTCTCCCTGGTGCGTATCAAGAATGGCAGCCTGAAGAAGGGTGACAAGTTCAAGGTGATGAGCACAGGTCAGACTTACAATGCGGACCGCGTCGGCATCTTCACTCCCAAGATGAAAGATCAGGACGAGCTGAAAACCGGTCAGGTAGGTTATGTGATCGCTGGCATCAAAGAGATCCATGGTGCACCTGTGGGGGATACCCTGACCCTGGCCAAGCATGGCGCAGAAAAGCCGCTGCCAGGCTTCAAGAAAGCCAAGCCACAGGTGTACGCCGGGGTGTTTACCATCTCCACCGATGATTATGAAAACTTCCGTGACGCGCTCAATAAACTGAGCCTCAATGATGCTTCTTTGCATTTTGAACCGGAAACGTCATCGGCGCTGGGCTTTGGTTTCCGTATTGGTTACCTGGGTCTGCTGCACATGGAGATCATTCAGGAACGTCTGGAGCGTGAATACAATCTGGATCTGATCACCACGGCGCCAACCGTAGAGTACGAAGTGCTGCTGACCAACGGTGAAACCGTGTACGTGGACAACCCGTCTGATCTGCCGGCGCTGAACTATATCGAAGAGATGCGCGAGCCGATCGTGCAGGCCAATATTCTGGTACCCAAAGAGTATTTGGGTAACGTGATCACTTTGTGTGTGGAAAAGCGTGGTATACAGAAGAACATGGTTTACCACGGTAACCAGGTGGCGCTGACCTATGATATTCCGGCCGCCGAAGTGGTGATGGACTTTTTCGACCGCCTGAAGTCAACCAGCCGTGGTTATGCTTCGCTGGAATACAACTTCATCCGCTTTGAACCTGCTGATATGGTGCGTCTGGACGTACTGATCAACGGTGATCGTGTGGATGCGCTGGCGATGATCATTCACCGCTCCAACATCCGTCACAAGGGGATTGCCCTGGTGGAGAAGATGAAAGAGCTGATCCCGCGGCAGATGTTTGATATCGCCATTCAGGCGGCGGTGGGTAGCCAGATTGTGGCGCGCTCAACCGTAAAAGCGCTTCGTAAGGACGTGACCGCCAAGTGTTATGGTGGTGACGTTTCCCGTAAGAAGAAACTGCTGCAGAAGCAGAAAGAAGGTAAAAAGCGCATGAAGCAGCTGGGTAACGTGGAGGTGCCTCAGGAGGCCTTCCTGGCGGTACTTAAGCTGAACGATTGATGCTTGATACACTGGCGCCGCGATAAGCGGCGCTTTGGTTAGTTGGCTTCGCAAACTGCGAGCCAGCTATGCCAATAGCATTGGATTGTTGTATTTGGTTTTGCTTAATCAGCCAAATTCCTGAATGATAACTGTCTAATGCAATTGGTATATTGCCGATACCGGGTCAGGGTGACCTTATTTTTTGATGGCAGGAGTAATTTCATAATATGGCGGCCTATTTTTCATTAATTCTGGTGATTGCCACACTGGCGACCGGGCTTATCTGGGCTTATGACGCCGCGTTTCTGGCGCCCAAACGTCGGCAGAAGCTGGCATTGGCTGAGGCCGGTGGCGAGATCTCCGATGAAGCAAAGCAGCATATTCTGCGTGAAAGCACACTGGTAGAAACCTCTCACTCAGTATTTCCGGTGATTGCGTTTGTACTGGTGCTGCGCTCATTCATTTATGAACCGTTTCAGATTCCGTCTGGCTCTATGATGCCAACTTTGCTGGTTGGGGATTTTATTCTGGTGGAGAAGTTCAGCTATGGTCTGCGCGATCCGGTATGGCGCAGTAAGCTGGTGGAAACCGGCGAGCCAGAGCGTGGTGATGTAGCCGTATTCAAGTTTCCTGAAGATACCCGGGTTGATTACATCAAGCGGGTTATCGGCCTGCCCGGTGACAAGGTGATTTACCGTAATAAGCAGTTGTGGATCCAGCCCAAGTGTGAAGTCGGTGCCGATTGTCCACCACCTCAGCTGGTACCGAGGGTGGAAGTGAATCGCGGCGAGTTTGTGCAGGATGGTATTCCGCTGCTGAAATACAAAGAGCAATTGGGTGAAGTCACCCATGATATTCTGATTAACCCTGCCCGCGGTGAGATGGAGCAGTTCTTCTACCGTCAGGGCGACTTGCCTGTGGGTGAGTGGATTGTGCCGCAAGGCCAGTACTTTGTGCTGGGTGACAATCGCGACAACAGTCGTGACAGCCGCTTCTGGGGCTTTGTGCCCGAGGCCAATTTGGTGGGTAAGGCCGTGGCTATCTGGATCAGCTTTGAGTTTGATCGCCAGCCTTCCGATCTGCTGCCAACCTGGGTGCCTTCAGGTGTAAGATTTAACCGTATTGGTGCAATTCATTAAGCGTTATGGAACCGATTAAAAATTTTCCCCGTCTGTGTCGTATTATCGGCTACGAGTTCAACCAGCTTGAGCTGTTGACACAGGCGTTGACCCACAGAAGTGCGGCCAACAAACACAACGAGCGCCTGGAGTTTCTGGGCGACTCCATTCTGTCCATCGTCATCTCCGATGCCTTGTACCATCAGTTTCCCAAGGCAACTGAAGGTGATTTGAGCCGGATGCGTGCCACCCTGGTGCGCGGTGATACCCTGGCGAAAATCGCCCAGGAGTTCAAACTGGGTGAGTACTTGCACCTGGGGCCGGGTGAGCTGAAAAGTGGCGGTCATCGCCGCGAATCCATTCTGGCGGATGCTGTGGAAGCCATTATTGGCGCCATCTATCTGGACTCAGATCTGGAAACCTGTCGGGCGCTGCTGCTTAACTGGTATCGTGACCGATTGGAGCACATTCAACCAGGTGTGAACCAGAAAGATGCCAAGACTCAGTTGCAGGAATACCTGCAGGGATTCAAAAAGCCATTGCCTGACTATCAGGTAGTGAAGGTCGAGGGCGAGGCCCATGACCAGACATTTACTGTTGAGTGCCGGGTCATCGAACTGTCCGAGTCTGTGGTTGGCGTCGGCAGTTCCCGCCGCAAAGCCGAACAAATGGCGGCGGCTCAGGTACTGGAGTTATTGAAGAAATGAGTGAAAAAGACTTGCCACAGCAACCGGATACGGAATTGCCGGACGCGCAGGCCAACGAGCCTTCGCTGGATGAATTGCTGGCAAGGATGAATCAGGGTCACAGTGGTGCGCCTCACTATGAGGTGACCTACTGCGGTATGGTGGCCATTGTCGGTCGCCCCAACGTGGGTAAATCCACCCTGCTTAATCGCCTGCTGGGTCAGAAGATCAGTATCACTTCGCGCAAGCCGCAGACGACCCGTCACCGTATTATGGGCATCCATACCGAAGGTCCACGGCAAATCGTGTTCGTGGATACACCGGGACTGCACATTGAAGAGAAGCGCGCTATTAACCGTTTGATGAACCGTGCTGCAGCCAGTTCTCTGGCGGATGTGTCCATGGTGATCTTTGTGGTCGATGGCATGACCTGGACTGCTGATGATGACATGGTGCTCAACAAGCTGCGCCGTGGCAATGACGATCGCAAAATTGTGCTGGCAATCAATAAGGTTGATTACATTAAGGACAAGGAAGCGCTGTTTCCTTATCTGCAGGAACTGGGTGAGAAGTTCCAGTTTGATGAAATTCTGCCTATCTCTGCCAAGCAGGGCACCAACGTTCAGCGTTTGCTGGATCTGGCGTCGGAATCCCTGCCTGAGTCACCTTTCTTCTTCCCGGAAGACTATGTGACCGACCGCTCCCAGCGCTTTATGGCATCAGAAATCGTGCGTGAGAAACTGATGCGTTTTCTGGGTGATGAACTGCCTTACGATGCCACCGTGGAGATCGAGCAGTTCAAGATGATGGAAAACGGGGTCTACCAGATTAACGCCCTGATCCTGGTGGAGCGCACCGGTCAGAAGCGCATGGTGATCGGTAACAAGGGTGAACGTATCCGCACCATCGCCACTGAAGCCCGCAAAGACATGGAGCGCCTGTTTGATAACAAGGTGTTCCTGGAAGTCTGGGTGAAAGTCAAATCCGGCTGGGCCGATGACGAGCGCGCTTTGCGCAGTCTCGGTTATGGCGAAGACTAACCTGCATCCGGGACAGCGCTGATGGAACGTGGCTATGTCCTGCACTCCCGCCCCTACCGTGAATCCAGTGTGATAGCGAATCTGCTGGTTGACGGTGTAGGGCGTGTTGATGCCGTTGTCCGTCTGGGCAGCGGCAAACGCAGCCTGAAAAGTATTATCCAGCCTTTTCAGCCTTTGCTGTTTTCCCTTTCCGGCCGCGGCGACCTTAAAACCCTGTCGCAGGTTGAACCTATGTCACCGGCAATCCCCCTTAATGGCGACAGCCTTTACGCCGGCATGTACCTGAATGAGCTGTTGATTCGGCTACTGCAACATGGTGGAGAGTCGTTATTTCTGGTGTACCACAGAGCGTTGATGGTGCTCGCTCGCGAGTTTGGCGAGACGCAGCTGAGGTTAGTGGAACTTGCGCTGCTCAAAGAGCTGGGATGCATGCCGTCATTGACTGTAGATGGTGCCGGCCAGCGCATTATTCCTGACGGACGCTATCAATATCTGCCGGAGCAGGGATTCTGGCCGCTGATGGACGGTGTCGGTGAGGTGCGTTGCTGGTGTGGCAATGCGTTGCTTGCGCTGGAAAACTCACACATTTCGACTGAAGATCTGCCCGCCCTTAAAGCCCTGATGCGATTGCTGCTGCATCCGTTACTGGGGGACAAACCGCTGCGCAGTCGCGCGCTGTTTGCCGGGCGACGCTCTCCCTCTGCCGGCAGTTGAGTCGGTTGCCTCACTTCTGTGGTCTGTATTGCGCGCTATGTGAATCGACGCCGGGTATTTTTTTCCCGTGGTATGAGTACAATAGGCGCCAGTTACAGCATTCGATATAACTCAGTATTTGAGAAGGAGAGCGGGAATGAGTGGTATTTTGCTCGGCGTCAACATTGATCATATTGCCACCTTGCGTCAGGCGAGGGGCACCGACTATCCGGACCCGGTGCACGCTGCCGCCGTGGCCGAACATGCCGGTGCTGATGGTATCACGATTCACCTGCGTGAAGACCGCCGTCATATTCAGGACAGAGATGTCTATCTGCTGGCTAAAACCCTCAAGACCCGCATGAATTTTGAGTGCGCAGTGACTGAGGAAATGCTGGATATTGCCTGTGAAATCAAGCCTACTTACGTTTGTCTGGTCCCGGAAAAGCGTCAGGAACTGACCACTGAGGGCGGACTGGATGTGGCCGGCCAGAAAGACAAAATCAAGGCCGCTGTATCCAGACTGGCCGCTGCAGGCATCAAGGTATCGCTGTTTATTGATGCGGATAAAACTCAGATTGATGCCACGGTCGAAGTAGGCGCGCCTTACATCGAAATTCACACCGGCTGTTACGCCGATGCCCATGATGAGGCGACAGAACTCAGAGAGCTTGAGCGCATTAAAACCATGGCAGCTTATGCTCATGGTAAAGGCCTGGTGGTGAATGCCGGTCATGGCCTGCACTATCACAATGTTAAAGCCATTGCCGCTATCCCTGAGCTGTACGAACTCAATATCGGCCATGCTATTGTTGCCCGCGCGGCCATCGACGGCATGGAAAAAGCGGTGCGGGACATGAAAGCACTGATGCTGGAAGGTCGCCGGGGCGAATAAGCGGTCAGCTTCACTATAAACGGAGTCTCCATGGCGATTATTGGACTGGGCACGGATATTGTTGAAGTTGCCCGTATTGAGGAGCAGTTGGCCAAAAGTGAGCGCCTGGCGCTCAGAGTGCTGACCGAGGTAGAGCTGGTGAGTTTTCGTGAAAGTCGTCAGCCAGCCCGGTTTCTGGCTAAGCGCTTCGCAGCCAAGGAAGCGGCGGCCAAGGCACTGGGCACAGGTATAGGCCGGGGCGTGTCATTTCAACATATTCATATTGACAACAATGAGTTGGGGGCGCCAAATCTGAGCTTTACCGAAGGCGCCGCGCAGCGATTTGAGCTGATGGGTGGCTATCTGGGGCACATCAGTATCAGTGATGAGCAGCACTATGCGATGGCGACAGTCATTCTTGAGTCATAAATAGCAGCAATTGAACTGATAACACAAAGCCGGCGCAACTGCGCCGGCTTTGTGTTGGGATGAGCTTCATGCTCGGTAGCTGTTAGAACTGTACCCGGGCACCGAGGAACATAAAGCGTCCCAGTCCGCCGCCGTAGGCACTGTCATAGTTGCCGGTGCCGCCTACGATGAAAGGTCCTTTCTCATCAAACAGGTTGTTGATACCGCCGTACAGACGCAGCTCAGTATTGCCGTCAAACTCGAAGTCATAGGAGGCTGACAGGTTATGAGTGGTCACAGAAGGCAGTTCATTACCCCACAGCGGCTCAGGATTGGCGACACAGGTGCTGGCACCTTCGGCGCAATTCTTGGCATTATCGGCAATAAAGCCTTCCCACTCTTCATGATCTGCCTGACTGCGGCGAATAGCACTCTTGAAGCGGGTGCTCCAACGTAAACGCAAGTTATCCTTAGACCAACTCAGTGATGCTGATGCTTTGTCTTCAAAGATATCGGCAGACAATTGACCAACATAATCCTTGGTGAACTGACCGTCCGGACCTGTTGCCGTGATGCTGTAGTCAATCACGTGAGTCCAATCCAGCTTGAACTTCAAATCACCCCAGTCATTCAAATCGTACTTGTATGCCATCGCCACATCAAAACCCTTGGTACGGGTTTCATCGGCATTGATGACGCGTTGCTGAACTTCAGTGATCTGGCCTGTGGCATCACGCTTGACGTCGTTACAGAAGGGGTTACTTTCGCCAAACGGCAACGAGGAGTTGAAGCAAAATGCGATGATATCTTCGTTATCCAGTGACGTCATGGCATCGTCGATACGGATATCATAGTAGTCGACCGCAAGCTGTAAGCCATCGAGGAAATCCGGTGCCATGGAGAAACCCAGTGTCAGGGTTTCTGCTGACTCCTCAATGAGATCTTCATTGCCCACATTTGGAGAGTAGCCTCTGTTCTCATCCTTGAACTCGCCTTCGGTCGCTATGGTTTCAGCAATGCCGGGGATAGAACGGCAGTTGGCTGCCCAGGGCTCGGTTGACGTAGCGGTGACACCACCACAGATGTCCTTGAACGAGTCATAGTCACCACGTGGAGGGGACAAGAGTTCCGTGATGGTGGGGGCTCGCTGAGCGGTCGCCCAGTTGGCGCGCAGCATATAACCTTCAGCTGGCTCATATACCAGACCAACTTTGTAGCTGTTCATCAGACTGGTGGTTGACCAACTGTAGTCTGCCAAGCGCAATGACAGGTCCAGCGACAGGTTTTTCACGGCTGTCATATCGCGCAGCAATGGTACTGAGGCCTCTCCAAAGGCTTCATACACATCGACGCTGCCTTCAAAGTCAGGAACATGGTTGAAGGTGATGCCGCCATTGGGGGCATTGGTGGCAACGCTTTGGGTATCGCGACGGTATTCAAAGCCGAAGGCAGATGATACCTGCCCGGCAGGCAGTTCAAACAGGTCACCGGTGACATAACCGACCACATTGGTCATGGTTATTTCAGTGTCGATGGTTGGTGTGGCGCGGATGTAATTCGCCGCATCGGCAGTAATGGAGCCTTCACCAAACAGGTTGATAGGCACACAACCGTCGGCGCGGGCGTCTTCATTTTTACACTGGATAGTGCCATCCGCCAGTTTTTCCGCATTCAGCGCCTGTTGCAGTTTCACAGCGTTGATTTCATTGCTGCGAACCTGTTCCTGCTTGAAGTTACCGTAACCTACTGACAGATCCCATTCCCAGTCTTCAAACACATATCCGCGCAGACCAGCCCAGGTACGATAAGTGGTGCGGGTATTCTCGTTGATGATGTTGCCGACTTCGGCGAAAGTGCGGTCAAAAGTAATACCTTTCGAGCTGGCTTTATCTCTGATGGCATCAGGAACAAAAGGATTATTTTTAGATATTCGACCTACCACAAACTCAGAAAACTCGCCGGTTTTAGGATCCCGTACCAATACAGTTTCACCCTCGTCGGTGGTTTCCGGTGATTTGTTGTTTTTGGAGTTGTTGCGGCTGTACTGCAACTGGAAATAGGCTTCGATGCCGGTATTGAATTCATACTCGGTTTTCACTGCGGCCGAGATCGCTTCATCCGGTACCCGCAGCCAATCATATTGGTTGAGATCAATACCGTATTTTTCTTCATGCCAGTCATCCCTCAGGGTCTGGCCGTCATACCAGAAGCCAGCATCGGGTCTGAGGCTGCTTTTTTCATCGAATACACCGCCGGGCAATGAATCATCCAAACTGGTCCAGTCAGCCTGGGTAATATCTCTCATGCACTGATAAGAGGTTTTCAGTTCAGCGTCATAGATGGCAGTCTGCATGGTGTTACACATGCGTTTTTCATCATACACCCAGGCATTTTGCTGTTGGGCGCGTTTTCTGTCCCAGTAATCCAGTCCCCAGTCTTTGTCATAGGAGGTGGCAAAGAACAGGTAACCGGCACCATCGCCGTAGGTTGTACCGAAGTCGGCATCGATACCCAGCTCGTCGCCGCCCTGCTCGGTGCGACCGCCACGGACGTTGAAGCTGAAACCTTCCTGATCCTGCTGGGTGATAATGTTCACCACCCCGGCTACCGCATCAGAGCCGTAGGTTGCCGAGGCGCCACCGGTAATGATTTCCACTTTTTCCACGAAACTGGTGGGAATGGTACTCAGACTGACATAGTTGCCCGAGTAACTGTTGGATACCACGCGACGACCATCAACCAGGGTCAATGTGCGGTTGGTTCCCAAATCACGCAAATCAATGGTGGAAAGACCGGTATTCTGCACGCTTGACTGGGAGTTTGAGTTACTTGTGCCTTCGGAAATCTGTGGAATTTCATCGACCAGGATGGCCGCCAGCGAACCAATACCGGCATCTTCGATGGCATCTTTGTCCAGCGTTGCCAGAGGCGTGGCAACCGAGAAGCTGTCACGTTTAATACGTGAACCTGTGACTGAAATCTTCTCGATTTTTTCTTCTTTTACAGCCTGACCTGCAACTTGCTGCTTGCTTTCGATACTGGATACTTCAATGGCATCATCGGCGGCCAAAGCGATAGCCGGTGACAGTCCCAGAATGACTGCCTGTACCGCGCTGGTAATTTTTTTCTTGTTCATCATGTTCCCTTTCTTCCGTCTGTGGGGTTTGTTATTGATTTGACGGGGGAAGGGCAGGCCTGCTGCTTGCTTCCCAAAATGCGTTTCGCTGCTGAATCAGTTGCGATAAACATTTTTGCAACATTGGTTTTACGGAGTCGGGAGGCGGGCAACAATAGAGAGGGCGTCGATTCTTTCACGTTTATATGTCTATTGAATCTCTATTCCTTTATAAACAATGGGATATCATAATTCTTCGGGCGGAATACAGAACCTGAAATATCACTCAGGCACCGCGAAAATAGGTGTAATTCAAGCTGGCTAATGGCCGGGATTTTGAGTCGAACGTCTGTTTACTTGTTAGTCACAACTTGATAAATATGAACGGCGATAGATTGTCTTAGCTTCTATCTCAGCCTTTAACGACAGGAGTCTCCGCTATGAAAGATGTTGTCGAGCAGCTTTCTTCATATAAAAGCGTGCATCTGAACCCGGCCAATATCAAAACCCACTTTGTGGGTATTCCGTTGATCATTTGGTCATTGTTTCTGCTGCTGGGTATGGTGCGATTTGATACGCCCGGAGGTCAAGTTAGTTTGGCAATGGTGTTTACTCTGATAGTGCTGGTGTATTACCTGTGGCTGCACGCCAGATTGGCAATCGGCATGGTGGTTTTCATTTTGCCGGTGCTTTACACCTCTGAAGCTATGGTGGCCTCACCTCATGCGCTGTGGATTGCTGTCAGCGTATTTGTTGTCGGCTGGATATTCCAGCTGATAGGTCATCAGTATGAGAAGGCCAAACCCGCCTTTGTTGATGATTTGAATCAGCTATTAATTGGCCCATTGTTTTTGATGGCAGAGGTCTATTTTGCGCTGGGATGGGAAAAATCACTGGAGCAGGAAATCGCGCCGATTGCTCGTCGTAAGCGGATGGCGCTGGAGACAGCCAAAGCAGGGTAAGTAGCACAAATAAGTACTAAAAAGGCCATCGTGACTGATGGCCTTTGTTGTTTGACAGGAATATCACGCATTGGGCGGTTGATAAAAAGCCGGCATAATGCGCACCATTTTTATCATATTATCAGCGACTTCAACGACCTCAACCGGATAGCCTGCAACCCGCAGACTGGTGCTGGCGCAGGGGATTTCTTCCAGATATTCCAGCAGCAAGCCATTTAATGTCTTGGGACCATCAATGGGAAACAGCCAGTTCATTTCTTTGTTCATGTCACGGATATTGATACTGGCATCCACCAGATAACTGCCATCCTGCTGCGGGATAATCTCTTCGCTGGGCGCCGGGGTCATGGAGGTGGTGAAATCACCGACTATCTCTTCAAGGATATCTTCAAGTGTTACCAGTCCCTGAATATCACCGTACTCATCCACAACCAGACCGATACGTTCACGATTGCGCTTGAAATTGGCCAGCTGAACATTCAGGGGAGTGCCTTCGGGCACGAAGTAGATCTCTTTTACTGCCCGCAGCAATGAGGATTTGGAAAACTGGTTTTTGGATTGCAGCCGCAACGCATCACGCAGATGAATAAAGCCAACCACATCATCGATATTGTCGCGATAAACCAATACCCGGGTGTGTGGACTCTGGATAACCTGGCGGTTAATGGCCTTGAATTCATCGTTGACGTTGATGGCATAAATTTCAGCTCTGGGGACCATAATGTCTTCCACTGTGACCTTTTCCAGATCCAGTACCGACAGTAACATTTCCTGGTGATTCTGCGGGATCAGGGCGCCCGCTTCATGCACTACGGTGCGCAGCTCTTCCTGGCTCAACGCATCGGTGGCGGTAGCATGGTTTACTCCCAATAATTTCAAAAATTGCGAAGTAATCCAGTTGGTGATGGACACCAGCGGGCCAAGAATTTTCAGCAAAATGCGCAGCAGTACGCTGGATGGGAAAGCGATCCGCTCCGGATGCAAAGCGGCGATAGTTTTTGGAGTAACCTCCGCGCACACCAATACCACCAGGGTCAAAACACCGGTGGCAATGGCCACGCCGACATCGCCGAAATAACGCAAGCCCAAAATAGTGGCAATTGAAGAGGCGAGAATATTCACTAGGTTGTTGCCAATGAGGATCAGGCCAATCAGCCGGTCCGGCCGCTCCAGCAATTGCCTGGAGCGCATGGCACCACGGTGTCCTTCATTGGCCAGATGCCGCAGACGATACCGGTTGAGACTCATCATGGCGGTCTCTGAGCCGGAAAAGTATGCGGAGATGATAAGTAAAATGACTAAGCTTATTAAAAGGATACCTGTGGGTATGTCTTCCACAAAGGGCGCTCCATGCGATGGCCTGAGATTAACTAAATACTGGCAGAAATGACGGGTGTCAAGTCATCCAAAGGGGGAATAGCAGCGCCGGAGAAACGCTCCGGCGCGAAGTATCGTCAGCGAATAATCAGTTCTTTGACGATGCGGGCACCAAAATAGGCCAGCGACAGCAGGGTTGCACCTGTGAGGGTATAGATGACGGCAGTGCGGATTTTGCAGCCAACTCGATAGTGTTGCAGCAGCATCATGACATACACGCCCCAAGCAACCATCGACAGAATAGCCTTATGGCCCTTGCCTTCCGCAAACATGTCATCCAGGAATATAAAACCGGTCGCCAGTGACAAACTCAGCAGCGCCACACCGATAATCACCAGGTGATAAAGCTGTTTCTCTACGGTCAGCAACGGCGGGATTGCCGGGCTGAGCATTAACTTCTTTTGCTTGAGTTTATTCTGAATAAGTGCCAGTTGAATGGCATAAAGTGCTGCGATCATCAGCGCACTGTAGGCCATCAGTGACAACACCACATGTACCAACACTTCTGGGTGCAGGTCAAAGTGCAACATAAACCTTGGCGGCACCAGCCACAGCAGAGCGACTGACAATACCGAGCAGGCGTATACCACAGGCACCACTACCATGACCTTGAGGCGGAACATCAGGATGGTGAAGCTCAGGGCGATAATCCAGTTAACCAATGAAATCACATTGGTCAGACTGAAGTTCTGGCCGTCCGGTGTGTTGATAGCCTGATACAGGGCGACAGCGTGGAACAGCACTGCCACCGACGCAAATGCAGCAACCAGTGTGCGATTGGGACCTTCGGCATGGAACAAGCGACTGGTCACCAGCACCAAGGCGATGCAGTAAAAGAGCATGGCAGAAGCAGAATAGATAACCATGGAGTTATAACCTATCGTCTGTGTTTTGGCTGGGCAGCCTGAAAAACGCAATGAACACTAATGTGGCAAGAATAACATGAGCCGCAGACTTTTGGGCAGTGATACAAGTGGCAAATTTAAGCAGTTTCTGACGCTTAGCCAATATTTTTCGTCCCAGACCCGAATGTGGCGGTCACGGCAGGCTACCGGAGTAGCTAAATACTCAGGCATCGCTATAATACAGGCCAATATTGAAGATGCTGACAAGGTATTGCACCGGAAGATGTTTGAGAACCTGACTGACAGACTGTCGCGGACGCTGAAAAATATCAGCGGTCGTGGTCGCTTAACCGAAGACAATATTAAAGAAACCCTGCGCGAAGTCCGTATGGCACTGCTGGAGGCAGATGTTGCACTGCCTGTGGTACGGGAATTTGTCAATGCCGTCAAAGAGCGTGCGGTTGGCCAGGAAGTTACCAAAAGCCTGAGTCCCGGCCAGGTGTTCATCAAGATTGTGCAGAGCGAGTTGGAAAAAGCCATGGGCGAATCCAACGAAGCGCTGGATTTGGCGACTCAGCCCCCTGCAGTGATTATGATGGCAGGTCTGCAGGGTGCCGGTAAAACCACCTCTGTAGCCAAACTGGCCAAGTTCCTCAAAGAGCGCCAGAAGAAATCTGTGCTGGTGGTCAGTGCTGACGTATACCGTCCCGCCGCGATCAAACAGCTGGAAACTCTGGCTGGCGAAGTGAATGTTGAGTTCTTCCCATCCGATGTCAGCCAAAAGCCGATTGATATCGCTAATGCGGCCATGGCACATGCCAAGCTGAAATTTATCGATGTTGTCATCCTGGATACCGCCGGTCGCCTGCATGTTGATGAAGGTATGATGGATGAGATCAAGGCATTGCATGCTGCGGTGAATCCGGTCGAAACCCTGTTTGTGGTGGACGCCATGACAGGTCAGGACGCAGCTAACACCGCCAAGGCGTTCAATGAAGCACTGCCGCTGACCGGCGTGGTGCTGACCAAGGTCGATGGTGATGCCCGTGGTGGTGCCGCGCTGTCTATCCGCCATATTACCGGTAAGCCAATCAAGTTTCTGGGTGTGGGTGAAAAGACCGATGCGCTGGAACCATTCCATCCAGACCGTGTTGCCTCCCGAATCCTGGGCATGGGTGATGTGCTTTCCCTGATCGAGCAGGTTGAGCGTGGCGTCGATAAAGACAAGGCGATGAAGCTGGCGTCCAAGGTCAAATCCGGTGGCGGATTCGATTTGGAAGACTTCCGCGATCAGCTGCAGCAGATGAAAAACATGGGCGGCATGATGGGTATGCTGGAAAAGCTGCCGGGTGTTGGCCAGCTGCCACCAGAAGCCCTGGCGCAGGTGCAAAACGGTAAACTGACCGGCCAGATGGAAGCCATTATCAACTCCATGACTCCGGCAGAGCGTCGCAACCCTGATATCATCAAAGGCTCCCGTAAGCGCCGTATTGCGGCGGGTTCCGGTACCCAAATTCAGGACGTTAACCGTTTGCTCAAGCAGTTCACCCAGATGCAGAAGATGATGAAAAAGATGTCTGGCAAGGGTGGCATGCAGAAGATGATGCGCGGTATGAAAGGCATGATGCCACCGGGCATGAAGTTCCCGGGGCGTTAATCGAATAACCGGTGCTGCCCTGTGCGCAGTGCCATTGGCAGGTGTCGGACCTGTCTGCCTGACTCGTTGTTTAAAAAGCCCCGTGCTGCCGGAGTAAATTTCGAGCGCGGCGGTTGCATTAGCTGAAAAGTCAGGTAAAATCTTCCGGCTTTCTTTGCTGGGACTCTTCGCGAACACGGGGTTCCAGTTTTTATTTTTGCTTCAAGCAAATCATTAGAGGATTACTAACGCATGGTTACCATTCGTTTAGCTCGTGGTGGCGCTAAAAAGCGTCCTTTTTACAACATCGTAGTTGCTGACAGCCGCAACGCCCGTGACGGTCGTTTCATCGAGCGTATCGGTTTCTTCAACCCTCTGGCTCGTGGTCAGGAAGAGACTCTGCGTCTGGACCTGGACCGTGTTGAGCACTGGGTTGCCAACGGCGCCGGCACTACCGATCGCGTAGCAAAACTGATCAAAGACGCTCGTAAAGCAGCTGCTTGATTGCGTAAAGGTATAGCTTGATGAGCAGTAACCAACAACAACCGATAGTACTGGGCAAAATCGGCGCATGCTACGGTGTAAAAGGTTGGATGAAGATCACCGCTTATACCGAATCGATGGAAGGTATTTTTGACTATTCTCCCTGGTTGCTGTTTGAACAGGGGAAATGGCGTGAGGTTAAGGTTTCCCAGTGGCGCATTCATGGTGGCAAAGCCGTAGTGGCTGAGCTCGAAGGCATCACTACCCGGGAGCAGGCACAGGCACTGACAAATTGTGAGATTGCCATCCTGCCCGAGCAGATGGAAAACCTGCCGGAAGATGAGTTCTACTGGCGCGACCTTATCGGTTGTGAGGTGGTTAACACCAAAGGCTACAACATGGGTACTGTCGATCAGATCCTGGAAACAGGTTCCAACGATGTACTGGTGGTCAAAGCCAACGCCAAAGATGCCTTTGGCAAAGGGGAGCGTATGATTCCCTTTGTTACCGAGCAGTTCATCCTTGAGGTGAACCGTGAGGCCAAACAGATTTTAGTGGATTGGGATCCGGACTTTTAAGTCGAGGTACAACACATGTGGTTAGGGGTCGTTACCCTTTTTCCTGAAATGTTTCGTGCCATAACCGACTACGGAGTAACGGGTCGGGCCGTTAAAAGCGGTCTGCTGGAGTTGCAAACGTGGAATCCCCGTGATTTCACCCATGACAGACATAACACGGTTGATGATCGCCCTTACGGTGGTGGACCGGGTATGCTGATGATGGTGCAACCCTTGCGAGATGCCATTCATGCTGCCAAAGCGGCAGCGGGCGAAGGGGCAAAAGTGATTTACCTGTCTCCTCAGGGGCGCAAGCTGACTCAGCGCGGTGCTCAGGAGCTGGCAACATCACAGAAGCTGATCCTGGTGTGCGGTCGTTACGAAGGTATCGATGAACGCATCATTCAGACGGAAGTGGACGAAGAGTGGTCAATCGGTGATTACGTGCTTTCGGGCGGTGAATTACCGGCAATGACGCTTATCGATGCAGTGTCCAGACTGGTTCCCGGCGTGCTGGGAAAACAGGCTAGTGCAGAGCAGGATTCCTTCTCTGACGGTTTACTGGATTGCCCTCACTATACCCGTCCTGAATGCCTTGAAGGGTATGACGTTCCGGCAGTGTTGCTCAGCGGCAACCACGAAGAAATTAGACGCTGGCGTTTGAAGCAAAGCCTTGGTAGGACTTTCCTCAGACGACCGGAATTATTTGAAAATCTAGCTCTGACTGACGAACAAAAGAGACTGTTGGCTCAGTTCGTTGATGAAACGGACCGTTGATCCAGTCGTAGCTCAGTTATTACTAGGATGGAGTGTTTATGAACAACATCATCAAGATGCTCAACGATGAGCAAATGAAAAAAGACGTACCAGAGTTCGGCGCTGGTGATACCGTAGTTGTACAGGTACGTGTTAAAGAAGGTGAAAAAGAGCGTCTGCAGGCGTTCGAAGGTGTAGTAATTGCCAAGCGTAACCGCGGTCTGCACTCTGGTTTCACCGTTCGTAAGATCTCTAATGGCGAAGGCGTTGAGCGTACTTTCCAGACTCACAGCCCACTGATCGCCAGCATTGAAGTGAAGCGTCGTGGTCGCGTTCGTCGCGCCAAGCTGTACTATCTGCGTGAGCGTTCAGGTAAGTCTGCACGTATCCGTGAGAAGCTGGCTAAGTAATTACTTAGTTCGCAGTACAACAAAGACGTTAAGTGTTCGCACGAAGACCCGCCCTTGTGGCGGGTTTTTGTTTGGGCAATATTCCGGTATTTTTTCTCTGTGAAATCCGGGACAGCGCTTTCTTCGGGCATTGAATTTGCAAATCCCGGCTAATGTGAGGGAATTGGCCTGATACTGCTACAGTCACTGTGTTTGTCCGCCTGCGTTTCGGTTTGCTTTCTCTGTATCGCTTCATTTCGTCATCGGTAATGCGTTGGGATGCAAGTAATCTGTTCCAGGACCAGGTTCCATCGTTTCAATAGCTATCGCCTATTGTGTCAGCTCACCAAACTGGCTCTGTGCATTCATAGCCCGGAGGCAATGATCCATTTCTGTCAAAAGTAAAATAACACTTGAGTAACCCAAACAACTCAGGCATTGTGTAATGGTGTAGCATTACGGTGTTGCGGGCAATGTCATAAATTATCAGTAGTCAGGTCGTAGCAGGAAGTTAGTATGGGTCAGGAACAGATAGAAAACGTACATATCACCGCAGAAAATGTGTTGATTACTCCCACAGAGTTGAAAAGCGCTTTGCCCTTATCAGAGCATGCCAGGCAGTTTGTGCTGCGTTCCAGAAAAACTGTGTCAGACATAGTGCATAAAAGGGATAACCGGATCCTGGTGGTTGCCGGCCCATGTTCAATTCATGACCTTGATGCCGCTAAAGAATATGCCCACAAGCTAAAAAAACTGCATGATGAGTTACAGGACCAGTTTTTCATACTGATGCGTGTCTATTTTGAAAAACCCAGAACGACTGTCGGCTGGAAGGGACTTATTAATGACCCGGATATGGACGGCTCCTTTGATGTCGAAAAGGGCTTGCATCTGGCACGGGATCTGATGCTGTATCTGGCAGAGCTGGAATTGCCAGTGGCCACCGAAGCACTTGATCCGATCAGTCCACAATATTTGTCAGAGCTGGTGACCTGGTCTGCCATTGGCGCACGCACGACTGAATCTCAGACTCACAGGGAGATGGCTTCAGGCCTGTCCATGCCGGTAGGCTTCAAAAATGGCACCGATGGCAAGCTGGATGTCGCCATCAACGCCCTGCAGGCCGCAGCCAGTTCGCACCGTTTTATGGGGATCAATCAGGCCGGTCAGGTCGCGCTGCTGCAAACCAATGGCAACCCTGACGGACACGTCATTCTGCGTGGTGGTGAGCAACCCAACTATGATGCACAGAGCATCCGTCAGTGTGAGCAGCGTCTGCATCAGGCGGGGCTGAATGCCCGTTTGGTGGTGGATTGTAGCCATGGCAACTCTAATAAGGACCACAGACGGCAACCTTTGGTGTGTCAGGATGTGTTTGGGCAAATAGTGCGGGGAAACACCTCCATTATCGGCATTATGTTGGAGAGCCACCTGAATGAGGGCAACCAATCCTCGTCTTTGCCCTATTCACAATTGAAATATGGTGTGTCGGTTACCGATGCCTGTATTGACTGGCCTGCAACCGAGAGTGTGTTGCGAGACGGGGCTGCACAACTCAGTTCTATTTTACCCGGGCGTTTTGCTATGCTCAGGGCGGCCAATGAGTAACAGGACTTTAGCAGTATGAGTGAGCAGACCACGCAGGCGCTGGAAGCGCTGAGGGACAAGATTGATGAGGTCGATCAGCAGTTGCTGGATTTGATCCGTAAACGATTGGATTTAGTTGCCCGGGTCGGAGTAGTGAAGCACGGTGCCGGATTGCCCATCTATGCGCCGGCCCGGGAAGCCAATATGTTGGCCAAAAGACGTGCAGAAGCCTCTGATATGGGGATCCCGCCACAGTTGATTGAAGATATTCTGCGGCGATTGATGCGCGAATCCTATCTCAATGAAAAGGATATGGGCTTTAAGCAGGTTAAGCCCGATCTGGGCCCCGTGGTTATCATTGGCGGCAATGGTGCGCTGGGGAAGTTATTCGCTCAGATGCTGTCATTGTCAGGATATCAGGTCAGGTCACTGGACAAAGATGACTGGGCTGAGGCCGATGCCATTCTAGATGGTGCCGGATTGGTTTTGGTGAGTGTGCCTATTAGCATTACCTGCGAAGTCATTCGCCAGAAGCTGGCAGGACTTCCAGAGCATTGTGTGCTTGCGGATTTAACCTCCATCAAAGCGGCACCACTCAAAGCGATGCTCGAGACTCACAAAGGGCCGGTTATTGGATTGCATCCTATGTTTGGACCTGATGTGGGAAGTCTGGCAAAACAGGTTGTCGTGGTCTGTCAGGGGCGGGCTCCGGAACAATGTCAGTGGCTACTCGATCAAATTGGCATTTGGGGCGCAAGACTGGTTGAGGCCGAGGCTGAGAAACACGATGAGGCGATGCAACTGGTACAGGCCATGCGCCACTTTTCAACCTTTGTGTACGGCCTCAATTTATGCAGGGAAGAGGCTGATATCGCATCGCTGTTGCAATTCAGCTCGCCTATCTATCGGCTGGAGCTTGCCATGGTCGGGCGTCTATTCGCTCAGAGTCCTGAGCTTTATGCTGATATTATCTTCGCGCAGGATCACAGCCAACAGGCGATCGGTGACTATCTGGACAATTATCGTCAGGCGCTGGAGTTGCTTAAACGGGGGGACAGGGAAACTTTTAAACAATGGTTTTCAGAAGTTTCTCAATGGTTTGGTGATTTTGCACCGCAATTTCGTAACGAGAGTAGGGCGATGCTGCAGTCAGTCAATGATATGAAGCCCGCACACAGTTAGGCCGAGATACGGCAGTCAGACACAAATCTCAACACATACAGCCTCCATCAGAGGCTGTTTTTCCTGATGAATGATCGCATATCTGTGACTCAGATCTTAAACTAGCATGTAAATTGAATCTTTAATTTGGGTTCTGTTCGTCTCAGCATTAAGCTCTCTTAAAACATGCAAATAAAAAGCATGTAAAGAGGAGCTTTGTGATGTTTTGTATTCAGTGTGAACAAACAGTAAGAACCCCAACCGGTGCCGGTTGTGTATATTCTCAGGGGATGTGCGGTAAACTGGCAGCCACCTCAGATCTGCAGGATGTACTTATTTATATGCTGCAGGGTGTCTCTTTTTACGCGCTCAAAGCGCGTGAATTTGGCATTGTCGATGCCGAAATTGATGCGTTCGTTCCGAAGGCATTTTTCGCGACCCTGACCAACGTAAACTTCGATGATGAGCGTATTCTGGCCTACACCAACCAGGCACAGATATACCGTGACCGATTGAAAGCTGCCTATTTGCAAGCTGCGGGCGAGGGCGCTGAGACTGACTTGCCATTGAGCGCTTCCATGGTGCTGGGTACCAGCAAGGCTGAAGTTCTCAATCAGGCGGCTGTGGCTGCACCTAATCGGGGCGCCGCCGAGGTACATGAAGATATCATGGGGCTTCGTCTGCTGTGTTTATACGGTCTGAAAGGCGCGGCTGCTTACATGGAGCACGCCCGTGTTCTGGATCAAACTGATGCTGACGTAGCGGCCGAGTTTCATCGTTTGATGGCGTTTCTCGCCACTGACAGTGCTGATGCCGGTGCCTTGTTTGATACCGCCATGGCGATCGGTCAGCTGAACTACCAAATCATGACCATGCTGGATAGGGGAGAAACCGATGCCTTTGGTCATCCGGAGCCCACTCAGGTCAATACCAAAGCCGTGAAGGGTAAAGCGATTCTGGTGTCCGGTCATGATATGAAAGATCTTGAGCTTATCCTCCAGCAAACTGAAGGCAAGGGCATCAATGTATACACCCATGGTGAGATGCTGCCCGCACTGGCTTATCCGGAGCTCAAGAAGTATCCGCATCTTGTTGGTAACTATGGCAGCGCCTGGCAAAATCAGCAGCAGGAATTTGCCACTTTCCCCGGTGCGATTGTGATGACCTCGAACTGTATTATTGATCCCAATGTGGGTCAGTATGCTGACCGGATTTTCACCCGCAGCATTGTTGGTTGGCCTGGAGTGACTCATCTGGAAGGGGACGATTTTTCATCTGTGATTGATAAGGCGATGAGCCTGGATGGATTCCCCTACGACGAAATCCCTCATATGATCACCATTGGTTTTGCCCGCAATGCCTTGATGCAGGCGGCTCCCGCTGTTGTCGAGCAGGTCAAAGCCGGCAATATCAAACACTTCTTCCTGATTGGTGGATGTGACGGCGACAAGGCGCAGCGCAGTTACTTTACCGATCTGGCCCGCGCCGTGCCGCAGGACAGCCTGATCCTGACGCTGGGCTGTGGTAAATACAAATTCAACAAGCTGGAATTTGGCGACATTAACGGCATTCCAAGATTGCTGGATATCGGCCAGTGCAATGATGCCTACAGTGCGATCCAGCTGGCGCTGGCGTTGACGGAAGTGTTTGAGTGCGACATCAACGAATTGCCCCTGAGTCTGGTGCTGTCCTGGTTTGAGCAAAAAGCGATAGTGATCCTGCTGACGCTGTTGTCACTGGGAGTTAAAAATATCCGTACAGGTCCGACCGCCCCGGCATTCCTGACCGACAATCTACTTAAGATACTTGAGCAGCAATTTGGTCTTAAAGGGACCACAGACGTTGAGTCAGATCTGGCTGCTATTCTGAAGACCGCCTGATTGTTATGTTCGCCCCGAAGCGCTCATTCGAGCGCTTTTTCCTTTGTGGAGAGTTGAGTTATGAATCCATTCACATCATCTTCTTTTGCGGCTTCCCTAGCCGCGATGCAGCAGCCTAAAGCACTTGCCACGCCGGATGTGCAGTCATGGATGGATGCCCCTGTGTGGCGTGAAGGTGAGCAAAGACTGGTGTGCCGGGATAAGCGCCAGGAAACCCATGATGCGGTCACGCTGGTGTTGCAGGCAAAGATGCCCCTGAATTTTCGATTTAAACCCGGACAATTTGTGACCCTTGGGGTCCCGGTGGGTAGCGAGTGCATCTGGCGCAGTTACACCATTAGCTCTTCCCCCACACGTCCCAGCAGTCTGGAGGTCACCATCAAGAAAGTTGACGGTGGCCGGGTATCCGGTTATCTGGTTGATGAATTCAATATTGGCGATGAACTCAGGGCATTACCGCCTGCCGGGAGCTTTAATCTGGCGGACTTTGATGCTGACAGGTATCTGTTTTTAAGTGCAGGCAGTGGCATTACGCCCATGATGTCCATGTCTGCCTTTGTTGCTGATACCCGATTGGCTCGTGATATCGCGTTTGTGCACAGCGCGCGCTCTGACAGTGACATTATCTTCAAAAAACGGTTGCTGAAAATGGCCGCCGGTAAACCATCTTTTCGCCTGGCCTTGGTGCTGGAACAGCTGACTGAACAGCAGTGCTCATCCCTGACGGCTGCCGGGGTGACGTGCATGGATGGGCGACTGGACTGGCAAAAACTGCATGATCTGGTACCTGATGTGCTGGAGCGGGAGGTTTTCGTCTGCGGTCCTGAAGGTTATATGCAATCAGTGCAAAGTATATTGGATGATGCTGGCTTTGATATGCACAAGTTTCATCAGGAAAGTTTTTCGCCGGTCACATCCACACCTCAAGAGTCATCAGCAGCTACCACTGATGTGACGGTAAGCTGGGGAGACACTAAAGTTGAGGTTGAATCAGGCAGCACGGTGCTTGACGCTGCTGAAGATTTAGCGCTTCCTATCATCAGTGCCTGCCGCTCAGGTGTTTGTGGGGCTTGTCGCTGTAAGGTCGTTAAAGGCGAGGTCAGAAGCAGCAGTCATGCGACGCTTAGTGAGCAGGAGGTGGATGCCGGTATTGTGCTGGCCTGTGCTTCGACACTCCATTCAGACGTGGAGCTGGCGCTGCCCTGATATGACGGTTTTTGGGTGCTGATGTTGCTTAATTCCGGTCTCAATCGTATTGTTAAAGGAACTTGGTACCCAATCCAAGGTTTACCAGAATCTTTATTTAGGTGAGATTTGGAGGCCGGATGGCATTCAGCACAACAGAAAATGCACTACCTGAAGATGTGACTCCTGCGCACCTCCTGTATGGATTGATGTCGGCGTTTGCGTTGGCGGGATTACCTGTGCTGCTGGCGCTGGTGATAAATCTGTCTCAACGTTCAGGGGGGAGTTTACTTGGCAGTCACCTTCGCTGGCAACGTTGGTCAATGTTGGGTTTTATGAGCGCCGGGATCCTAGCCTGGCTGTTACCTCAGGCGTGGCTTGCCATGACGGTGATAACTCTGGCAGTCCTCTGGTTTGTTAACCGGATTATCAAAGGGTGGTTGCGATTGGTTGATGGGCTGGAAATGCCATAGTCGAAGCCAACAATAGTAAAAAAGGAACCTCAGGGTTCCTTTTTTGATGCTTGTGACCTGTCATCACGAAGATAGCTTGTCACCCGATGAACCAGCGAAATCGCTGTCAGCTCACATTCCATTTCCGTTAGGCAGAACTATCTGTCAGCGGTACAGTGCTCGCAGTTGCTCCCGATAGTCTCTATCAACAGCAATGTTCAGCAGCAATCCATCGACTCCTTTGGTCAGTGCCGCAGCCACTGGATTGTCAGTTTTCAGCATAACAGGCAGTCCGGTTGCCTGCTTAATGGCGTCGCAGTGGAGAACATCAATCACGCGCTTACCGCTGCGGGTTTCGAAACCTGCTTCACAAATGATGATCTGACGATTACCACTATCTGTCAGTGCACCAATCGCTTGCTGCAGCGCGCTGATATCGGCCTCCGGGTGGCGCTCGAGAATTACCGGAACCGGTAGCGTTCCTATTTGCTCGAGCAGGGAAGTATTGTACATATTGTCTGCTGATACGTACCACAGATCCGGTGTTGATGTGCCATTCAGGGAGGCTCCAAGGCTAACATCGGCGACGCAGCACAGATCAAATTTTGTCAGGGCCTGTTGTAAGACTGCTGCTTCCTGCTCGCCGGAACGATTAATGATTACCCCCTGAAATCCCTGTTCTTTCAGTGACTTTGCCAGTCCTTCTGGATTACTGATATTGATTGCCGGCAACGCAGCCAGTAACCCCAAATGCCCCTGACCGAGGACAAATTGCCTGACCTTTAACTCTGTGGTGGTTTCTAACGGGAAAGCCGCCCTGGAGGTATCAGGTTCGATCATCAGTTGTTGTTGGCTGAGCTGGGTAGGCTCTACCGTCTCGCAGGGATAACAGCCGAGCACTTTGATAAAACGGGTCAATTCCGCCAGCTCTTTCAGGGCGGCTTTCATGGCATCGCAGGCCAGATTGGCTTCGATGTCCAGATAGAACATCTCTTCCCACGGCGTACCCGGAATCGGCCGGGATTCCAGTTTGCTCATATTGAGTCTGTGTTTTTTCAATACCAGCAGAGCATCCACCAACGCCCCTGGTTTATGGCCTGTGGCCATGATCAGCGTGGTCTTTGCCGGCAGTTGCTCTGGCACGGCAATGGCCTTACGGGCTACGACGATAAAGCGGCTCTGGTTGACTTTCTGATTGGCCAGATTTGGCTGAAGTACCTCCAGACCATAGTATTCTCCACCCTGAGCACTGCCGATAGCGGCAATATCAGTGCGCTCACTTTGCATGATGCGGTCCATGGCATCAGCGCTGGAGGCACAGTATTCGAGTTGGAAGCCTTTGTGCTGACTTAAATAACGGCTGCATTGACTGATGGGCTGCGGATGAGCAAATAACGTTGTTACATCCTCCAGTCGGGTTCCTGGCTTGGCCAGCAGACAGTGCCCAACCTCGATAGTGGTTTCTCCTACAATGGCGAGACTGGTATGTTGCAGCAGATCGTAGACTTCGTTGATCGAGCCCGATGAGGTATTTTCAATCGGTAAAAATCCATAGTCAGCATGGCCACTTTCGACTGACTGAATAATTTCATCAAAACTCTGACAGCCCAGATCCAGCATTTCAAACGTGCGGCGCTGACAATAACGGGTTGCGGCCAGGTGAGAGTACGAGCCGCGGGCACCCAGATAGGCGATGCAATATTGCTGTTTATGTGCTTCCGGATTAGCCCGACCCTGCAGGAATGCCTGTTGACTCAGTACTGAATCTTCAATAATGGTTTGATAAAGAGTCAGTACAAAGTGTGCATCCAGTCCTTGCTCACGTCCCTGTTTGACCAGTCTGGCCAACAATTCTTTTTCCCGCTGGGTATCTCTGATGGGACGAACATCAACTTCTTTGCTGCGGGCGACATCCAGCGCCAGGTCTTTACGCCGTGCCAACAGTGCCAGCATGTCTTTGTCGATAGCACTGATGGCATTGCGAATGTCTGTGAGCGCAGGTGGTTTATCCATGTTTACCTCTGAATTTGACATAAAAAAGCCCCCCTGATGGGAGGCTGACTTTTATTTTCTTTTGGACACCCTTAAGCCGCCTCCGGAGTTTGGGGTGTAAAAAAGAAAATAAAAAAGTGTGCTGTATTTCGGTTCATGAGTTAGAAGGTAAGGACAGGGGGCGTTGCTGTCAATCAAAAAATCCTTGTATTACAGGATCAAAAAAGCACGCCGCCGGGCGTGCTTTGATGTGGTTCAGTCTGCTCAGGCAACGTATTCCTCAAGCTCTGCCTCATCCTCCGTTATTTCATCGTCAGGCAGCTTTCCGGTATAGCGTTTGGCTTCATCTTTGTGGGCGAGGCGATTTAACTGTTTCTCCAGTTTCTGGCCCATGGCATTGATGGCATTGTACAGATTTTCATGTTTGGCTTGGGCAAACAACTCTCCCTGCGGCACTTTTACCGTGGCCTCGATCTTAAACAGGGGTTTTTCTTCACTGATAATAACATGTGGGTTAATCAACTGGATGTCGTAGCGCTCCAACTTAGCCAAACGACTTTCAACGCGTTCGCGAATGGGAGCAGTGACTTCAAGGTGCTTACTGGTAATTTTTAACATATTTAGAACCTTCTGTTGTTTCCCTGAATTCAGACTAGCAATATCCAAAGTGAAAGTCGTGCGCAAAATCACGTTTTCTTGCTTAATCGCAGCTGTTTGCAGAGTATTTGGGCAGTTGCGCATGTTTTGCCTAAATTCGTCCAAATATGCTTGAAATCCCGATGTGGACAGGCCATATTCGATGAGATAACTCTTCCGGCACTCGCCACTCATCCTCTCAAACAGCATTTTTTAGCCATCTTACGCCGTCTCCATCGGTAAATTTCGTTAGATTTCCGCCCCACCTTGATTAGAATGCCGTTGCATATGTTGATGTTTAAGGGAATAGCAATGAACAAACGTGTGAAGGTATGGGATCTGCCCATTCGGCTGTTTCACTGGTCTTTGGTCAGTTTGCTCGGTGGACTGTGGTGGACTGCCAGTGAAGGAGAGATGGAGTGGCACATGATCCTCGGCTTTGGCCTGGGGAGTCTGCTGATGTTCAGAATTGTATGGGGACTGATTGGCAGTGATACCGCCAGGTTCTCGCATTTTCTGCAAACGCCAAAGGATGTGCTGCAATACGCAGCCACTCTTCCCGAAAACGGCATTAAACCGCATTTTGGACATAATCCTCTGGGCGGTTATATGGTGATAATATTGCTGCTGACACTGACCGTTCAGTTTGTCACCGGGCTGTTTGCCACGGACGAGGTGTTTGTCGAGGGCCCCTTGTATAGTTACGTCAGCACCGATGTGGCAGATTGGATGACCTGGCTGCACAAGCAGAATGTCAACTGGCTGCTGTTTTTGATTGCACTGCATCTGCTGGCTGTTGCCATTCACCTGATAAAGGGCGACTCATTGCTAAAGCCAATGTTGAGTGGCAGCAGAAGAGATATTGTCAGCCAATCAGCGCGTTTCAGTCCGGCCTGGCTTGCCTGGGTATTGGTGGCCGGTATTGGCGGGGTATCAGGATACTTTCTGATTTGGCCCGTTTACAGTGCGCTTTAGCAGGCGTCAGCAGTGATAGGTGAAAACGCCGGCTGATGCCGGCGTTTTTAATGTCTGCCGCCATTTACCGTCTAAGGCAAACATCAGCAGGTTTGAGCATCAGTCTTTTTTGAATGTGTCGTGACAGGCTTTACAGTTTTTGGCGGTAGCTCCGAAGGCTTGTTTGATGTCCGCTTCGTTGCCTGTTGCCGCCACTTTCGCCAGATTGGCGGCATCCACCTGGAACTGCTTCATCTTGCTGTCAAACTCGGCTTTATCGCTCCAGATATTGCTTTTGGCATCGGTGTCACCTTTATCACTGCCCGGTACGAAGCCTTCCAGTGGCAATTTGGACAATGCGGCGACATTCTGTGCTCGCATTTCGAATACCGCGGCATCAAAAGGTTTCTTTCCTTTCATCATGGCGCCCATGTCGCCAAAATTGTGGGCAATGACGCCGAATACATCCTGACGGTATTCAATGGCATCTTCGGTATTTTTGAAGTTGTCTGCCATGACAGCCGAACTGAATGAGGCGGCGACCAGCGCTGTTAACAGGATTTTTTTCATTGTTATTCTCACATTTATTGGGTTATTTGTGACTTTCGGTGTCAATATTACCTGCGGTAATGTGATGTTCAATATGGATTTTTGTCAGAAGATGTTTATAACGTGACAAGTTTGTGGGCATAGGTTGAGCTGATTGCTGCACGATTGACCGAATGTGACCCGGCCAATTGGCGATTTGCCGTTAAATCGATACACTGTCTGCGTTTAAAGTGAGACTGCGGGGCGTTGCATGCGAGCAAGTTGGGATCTGGTCCTGGAAAAAATACTGAATCACAGCCAGTTTGATGAATTGGAGTGTCTGTTTCATCTGTTGCTGACGGAAGAGGAACGCAGTGCTGTGGCCAGCCGACTGAAAGTATTTCAGTTGTTGCTGGATGGCAAGTTGAGCCAGCGACAGATTGCTTCTGAATATGAAATCAGTATCGCCACTATTACCCGTTGTTCCAATTACCTCAAGCATATGTCTGCCGAGCGGCGTGACGAGATCAGGATGTTGATTCTGCCTGATAAGGCCTAAAAAAACGCGCCTTCGGGCGCGTTTTTTTATATATCGGATTAGTGACAACCACAACCGCCGCTGCCACAACCACCCTGTTCATCAGAGCTGCAGCAACCTTCGTCACCTTCGCCGCCACAGCAACCGCCATGACTGCCACAGCCGCCGTGAGCGTGGATATGACCATGGGCAATTTCTTCTTCGGTTGCTTCGCGAATATCCATGATTTCAACATGGAATACCAGCGCCTGACCGGCCAGAGGATGGTTGCCATCAACGACAACGGTATCATCTTTGACTTCAGTAACCTGAACTGGACGCTGGCCCATTTCAGTTTCGGCAATGAAGCGCATGCCAGGAACGATGTCTTCGATATCACCAAAGGCACTCAGTGGAACTTCCTGACGCAGACCATCGTGATATGGACCGTAGGCGTCTTCAGCATCAACGGTTACATCAACGACTTCACCTACAGCCTTGCCTTCCAGTGCTTTTTCCAGACCTGGGATCAGGTTGTTGGCACCGTGCAGGTAAACCATAGGTTGCATATCAAAAGAGCTTTCCAGCACTTCACCCTGTTGGTTGCTCAGGCGATAGTGAATGCTTGGAACTGTATGTTGAGAGATTTTCATAATGCCTCCAATCTGACTTTGGGCGGCATCATACTCCGGTTTTCGGGGAATGGCGATGGAAACCCGACACTTCTGCGCGTTGCTGCACGCTTCAGGATAGTTGGAATATGTCACTGAGATTGAGGCATCTATGTTGAGAAGTGGTATTTTTAAGTTCAAACAACTGATGATGAGTAAAATTCACGTCAGCGCCTATTTTTGACATTTTCTAAAATTATATGATAGCTATCGAATTGAATATTATAGATTAAATCATTGGATTGAGATGTTTGTTAACGTAAGCGTAAAAGCTGTTTTACCCGGGCGTTGCCGGAAATCAGGTGTTGTAGTTGTCGAAAAATGGCAACAGATTGGTGATTTTTACGCTGGTTATCTTTTTGTGAAGTTTTATCCATTTTAGGGGGTTGACAGCACAATAGCTTTCAAGCAATGCTGTAATCACTTTTTATCAGGGCGTGAAATTTACCGTTATGTTCAATCTGCCAGTTGTTGTAATTACCACCATTACAACCACCACTATCACCATAGTGGGGGCGGGCTGACAACACCCTGAAATCAACAAATCAAATACAGGCCCGCTCCCCCAAAGGAGCGGGCCTTTTTGTTTGGGCTGGTGACTTTGGACAGAGTGGGATAGGGAGATAGTAATGAAAGTGATGAAGTTTGGTGGCACCTCTCTGGCCAATTGGGAGCGCTTTAGCGCCGTTGCCCAACTGGCTGCGGAGCAGGCGCAATCTGAAGGCGTGGCATTGGTGTTGTCGGCTCCCGCCACCGTGACCAATGCGTTGGTAGAATTGGTGGAACTTGCCCAAAGTACGCAGGAATATGCGGTGGCTCTGGCCCGGGTTGAATCTCTGTTCAGCGGACTGTTTGCCGGCGCCCTGCAGGATAAGGCGATTGACCTCGAAGGCTTTGAAACGCTGCAACATCAATTGGCTGCCCAGGTCACCCGCTGGCGCAATTTGCTTAGCGGTATCAGTTTATTGGGAGCCTGTCCTGATGCCGTGTATGCCCGCATCGTGACAGCCGGTGAATCCATGTCGGCGGCACTGATGCTGGCGTTGATGGCTCAGCGTCAGCTGGATGGCGGACTGATCGACCCCTGTCAATTGCTGGCTGGTGTCGGCAATGCCAAAGAGGCAATGGTGGATATTCATGCCAGCAAACCCGCTTTTGCCAATTTATCGCTGCAAGATGGCAGTGTGTGGGTCATGCCTGGATTTACCGCCGGTGATGGTGACGGTAACCCGCTTTGTCTGGGTCGTAACGGCTCTGACTATTCTGCAGCTGTACTCGCGGCCTGTATCGATGCCAGCGCCTGTGAAATCTGGACCGATGTTGATGGGGTTTACAATACCGATCCCCGTTTGGTGCAGGACGCCAAGCTGCTGTCACAGCTCAGCTATCAGGAAGCCATGGAGCTGTCCTATTTTGGGGCAAAGGTGTTGCACCCGAAAACGATCTCTCCCATCGCCCAGTATCACATTCCCTGTTATATCAAAAACACCATGAATCCCGACGCGCCGGGCACATTGGTGTCCAGTGATCCGGATCAAACCGGACTGCAGGTAAAAGCCATTTCCAATCTGGATAACCAGACCATGTTTGATGTATCCGGCCCAGGCATGAAGGGGATGGTGGGGATGGCCAGCCGGGTGCTTGGCGCCATTGCCCGTATCGGCGTTTCGGTTTCACTCATCACCCAGAGCTCGTCTGAATACAGCATCAGCTTCTGTGTCGCGACCAGTGACGCTGGCAGGGTGAAGCAATCGCTGGAGCTGGAGTTTGAACTGGAGCTGAAGTCCGAGTTGCTGGAGCCGTTGGCGCAGCAGCATCAGCTGGCGATAGTGTCACTGATTGGTGATGGCATGCGCACCCACAAAGGCGTGGCGGCCGGTTTCTTTCAGGCGTTGGCGCAGGCTGGTGTCAATATTATCGCGCTGGCACAGGGCTCGTCTGAACGCTCTATTTCTGCCGTGGTGCTGCAGCGCAAGGTGCCTCAGGCGATCCGCGCCTGTCACCAGAAGTTTTTCGATGTGCAGCATTACCTGGACGTATTTTTGGTGGGCTGTGGCAATGTGGGTGCCGGGTTACTGGAGCAGATACGTCAGCAACAGGAAGCACTAAAAGCGGAGCACATCAGCGTGCGGGTATGCGGCATTCTCAATTCCAGACAGATGCTGCTTCGCGCCGAAGGTATTGCGCTGGAGAGCTGGCGTGACGAGTTGGCACAGAGTCAGCTGTCTGCCAATCTGGATGCCATGGTGTCGTTTGCCCGGGAGCAGCAATTGCTTAATCCCGTACTGGTGGATTGCACTTCCAGCGAAGAGGTCGCGGGACGTTATCCTGAGATGCTGAAAGCAGGATTACACGTGGTTACTCCCAATAAGAAGGCCAATACCCGTGAGTATGGTTTTTACCGCCAGCTGCGACAGTCGGCACTGGAGCACCGCCGTCAGTTTTTGTATGAGACCACAGTGGGCGCTGGCTTACCTGTCATAGACAATCTCAAAAAGCTGTTGATGTCGGGCGATCGGTTGCAGCGGTTCAGCGGTATTCTGTCCGGATCGTTGTCTTTCATTTTTGGCAAGCTGGATGAAGGCATGAGCCTGTCAGAGGCGACCGCTATCGCCCGCGAAAAATGCTTTACTGAGCCGGATCCCCGGGATGATTTGAGTGGCATGGATGTTGCCCGGAAAGTGCTGATCCTGGCCCGGGAAGCAGGCATGCAGCTGGAGCTGGCCGACATTCAGGTGCAGTCTGTTTTGCCACCGGATTTCGATGACAGTGGTGATGTCGACAGCTTCATGACTGATTTGCCTCAGGCGGATGCCTGGATGGCGAAACTCGTGGCGAAAGCTGCTGCCGAAGGCAAGGTTCTGCGCTATGTGGGCCAAATTGATGAGCAGGGCGGCAGAGTGGTTATTGCCGCCGTCGATAAACACGATCCCTTATTCAGTGTCAAAGGTGGTGAGAATGCGCTGGCGTTCTACAGCCGTTATTACCAACCTATTCCGTTTGTCCTTCGAGGTTATGGCGCCGGCACGGAGGTCACTGCTGCCGGAGTCTTTGCCGATGTTCTCAGAACCCTGAACTGGAACCGGGAGGTGGGCCAATGACTGTTACTGTATATGCTCCCGCGTCTATGGGAAATGTGAGTGTTGGTTTTGATTTGCTGGGGGCCGCGTTGGCACCGGTTGATGGCTCGCGTCTGGGGGATTGTGTGTCTGTCACCCACCTGGATGATGGTCTGACGCTGACAGTCGGGGGGGCCTGGGCTGACAAATTACCGGCAGAGCCAAGACAAAACATCGTTTGGCAGTGCGCCGAGTTCTTCTTAAAGGCTCAGGGGATAAAGTCGGGTGTGGCGCTGCATCTGGAGAAAAATCTGCCGGTTGGCAGTGGACTGGGATCCAGCGCGAGCTCTGTGGTTGCGGCGTTTGCCGGCCTCAATGAAGCCTTTGGCAAACCTTATCCGCCACAGGCACTGCTGGCGCTGATGGGGGAATTTGAAGGCAAAATCAGCGGCGCCGTGCACTATGACAATGTCGCTCCCTGCTATTTGGGTGGCATGCAGTTAATGCTGGAGCAGTCTGGCCGCATCAGCGAAGCCTTGCCCAGCTTCGATAATTGGTATTGGGTAGTCGCATACTCAGGCGTGTCGCTGTCTACCGCGCGAATGCGGCAACTTTTACCCGCCAGTTATGACAGACGAACCTGTATCGATTTTGGCCGTAATCTGGCGGCGTTTGTTCATGCCAGTTATCGTCAGGACGAAGCCCTGGCTTTGTCTGTACTCAAAGATGTGATCGCCGAGCCTTACCGCGCTGGTGCGATCCCGGGGTTTGAATCGGCCCGTTCAGGTCTGGCTGAACTGGGCATGGATGTCACCGGAATTTCCGGATCAGGCCCAACCCTGTTTTCTGTCACCCGTGACCCTCAACTGGCGCAGCGCGCGGCCGAATGGCTCAGGGAACACTATGTTTGTGAGCCTGAGGGTTTTGTTCATGTGTGTCAATTGGATAAGCAAGGCACCCGACGGGTGTAAGGAAACTAAAAATGCAACTGTATAACTTAAAGCACCCGTCACAGAAAGTCAGTTTTGCCGAAGCGGTAAAGTTGGGGCTTGGGCAGGACAGAGGACTGTTTTTTCCCACTGAAGTACCTGTCGTTGAGGATATGGCTGCGCTGTTGACGCTGCCATTTGTCAAACGCAGTCAGGAGATAGTTCATCTTTGGCTCAGGGATGAGATGGACCGTGCTGACAGCGATGCGCTGGTGGCTGAGGCGTTTAATTTCGACTTGCCGCTGAATAAGGTGGATGACAGTCGCTGGTGTCTGGAGCTGTTCCATGGTCCGACACTGGCATTCAAGGACTTTGGCGCGCGCTTTATGGCTCAGTGTGTTAATCACCTGGCCGGTGATGAGCCACTGACCATTCTGACTGCCACGTCTGGCGATACCGGCGCTGCGGTGGCTGATGCCTTCTATGGACTGGATAAAGTGCAGGTGGTGGTGCTCTATCCGGAAGGGAAGATCAGTCTGCTGCAGGAGAAGATGTTCACTACCCTGGGTAAGAACATTCATACTTTGGCAATTGCCGGGGATTTTGATGCCTGCCAGGATCTGGTTAAACAGGCTTTCGAGGATGCCGATATCCGTCATGGCCTGCGCCTGAATTCGGCTAACTCCATTAATATCAGTCGTTTGCTGGCTCAGGTGTGCTATTACTTTGAAGCGGTTGCCCAGTTCCAGGTTGCCAATCCCGGTCTGGCGCCCGTGATTGCCGTGCCCAGTGGTAACTTTGGTAATTTGACCGCGGGATTACTTGCCCGGGCGATGGGCTTACCGGTGAAGCGTTTTGTGGCGGCAACCAACAGCAATGATACTGTTCCGCGGTTTCTGGCGTCGGGGCAATGGCAGGTCAATCCCACTCAGGCCACCATGTCCAATGCCATGGATGTGTCTGACCCCAGCAACTGGCCAAGGGTGGCTGCGTTGTGTGAGCGGATGGGCTGGGGTGAGGAAACGCTCAGCGGTGTCGCCCTGACTGAAGCAGAGACCCAGGATGCGATGCGGCAACTGTTGGTACAGGGATATCAGTCTGAGCCTCACGGTGCCATAGCGGGCGCGGCATTGAAACAAACCCTTACCGGTGATGAAAAGGGGCTGTTTTTGGGCACTGCTCATCCAGCCAAGTTTAAAGACGTGGTTGATCGCGAATTGCAGGTTGAGCTGCCGTTGCCACCGGCGTTGGCTGCCGTGGCAGGCAAGCCAATATTATCGGTGCGTCTGCAGGCGGATTTTGACCTTCTCAAGGAGTTTTTGTTCGCCAAACTTGGCTAATGCTTAGCGAATAATCTCTTATAGTCAGCTCGATTGGCTCATGTTGCCCAGCGTCTTAGCTGGGCAATTTCCTCTGTCCAGAGTTCGGGACGAATGGTTTCCAGAATAAGCGGAATACCGCGACTCCAGGGTTGTTTGACTATGTATTCGAAGCAGCTATTGCCGATATCGCCTTGTCCCAGTGACTCATGCCTGTCAAGACGACTGCCCATCGAGCCTTTGCTGTCGTTGAGGTGCATTCCTTTCAGAAAGTGCAATCCGACGACCTCGTCAAACTGCTTAAAGGTGTGCTCGCAGGCTGCGGTGGTGCGTAAATCATAACCGGCGGCAAACAGATGGCAGGTATCCAGACAAATTCCCACCCGGCTTTTATCTTCAACATAGTGAATTATCTGCGCCAGTTGCTCGAAGCTGTAACCCAGATTTGAGCCCTGCCCGGCAGTATTCTCGATCACAGCGGCAACCCCTGGCGTGGCTTCAAGTGCCAGATTGATGGAATCACTTATTCGCCGCAAACTGGTATCAATACTGATTTTCCTCAGATGGCTGCCGGGGTGAAAGTTCAGCAGGGTCAACCCCAGTTGGCTGCAGCGTTGCATCTCCTCAGAAAATGCCTGACGTGAACGCGTCAATCCATCTATGTCCGGATGTCCAAGATTAATCAAATAGCTGTCATGGGGCAGAATTTGCGCGCTGTTGAAGCCATATTGCAGGCAGGCCTGCACGAACAACTCGATTTCTTTGCCGGTAAGCGGTTCATGCTGCCAGCGGCGCTGATTGCGGGTAAATAGGGCCAGGGCTGTGGCGCCTATACCTACTGCATTGATGATGGCGTTATGCAGGCCGCCGGCCATGCTGACGTGGGCGCCAACGAAAAGGTCGATCGGCAATATAGACGCGGAATCGTTGAGAGAGGCATTTAATATCATGTAAAGCTTATTACTTTTCCTGATTAAGTCGCGTTGGTTAAGAGTTGAACTATGCTTATTGCATTGGGACAGTTAACGGATAGGCAGAATGGACTCTAACGCGATTCAACCTTTGACACAAACTGCGGAAGCTGTGTTGGTGCCAACTGTGTTTGCGACTATTGGAAAACTGCAGGCAAGATTTGTAAAGGGAGAAGATGTATTGCTGCTTCTCTGTCAGGAGTTTGCCGGTATAAGCCAATCGAATTCGGTAATGTTGGTCGATATCCAATCCGTAGGTGAGGCAGAAATGCCCGAGAGTGCGGCCTGCTGGTGTCATGATTCCGTGCGTTTTTTATCGTTGTGGAAGGAAATCCGTGATTGGCCGTTCGCCGCAGAACAACCTCTGGTGCATCGCTGGCAGCGTTTTGTTGTCTGGCCCATGGCCAATTCACGTATGTTAATGTTTTTCCGAGAACCCCGCAGTGGCTTGCTGGAGTTTCTGATCGAATATCATGAACTCCTGTCAGCCAGCCTGATGGGGATGTTGGCCCCCCAAACCCGAAGCTGGCGTGAACAGCGTGATGCGACCAATCTGTGTGGTTATGACGCTGAAATTTTTCGCTCAGTGGTCAGTAACAGCGAAGATCTGATATTGGTGCTGAATGTTGGTGCCAGTGGCGAACCTACCATCATATATGCCAACGGCGCGGCAACCGCAATCAGTCTGTATCCCCGCAGTCAATTAATCGGCCATTCAGTCAGTTGCATTTTTGGTTCTGCCAGAGAGGAAAGTGCTGAGCAGGCTAATCTGATGGATTCATTGCGGGCGCTTGAAGAGTTCGATGGCGAAATGTGGATTCAGCGGGCTGATGGTGACAAAGCCTTATTGCTTTTTCATTTGGTGCAATTGGGTAACGACGCTCAATCTGGCCTGTTTGCCTTGGTTGGCCGGGACAGAACCGAGCAAAAGAAGATGCAGTTAGCCATGGCCAGAACTCAAAAAATGCAGGCAATTGGCGAGCTGGTGGGCGGTATTGCTCATGATTTCAATAACATTCTGGGCGTGCTTAAGGGCAATATCGAATTGATGGAGCTGAAGAACAGGGATGAAAAGCTGGAGCGATATCTGGATACCGCGTTTAAAGCATGTCAGCGGGGGACTGACCTTACTCGGCGCTTGTTGCAGTTCTCCAGACAGGAGCAATTCAATGCCTGCAATTGCAATGTCAACGAAGTGATTTCGGGACTGGAGGATTTGTTTGCCAAGTCTTTGACCAGCAGCATTGAGATCCGCATTGACCTGGCTGACGACGTGCTTTCCGAAGTTTGGGTCGATAAAGGCGATCTGGAGGATGCCTTGCTGAATCTGGTTATTAATGCCAGAGATGCCATGAATGGTGAGGGTGAGTTGATTATCCGTACCGGTGAGGAAAACATCGAAGGCATCATTGCCGGTCCCGGTGGCAGTACCAATATCCGGCAGGGGCGATACGTATGGATTTCTGTTCGGGATACCGGAGCCGGTATTCCTCAGGAAATTCTGGAGAAAATCTACGATCCTTTCTTTACCACCAAAGACAAGAGCAAGGGTACCGGCCTGGGGTTGGCGATGACCTATGGATTTGTAAAGCGCTCCAAAGGTTATATGAATGTGGTGGATACCGGCCCGGAGGGGACCGAGTTTCGCATGTGGTTTCCGGTTTCCGGTGTTGAGCAGGTGAATAAAACGACGGTCGGGCACAGAGAGGATTCCACTCAAAAGTTCAGGGTCGAAGGGCATTTTAAAGCCGTGATTGTTGATGATGAAGTAGAGCTGTTACAGGTCTTGTCGGACTACTGCGCTATGCTCGGTATTGAAGTAGAAACTTACAGTGATCCTCTTCTGGTTAAGGCCAAATACGGTCAGGAAGCTCAGGGTGTGGACATTCTCATCACCGACGTGCTGATGCCTGGTGGTATGAACGGGTATGAGTTGGCCAAGACGGTTCACAATCATTCACCAGGACTGAAGGTGTTATTGATTTCGGGCTTTATTCACGATATCGGGGTAACCAAAAAAGAGGAAATGCCCTATCAGGTATTGAATAAACCATTTGATTTGGAAAGTTTTTCTAAAGCATTGAAACAAGCCGGGATCAGCTTTGTTGAAAGAGAGGGTGATTAAATGAGCAAGCAGACAGTGTGGGTAGTCGATGATGACAGGGATTATTGTCAGCTGATTGCAGAAGTGCTGGAAGATGATTTTGAGGTCAAAACGTTCCATGCGGCCAGGGATTATGAGCTTGCACTGGAAGATGCTCATCCTGAAGTGGTACTGATGGATATTAACTTACCGGATAAAGACGGCATCACTCTGTGCAAGGAGCTGGTCGCCAACGGCACAGACAGTTCGGTACTGTTCGTGTCAGGGATGAACACGCTTGATGAAAGATTAAGGGCCTACGATGCTGGCGGGGTGGATTTCATCGCCAAACCTTTTGAGTTAAAGGAACTCATTGCCAAGACCAATGCAGTAGCGGCGTATCAGAGTCGCAAAAAGATGTTGATGCAGTCAGAGTCAATGTCTCGCAACATGGCGTTTCAGTCGATGACTGAGTCGTCTCAGTATGGCAGTGTGATGCAGTTCTTTCGCCAGTGTTTTCTGTGTCAAAGCTACGATGACTTGGCACAGGCGTTTTTTGACGTGATGCAGCAGCTTAACCTCAAGACATGTCTGGAAATTCGGGTCGGAGAGCCAAAGTACTATGTGCCGGAAAACTCGGCGATAAGTCCGATTGAAGCCAATATCTTCGAGTTGCTGGATAAACAGGGACGGTTGTTTGACTTTGGCAGCAGGACGATATGTAACGACAAGCATGTCTCTTTTTTGATTAAAAACATGCCGCTGGATGATGAGGTGCTGTATGGCCGCTTAAGAGATGTGATTGCGGTTATCATCGAAGGTTTGGAAGCACGGGTGCTGGATATTCAGCGCCAGCAGACTCTGCAGATGGTGCTGGATAAAATTCAGAGCCTGTTGTCCGGGGTGAAACAATCCATCATGGAAAACGACAAACGCTTCAGTAAGGCGCTTACCAATATTACGACGGATATTCGCAGCAGTTTTCATGTACTGGATATGACACTGGAGCAAGAGGATTACTTTTCCACTCTGGTTGAGCGGCACCTTAAAGAAGCGAACTCCGCCGGTGATGCGTTTGTCAGATTGCAGCGTTCTCTCAATTCCGTGATCAGTGAAATCGAGGCTAAGCAGTAACG
The DNA here is from genome assembly GCF_050865035.1 of Shewanella sp. GXUN23E. Classification (NCBI taxonomy): domain Bacteria; kingdom Pseudomonadati; phylum Pseudomonadota; class Gammaproteobacteria; order Alteromonadales; family Shewanellaceae; genus Shewanella; species Shewanella sp. GXUN23E. The sequence continues at coordinate 59,786 of NZ_JBOZWP010000001.1, read as the reverse complement.
CCTTGTGCTGACAGGAGTAATCTTAATGATGTAAGCCGCCTGAAGGCGGCTTTACTTTATAAATTTGAACAGTTTCAGATAGATGAGGTAGACGATGTTGTTGTAACTTTGTTGATCCCTGTCAACTGAATGTTCTTTGGCTGCCGTTATATTGAACGATATCAATGCAACAGATGGTGGCCAAGGAGGCCAGATATGCTCAGGCGATTACAACTGGACCATAAGAATATCAGCGTGTTGTTAAATATTCTTGCCGCTCAATCTGGACAGTTGGCGACAGGAGGTGCGGTTAATTACCGCGTCATGATGGATGTGCTCGATTATATGCAATCCTATGCAGAACACAGTCATCACCCGGTAGAAGATATTGTTTACCGCCGGTTGGCTGCTCAGGCATCCTTGAATGACCTATCTGAGCGGTTGTTTGAGGAGCACAAGCAGCTTACCCGGATTACTGAAGCATTCCATACCACCCTCAATCTGGTGCTGAATGATAATCCTGTCCCAATAGACAGATTAAAGGAAGAGCTGGAAAACTATATCAGTATGCAGCGTTCCCATATGAGGTATGAGGAGGAGATTATTTTTCCTTTGCTGAAGCAATATCTGGTTGAAGCTGATTGGGAATGTCTGGCCGATGAATGCCAACAGCAACTGACGGATGACCCGCTGTTTTCAGACAATATCAAGCGGGACTGCCAAGAACTCAGAAGCCTGATTAAAGGTTCAGAGTTTGTTGATTAAATACGATATAAGATGAGACAAAAAGCGCGCCTTGAGGCGCGCTTTATTTCTATTCAGAACAATTCGTCGATGTCGTAATCCAGGTTACTGTCGATTTCCTGAAGTTCCCGCAACAGACGCTGCTTATCTTTCAGGGCCTCAATTTCACGCCATTTACGCTTTTTATTTGACCCCCTGGAGCGAGTTGGTCTTTCAACGACAGAGTCCAGTGCACTTCCATAATCCAAACGGTCCATGGCGACCTCCTGTTTTGCATCTTGTTGGGATTTAAATACCACACTCGCTGGACAGGATGCAATACAAGTGTTGCAAAATTGTTATTTGTGGGTTCGTTGGGATATAAAAGTTGACAGGTAACGGACTGGGGATAAAGAAAAAGCCGGCATGGCCGGCTTTTGGGAAATTAAATGTGTCCCTGTCTGAACAGGTTTATCAGCGCATTGCTGGACGAGTCGAGCTCAGTCGCCGGTGTATCATTCCCCAAACGTTCGAGGACATCGTTACCCAGGGTTTTGCCCAACTCGACGCCCCATTGGTCGAAAGAGTTGATATCCCAGATTGCGCCCTGGACAAAGGTCCTGTGTTCATAAAGCGCTATCAGTGCCCCCAGGGTCTGAGGCGTTAATTTGTCCATCAACAGAGTGTTGCTGGGTTTATTACCGGTCATTTCTTTGTGCTTGGCGATAAGGGCTTTATCTGCGTCACTCAAGGTACTGCTTGCCAGCTCTGCATAGGCCTCTTCATAGGTTCGGCCCTGCATCAGTGCCTGAGTTTGCCCGAAACAATTGGACGCCAGTTGAGCATGATGTTCGCCGACCGGGTTGTGGCTCTGCAGTGGCATAATGAAGTCAGCAGGGATAAGTGCTGTACCCTGATGCAGCAATTGGTGATAGGCATGTTGGCCATTGGTGCCTTCGCCTCCCCAAATTACCGGGCCAGTACTGTAATCGACAACTTGGCCATCAAGAGTGACATGCTTGCCGTTACTTTCCATATCAAGTTGTTGGAAGTAAGCGGGCAGGCCGCGCAGGTAATGATCATAGGTCAGCACCACATGAGACTGAGCACTGTGGAAGTTTGTATAAAGTACTGACAACATTCCCATGATCACTGGCATGTTGACTTCCAGCGGCGCATTCAGGAAGTGTTCATCCATTTCCCGCGCACCGGCCAGCATGGCGCGAAAGTTATCCATGCCTACCAACATAGCAATAGGCAGACCAATGGCTGACCACAGTGAATAACGGCCACCGACCCAATCCCACATAGGGAAAATGTTAGCCGCATCGATACCAAATTCAGTGGCTTTCGCTACATTGGAGGTCACGGCAACAAAGTGGCTGGCAATATCGGCCTGAGTAGCTCCGGCGGCCAGGAACCAATCTCTCGCGGTGAGCGTATTGGTCAGGGTTTCCTGAGTACCGAATGACTTTGAGGACATGATGAACAGGGTTGTCTCATGATCCAGCAATTTGAGTTTTTCTGTAATGGCCGTGCCATCGACATTGGCGACAAAGTGGCACTTGAGTGAATCACTCCAGTATGGACGCAATGCTTCTGAAGCGATTTTGGGGCCCAGGAATGAACCACCAATACCAATGCTGACAACATCGGTAATGGTTTTACCTGTGTAGCCTTTCCACTGGCCGTCCCGGACGGAATCAACAAACTGTTCCATTTGGGCTAATGTCGTCTGGATTTCATTGACAACATTCACACCATCAACGCGAATATCTGCATTTGCCGGTGCTCTCAGTGCAGTATGCAAAACTGCACGTCCTTCAGTGGTGTTGATAATATCACCCCTGAACATCGCCTGAGTTTTGCCCTTAATATCACAATCTCTGGCCAGTTCCATCAACAGCCCGAACAGATTCTGATCGATGCGGTTTTTGGAGTAGTCCAGCATCAGCCCTGCGGCAGTCAGTGAATACCTGTTAAAGCGCTGTGGATCTGTGGCAAACAGAGAACGCATGTGCGCAACCTCGTTTGCCTTGCTCGCCAGAGCTTGCCAGCTCGGACAATCCGTTAGTTTGCTCATTTTGCACTCCTTTGCTCAGCCGTTGAGACGCGCGATCAGCATTTCTTCCAGTTTGCCCTGATCGATGGCGAAGTTACGGATCCCTTCTGCCAGTTTTTCAACAGCCATTGCATCCTGATTCAATTCCCAGCGGAACTGTGCTTCGGTCATAGCTGCGGCAGGTGCAACAATTTCGGTTGCAGGTTGCAGTCTGGCTTCGATTTTCTGTTCACTATTGGCCAGTTCTTCCAGCAGTGAAGGACCAATAGTCAGGCGATCGCAGCCTGCCAGCTCGATGATTTCACCGGTGTTACGGAAGCTGGCTCCCATGACGACAGTATGATAACCGTGGCGCTTGTAGTAGTTGTAGATGTCGGTTACTGACACCACACCTGGATCTTCGGACGCAGTATAGTCTTTACCGGTTTCTTTCTTGTACCAGTCCAGAATGCGACCAACGAAAGGAGAGATCAGATAGACTCCGGCTTCAGCACAGGCCCGTGCCTGAGCGAAACTGAACAGTAATGTCAGATTACAGTTGATGCCTGCCTGCTCAAGTTCGCGGGCAGCACAGATACCTTCCCAGGTTGAGGCCAATTTGATCAGAATACGAGATTTATCGATACCTGCAGCCTGGTATAGGTCAACCAGCTTGTGGGCTTTGGCGATGGAGGCTGCTTTATCAAAAGATAAACGGGCATCGACTTCAGTTGAAATGCGGCCGGGCACGTATTTGAGGATCTCCACACCGATATTGACTGCCAGTTTGTCGCCAGCGTCTTCGAGCTGCTGTTGCAGATCATTGCTCTGAGCTTTAGCCCAGCTGATGGCATCGTCGATCAGGGGAGAATATTCGGGGATCTGTGCGGCTTTCAGCACCAGAGAGGGGTTGGTTGTGGCATCTTGCGGGGCATAACGTTTGATGGCTTCGATATCGCCGGTATCCGCAACGATGGTGGTCAGGGACTTCAATTGCTCTAGTGTATTGGCCATGGAAAAAATATCCTTCTCGGTGACAGCCTTAGCTATAGATTGCAGGTCAGTATTAGAAGCGATTTTACGCTTTTTTCCAACTGTTGGTGAAAAAAAACTACAAAATTGATGATGGGCTCATAAGCCGGGAACTGTACAGTTGTTGTGCAGCGATACATCTTGTCAACCGCCTCAAATGGGCATCCAGTTTAATCGCAATGGACAAAAAAATGCAGGGGATATCTCAATAAAAAAGCCGCTGACTGGCAGCGGCTTGATCTGATTATCAATTTTTTGAAACTCAATTACCTGGAAGCAGGCACCATGTTGACGACCGTGACATCAGCCTCAATACGGCGGTTGGCCTCGTTGGCTTCTTTTGATGTTCCAGGGATAAGCGGTTGAGTTACGCCATATCCACGGGCTGAAATACGATTGGCAGCGATACCAAAGCGGGTTTCCAGCGCTTTGGCAACAGATTCTGCACGGCGTTGTGACAGCTTCATATTGTAATCAGGATTGCCTGTGTTGGATGCAAATCCTTTGATGACCACAGTGGAGTTTGGATTCTGGTTCATAAAGTCCGCCAGTATAGCGACTTCATCCAGAGACGTTTGATCAAGCTCTGCAGAATTATTGGCAAACTTGGCGTCGATACGCAGGTTTTGCACTGTTTCTTCAAAAACAGTACAGCCATTACTGTCTACCATATATTGTGCAGGAGTATCAGGACACTGATCTACACGATCAGGTACACCATCCTGATCTGCATCAGCAATGACTGGCTGTTCAGCCATTGGTGCAGGTGCTGGAGCTGGCTTACTGGCGCTGCCAAAACGATAGCTCAGCGTTGCACCATAATAATTGCTGTCCATATCCAGAGTGTTGTATCTGTCATCTTCAAGACCGCCGTATCGACGATACTTGACAGCTAACTGCAGATTGTCGGTAATAAAGTATCCCAAACCCACGCCTGCATAGGGAGCCCAACCTGAGTCGCTGTAGGTATTAGCACCCCAGTTACGATAATTTTTCAGCAGATAGTGCATGGCACCTGCTTCAGCAATCGCGTGGAAGTCACCATAAATTGGGATGGTACCAACCAAGCTGAATGTCAGACCTCTGGCACCGGCATCATTCTGAACATTGGACCAGTCAACCCACTGAGCTTTGCCCAAGTTACGGTAACCGACTTCAAAAGCATAGAAGTCGCTTAGCTGATAACCGACAAACCCTTCCCAAGCGGTAGGATTATCATCCTGATTAATCTTATCCGGGAAATTGTATTCATAGTCATTAACCCCAATACCGGCACCTATATACCATGGGCTCAGACCATCATCGTCTTTGGCATTGGCTGCAGTAACAACAGGCAGCAACGCCGACAGCAACGCAACAGACAGCATTCTGTTCATCATATCTTCTCCATCTTGATATTGATCCGGAGACTTTTCACTGAGTTGTCTCCTTCTCTCGTAGTACTGGGCGGGCTTGGATGTATAGTTATTTACCCCGTAAACAGTGTTTACGTCCCTATATTGATACATCGCTGGCACAAATAGCAATAAGAAGTAATAAAAAATGGCTTGTTATTTAATTTGTTGTATCGCTGTGCCTGTAATGTATGTTGACTTTGGGTGGTGAGGGTTGATGTTCGGCTTGGATGTTGTAATCTTAGAGCCCATTTCTGAGTGGGATGCGTTGCTTGTAGTGATTGTCGGTGGTTTATTCGTCTGCCAAAAACACATTAACTCAGTCAAGTCTGTGATCTATTCGTTGGTTTGTTCATTGGCTTGATCTTTTGTGTTTAAATGCTGTGACTTTAGTGTCAGCTAAGTGGTTAATTGTGAACTTGATCATGCGGATTTCGGAAATGACTATGCTATTTTGCCCCGTCGGATGCAGCAACCGCGACTGACATCGCTCGCGGATGGATAACTTGAATAACAGCAAAACTGCCATCCATGTCTTTTCATCTGAAAGGATTCATTCATTACAAATTTTGTCGGCACGCTGGTGTCGGTGGTGATTTGTTACGGGAAGAAGTAAAACGATATGTTAGAAACAACAGTAAATTTCCTCAATGCGTTGCTTTGGGGCAAGCTTCTGGTTTACGGGCTGGTGGGTGCCGGCCTGTATTTCACCCTGAGATTGGCGTTCATTCAGATCACCTATTTCAAACACTCTCTCAAGGTTATGTCTAAAAGCCGCCAGGGCTGCGATGACGGACTGTCATCATTTCAGGTGTTTTGTACCAGTATGGCCGCCCGGGTTGGTGCCGGAAACATGGCCGGTGTTGCGGTAGCGATTGGTGCAGGTGGTCCGGGTGCAGTGTTCTGGATGTGGCTCATTGCCATGCTGGGTATGGCAACAGCCATGGTTGAGTCAACACTGGCACAGGTATATAAAACCCGGGATCAGGACGGACAGTTCCGTGGAGGACCTGCTTATTACATGGAAAAAGGACTGGGCCAACGTTGGATGGGTGTCCTGTTTTCTATTTTCCTGATTATTGCTTTTGGTTTGGTATTCAACGCGGTACAGGCCAATACCATCACAGGTGCCATGGAAGTAGTGTTTGATATCAGCCCATTGTATATGGGGATTTTCCTGGTTATTACCTCGGCGTTTGTCATCGTTGGTGGGTTACGTAAAGTTGCCAAAGTCTCTGAAGTCATTGTGCCTGTAATGGCGCTTGCCTATATCTTCATTGCTTTTGTTGTCGTTGTCATGAACATCGAAAAATTGCCGGATGTCTTCATGCTGATAATTAACAGTGCTTTTGGTTGGCAGGAGGCTGCTGCCGGTGGTGTGGCTTATACCGTAGCTCAGGCAATGCAGGCGGGTATTGCCCGCGGTTTGTTCTCTAATGAGGCGGGTATGGGTAGTGCGGCAAACGTTGCGGCCAGTGCCTCACCAAACCCAAATCATCCAGCATCCCAGGGCTTCGTGCAGATGATGGGCGTGTTTTCTGACACTATAGTGATCTGTACTGCAACTGCGGCGATTATCCTGTTGTCAGGTGATGTCAGTACCGGCAGTGATGGCATTAAAATGACCATTACAGCGATGACCAATCATGTGGGTGGTTGGGGCGGTGGCTTTGTGGCCATAGCAATTTTGCTGTTCTGCTTTACTTCAATCATTGCCAACTATTCATACGCGGAAACCAACGTTCTGTTTTTGGCTGGCAACCGTAAGGCCGTTCTGCCACTGTTCCGGGTATGTGTACTGGGAATGGTAATGTTTGGCGCGGTAGCCAAAATCAGCCTGGTATGGAATCTCGCGGACGTGTCCATGGGGTTAATGGCGACAGTCAACATTATTGCATTGCTGCTGTTGTCCGGTCTGGCTGTCAGGGTGATTAACGATTATCGGGATCAGGTTAGAGCGGGTAAGACGCCTGAGTTTGACCGCAGTAAATTCCCTGAGCTGAATGGTCAGGTAGAAGAGGATATTTGGCAGGATCTGTCTGCATCATCAAAGACCAAACACTCCTGAATCGGTTTTTACCGTTCGGGATAAACGGTTGACCATATTGCCGAAACCACGCCATTGCGGCGTGGTTTTTTCTTATCGATTCAGTATGATTGGGACGCTAATAACTATTGGAGACAGGAAAATGCTGATTGTCGTCTCACCGGCGAAAACGTTGGATTATGACACTCCGGCTGGCACGGATAAGTTCACATTACCCGGTTTACTCGATCACAGTCAGGTGTTAATCGACGTCTGTCGTGAATTGACTCCGGCCAATATTGCTTCGCTGATGAAAGTGAGCGACAACATTGCCGGACTGAATGTCGCCCGATTTGCGCAGTGGCAGCCACATTTCACTCCTGAGAACGCCAAACAGGCGCTGTACGCTTTTCGGGGAGATGTATATACCGGGTTAGATGCCGATACCCTGTCGGCCCCAGATGTCGATAAGGCCCAGCAACATCTGCGGATCCTTTCTGGCCTCTACGGTTTGCTAAAACCCCTGGATTTAATGCAGCCATATCGGCTGGAGATGGGAACGTCGCTGAAAAATCCCCGCGGGAACAACCTGTACGCATTCTGGGGGGATATCATTACCCGCGAGATTAACCAGGCTCTTCAGGAGCAGGGCGATGATATCTTGGTGAATCTGGCTTCCAATGAGTATTTCAAGGCAGTTAAAGCGGCAAAGGTCAACGGCCGTATCGTGACACCGGTATTTAAAGACCTGAAGAATGGTCAGTATAAAGTGATTAGTTTTTATGCCAAAAAGGCCCGTGGCATGATGGCAAGATACATAATCGAAAACGATATCAACACATTGGCAGATCTTAATAAGTTCGATGCCGCAGGTTATTACTACTGTGAGGCACTGTCAGATGAGTTCAATCCGGTATTCCTCAGGGATCATGTCTGACTTACTGTTTGAATAGTGGGAACTGTGTCTGATACAGCTTTAGCTGTGAAGGCAAAATTGTTGGTTACATCAGTTGGCATTATCAGCAGAGCAAAGAGTATCAGGATGAATCGAAAGCGGCCCATTGGCCGCTTTCAGCGTTTTTGAGGCTGTAATTTACTGACTTTGTTTTTCTGCAACAGGTCGTAATATTATCTCTGATTGCGCCATCAACCAGGCAAACTGTGCGTAAGCGGCAACATTCTGTGCCAAGGCTGCCGGGTCTATCTTATCCAGAGTGTCATTGGGCGTATGATGCCAGTCAAAATAGTCCCGGCCATCCTGACGCAGACTGGCAACAGGAACGCCAAGGGCTGGCAGCATGGATACGTCTGGCCCACCTGAAGCCTCATTATTACCCGGCATGACGCCGATATCAGCCATTTCAACCGTTAATTGCTGTAGGGCGTTTACAGCGGCTTCATTGACGTTCCAATCCAGTTGGTAGATGCGACCGGCACCAAAATCTGATTCCGCTGCAATATAGTGGTTATGCAGCTCATGCTGATGGGCTTTGGCATATGCTTTACCGCCCACCAAACCAATTTCTTCAGCGGCATAGAGTACCACTCTGATTGTTCTGGCTGGTTTTTGTGGTAAATCCTGAATGAGTTTGGCTGCTGCGGTGACGATACCTACGCCGGCGCCGTCATCAATTGCACCGGTGCCTTCATCCCAGGAATCGAGGTGGGCTCCTATCAACACAATTTCTTCCGGCTTGCTGCTGCCTGTGACTTCTGCAATGACATTATAAGATGTTGCGGTTCCCTGAGACTCAGGGGACAGGAACAATTGCAGTGTGACTTTGTCTGAACGCTTCAACATATTGTTGATTAAATCTGCGTCGGGATTTGACATTGCGGCAGCAGGAATGGGCTTTATGCCCTCCTGATAACGCATCATCCCCGTATGCGCCAGACGGTCGCTGTCGGTACCAATTGACCGAATAACGATAGCGACGGCTCCCTTCTGAGCTGCGGCTGCGGCGCCCTGACTGCGACCAGGCGCGGTCTTTCCGTAGCCGTGGCCATCCTGATGGCGTTCGGTTTTATGGTCGATGAATACTATCTTCCCCTCAACACTTTCCGGGGCTGCCTGTTTCAGATCAGCGAGGCTGTTGAAACGGACAATATCTGCTGTTATGCCTTCCTCTGGGGTTGCAACGCTGCCCCCCAATGCGGTGATAACCAATGATTGCGTGTATGGCGAGGTTACGGCTGCATGGGCTTGGCCGCGATGCCACACCGGGACCTGAACAGGTTCACGATAGACTTTGTCAAAGCCCAGACTCTGTAATTTGTTTACGGCCCAGTTAACAGCTTGTATATCTTTGTCTGTGCCGGGGAGGCGTGGCCCTACCTCTACTGTGAGTGATTCGACCAGGTCATAACCCAGTGTTGAATTTAGCGCTTTTTGCTGTAATTGCAACGCAACATTTTGATTTTTAAGATTTGAATCTGAGGGTTGGCAAGCGGTCAACAACCCTAAAAGCAGGCCTGAAAGACAATAGACTGTTTTGGTTTTCATGAGTTTCCCTGAATTTTTTTACGTACATCCCATTTTTAAAAACAATCTAGCAAAAAGTGTGGGTTATGTCCCGACTAACTCTGTAAGCCGAAGCTATATTAGTGAGGGGTTTGTATTAGGAGAAAACGCTCGTCATGAATATCGAAATAATGCAACAACGAGCAGATCACGCTGTTGTCCTGCTGAAAGCACTGGCGAATGAACGCCGTTTATTCATCCTGTGCTATTTGCTCAATGAAGGTGAGATGTGTGTGGGGGAGATGAACAAGAAGCTGGGTCTCAGCCAGTCCGCTTTGTCCCAACATCTCGCGTGGCTTCGCAAGGACAATTTGGTGGCGACCCGCAAGGAAGCGCAGACCGTTTACTATTCGCTGAAAAGTGAAGAAGTAAAAGCAGTGATTCAACTGTTGCACGACATCTATAGTCGTTAAGTTAACCACGAAAAATCCCGGTATTACCTCATCAGTAATCCGGGATATAAAAAAACCGGCGTAAGCCGGTTCTTTTTTATCTGAGCGAAGAATTAAGCAGCCAGTGCTTTGATCTTAGCGTTCAGACGAGCCTTAGAGCGAGCAGCCTTGTTCTTGTGGATCAGGCCTTTGGTCGCCATACGGTCAACGATTGGTTGTGCAGCTGCGAAAGCTTCAACAGCGGCAGCGTGATCGCCAGCTTTAACAGCAGCGATAACTTTTTTAACGTAGGTACGCAGCATAGAACGACGGCTGGCGTTGTGCTGACGACGCTTTTCAGATTGAAGCGCGCGCTTCTTTGCAGTCTTGCTATTAGCCAAGGTGCAACTCCTAAAAATGGGGTTAATACTTTCAAAGGCCGAGGAATATGCCTGCATTCTGTCACTTTGTCAATGACAGGGACGGAATATCCATCATAAAGATAAATTTATCCAACCCAGCTTGGCTATCTTCAGCCCAACTCATGTAAAATGTGGCGCAATTCTACCAGCAAATCAGGCTGTATGACAGTGTCGCAACGGAAAAATTGCGTCACTGTGGCAAAACTTTTGAGTTTCTTCGGGGGTATTTTGAGTAAGAAATTGCTGAGGTCTGGCATGATTGTCAGTGCCATGACCTTAATTTCCCGTGTCCTGGGATTGGTCAGGGATGTTGTGATTGCCAATTTGATGGGGGCGGGCAGCAGTGCTGATGTGTTTTTCTTCGCCAACAAGATCCCCAACTTTTTGCGTCGGCTGTTCGCTGAAGGGGCGTTTGCCCAGGCATTTGTGCCGGTATTGACTGAGTATCAGGAAAAACATACCCCCCAGGAAACCCGCGAACTGCTGTCCAAAGTAGCCGGTACTCTGGGATTTCTGGTGACTGTGGTCACGCTTGTCGGGGTTATTGCATCGCCGGTAATCGCCGCGCTGTTCGGTACTGGCTGGTTTATGGCCTGGCTGCATGATGAGCCAGCGGGAGCCAAATTTGAGCTGGCCTCGACAGTACTTAAAATTACTTTCCCGTATTTGTGGTTTATCACTTTTACCGCGTTGGCAGGTTCGATACTCAATACCCGTGGCCGGTTTGCGGTTTCAGCCTTTACCCCGGTATTCCTCAATGTGGCTATCATAGGCGCCGCCATCTACATCGCACCTGGCATGGAACAGCCTGAAATTGGCCTGGGGCTTGGGGTGTTTATCGGCGGATTGGTGCAGTTTTTGTTTCAAATTCCGTTTCTGATGCGTGAAAACGCCCTGGTTAAACCCCAGTGGGGCTGGAACCACCCTGGCGTGGTGAAAATCAGAACTCTGATGCTGCCAGCGTTATTTGGTGTGTCTGTATCGCAGATCAATCTGTTGCTGGACACTCTGATCGCTAGTTTCCTGGTTACCGGCTCTATCAGCTGGCTTTATTACTCAGACCGTTTGCTGGAATTTCCATTGGGGTTGTTTGGTATCGCCATCGCCACGGTGATTTTACCAGCGCTCTCCAGAAAGCATGTCAATGCAGAGGGCGCAGGTTTTGCGCAAACCATGGATTGGGGAGTCCGGGCGATATTGCTGCTGGGCATGCCAGCCATGCTGGGCCTGATTGTACTTGCCAAGCCAATGCTGATGGTACTGTTCATGCGCGGCGCATTCAGCCTGAACGATGTCGAAATGGCGTCTTACTCATTGATGGCCTATGGTGCGGGTTTGCTGAGTTTTATGATGGTGAAAATTCTGGCACCTGGCTATTACTCAAGGCAGGACACTCGCACGCCGGTACGTTTTGGCATCATCGCCATGGTCAGCAACATGGTCTTTAACCTGATTTTTGCCGTGCCTTTTGGTTATGTCGGTCTGGCTATTGCGACCTCGATGTCGGCCCTGTTGAACGCCACTTTGCTGTATCAGGGGTTAAAACGTAAGCAAGTGTACTGTTTAAGCCGTCGAACCTGGGTGTTCTTTGCAAAAGTTTTGATGGCGACTGCGGCAATGGTGTTAGTCTTGCTTTATATGTTACCTGAGCAGCACGTTTGGCTGAGCTGGCATATTGGTGAGCGAGGCTTTGAACTTGTCAGGTTAATTCTGGCTGGTGCTGCGGTGTATCTGCTGAGCTTGATTTTGATGGGAGTGCATCCCTGGAAAATGAAAGCTGGTGCTGATTCTGATTAACAGCTGAGATATAATCCGCCAATTTACGTTGTGCGGTCGTGGAATAGCAGAAAATATGGAACTTATCCGCGGTATTTACAATATTTTGCCTGCACATCATGGCTGTGTGCTGACAATAGGAAACTTCGATGGCGTACATCGTGGTCACGCCAAGGTAATCGCCAAGTTGCTTGCCAAGGCTGAGCAATATAAATTGCCTGCGACTGTGATGCTGTTTGAGCCACAACCTCAGGAGCTATTCCGGGGGGCGGAGGCGCCAGCCAGATTGAGTCTGTTACGCGACAAACTCATGTTGCTTGAGGAGTTGGGGGTTGACCGGGTGATTTGCGTCAACTTCAACCATAAGTTTGCCAACATAGATGCAGACGAGTTTATCGACCAATTACTGGTCAAAAAACTCGGCATCCGCTATCTGGTCATCGGTGATGACTTCTGCTTTGGTAAAGACAGACGCGGTGATTTTGACATGCTGTGCAGTGCAGGCATGCAAAATGGTTTTGCGGTGGAAAGCACTGAAAGCTTTCTGATAGGTGATCAGCGCGTCAGCTCTACTGCTGTGCGTAACGAGTTGGTAAAGGGAAATCTGGAACAAGCCAGACGTATGCTGGGGCATCCGTTTACCATCACCGGAAAGGTTGCCCATGGTCAGAAAATCGGCCGAACGCTGGGTTTTCCCACTGCCAATGTGGCCCTGAAGCGTAAAGTGGTGCCCATCCGCGGTGTATTCGCTGTGAGAGCCCGCTGGCAAGACAGCGATGTTTATGAAGGGGTGGCCAATATTGGTTTTCGCCCCACGGTGAACGGGCAGCAATGCCAACTGGAAGTTCATCTGTTTGACTTTGATGGTGACATCTATGGTAAACAGATTGAAGTGGAGTTGGTGGCCAAAATCCGGGATGAACAGCCTTTTCTGTCCCTGGATGCACTGAAGAAACAAATCTTGAAAGATGTAGACGAAGCCAAGGCTTTGTTCAACAACGACGCTAGCTGAATCAACAGCAATAATGACTGTTGAATTAATGGTATAGGATCAATGAGCGACTATAAATCTACTTTGAATTTGCCGGAAACCGAGTTTCCGATGCGAGGCAACCTGGCTAACCGTGAGCCGGAAATGTTGAACCGTTGGACCCAGGATGGTCTGTATCAACAAATCCGTGAAAGCCGCACCGGTGCCAAGCCTTTTATTTTGCATGATGGCCCTCCATACGCCAACGGCAGCATTCATATTGGTCACTCAGTTAACAAGATCCTCAAAGACATTATTATCAAGTCCAAGACGTTGTCTGGCTATGATGCGCCTTACATCCCGGGTTGGGATTGCCACGGTCTGCCGATTGAACTTAAAGTCGAGCAAAAAGTGGGCAAGCCAGGTCAGAAAATTTCTGCTGCCGAATTCCGTGCAGAGTGCCGTAAGTATGCTCACACTCAGGTAGAAGGGCAGAAGGCTGACTTCATCCGTCTTGGCGTGTTGGGTGACTGGGACAAGCCGTACCTGACCATGGATTTTGGCACTGAAGCCAACATCATCCGGTCTCTGTCCAAAGTGATCGACAATGGCCACCTGACCAAAGGCGTTAAGCCGGTTCATTGGTGTACTGACTGTGGTTCTGCGCTGGCTGAAGCGGAAGTTGAGTACGAAGACAAAACTTCGCCTGCTATCGACGTTGCTTTTGAAGCCGTTGACAGCGCTGCTGTCGCCGCCAAATTTGGCGTTCAAGGTTATGCGTTGCCGGTTTCCATGGTGATCTGGACGACCACACCGTGGACCCTGCCTGCCAACCGTGGTCTGGCGGTAGCGCCAGAGCTTGAGTATGTGCTGGTTGAGTACCAGGTTGAAGGTCAGCGCCGCGCGGTGATCCTGGCAGAGGTATTGTTCGAAGCCTGTATGAAGCGTTTTGGCGCTGAGTCTTATGACGTGCTGGGCCGCATCAAGGGCGCTGAGCTGGAACTGGTGCGCTTCAAGCACCCATTCTATGCATTTGACGTGCCTGCAATCCTCGGTGACCACGTAACTACAGATGCCGGTACTGGCGTAGTACACACAGCTCCAGGTCACGGTCAGGACGACTTTGTGGTCGGCCAGAAGTACGGCCTGGAAGTGGCTAACCCGGTTGGCGACAACGGCGTGTACAAGCCTGATACCGAATTCTTTGCCGGTATGCATGTGTTTAAAGCCAATGATGCCGTGGTTGAGAAGCTGAAAGAAACCGGCGCGCTGCTGCATTACGAAGCATACCGTCACAGCTATCCACATTGCTGGCGCCACAAGACCCCGATTATTTTCCGTGCAACGCCACAGTGGTTCATCTCCATGGATCACAAAGGTCTGCGCACTCAGGCATTGAGTGAAATTAAAGACACCCAGTGGATCCCTGAGTGGGGCGAGAGCCGCATCGAGAAGATGGTAGAGAACCGTCCTGATTGGTGTATTTCTCGTCAGCGTACCTGGGGCGTGCCGATCACCTTGTTTGTACATCGCGAAACCGATGAACTGCACCCTGATTCCGTTTCTCTGATGGAGCGCGTGGCGCACCGTGTTGAGCAGCAGGGTATTCAGGCCTGGTGGGATTTGGACGCCAAAGAGTTGCTGGGTGACGAAGCCGAACAATATCGTAAAGTAACTGACACGCTGGATGTGTGGTACGACTCAGGTTCTACCTTTGAAACCGTGGTAGCTGCCCGTCCTGAGTTCCATGGCGCCGATATTGACCTGTATCTGGAAGGTTCTGATCAGCACCGTGGCTGGTTTATGTCATCCCTGATGCTGTCGACTGCCATGAATGGCAAGGCACCTTACAAGCAGGTGCTGACCCATGGTTTCACTGTGGATGGCAAGGGCCGTAAGATGTCCAAGTCCATTGGTAACGTGATTGCCCCACAGCAGGTGACCAACAAACTGGGTGCCGACATTTTACGTCTGTGGGTGGCTGCTACCGATTACAGCGGTGAAATGACGGTATCTGATGAAATTCTGAATCGCAGCGCCGATGCCTATCGCCGTATTCGTAACACCTGTCGTTTCCTTTTGGCAAACCTGAACGGTTTCAACCCTGAAACTGACATGATTGCCATTGAAGATATGGTAGCGCTGGATCGCTGGGTTGTTCGCCGTGCAGCCGCGCTGCAGGAAGAGCTGCTGGCTGCCTATGACAAGTATCAGTTCCACATTGTTACTCAGAAACTGATGCAGTTCTGCTCTGTTGAGCTGGGCGCCTTCTATCTGGATATCATCAAGGACCGTCAGTACACCGCCAAGCGTGAAGGCCATGCCCGTCGCAGCTGTCAGTCGGCACTGTTCCTGATTGCAGAAGCCATGGTGCGCTGGATTGCGCCGATTATGAGCTTTACTGCGGATGAAATCTGGCAATTGCTGCCGGGTAAGCGCGACAACTATGTATTCACCCAGCATTGGTTCGATGGCCTCAAGTCAGTGACACTGGACAGCGATCTGAGTGATGACTATTGGCAGCAACTGCTGACCGTTCGTGATGAAGTGAACAAGGTGATTGAACAGGCCCGCCGTGACAAGCGTATTGGTGGTTCGCTGGAAGCTGAAGTGACCCTGTTTGCTGACGACGCGTTGGCGGCAGAGCTGGCGCGCATCGGTGATGAGCTGCGCTTTGTGCTGCTGACTTCCAAAGTGACTGTGTTGCCGCTGACTGAGGCCACCGATGCTGCGGAAACTGAAATGCCTTCATTGAAGCTGGCGATTGCCAAGAGCGAAGCACAAAAATGTGAGCGCTGCTGGCACTACCGCGAAGAAGTGGGCACAATCACAGGTCATGAAACCCTGTGTCAGCGCTGTGTGACCAACATTGAAGGCGAAGGCGAAGATCGCCGCTTCGCCTGATTTGGAGAGCACCACTATGGCCAATGAAATGGACAAAGGGCCCGCAAGCTGGCGTGACAGCGGCTTGCGCTGGTACTGGGTGGTGGTGCTGGTTTTCCTTGCGGACCAGCTTTCCAAACAGTGGGTGCTGGCGAATTTTGATCTCTATGAGTCCATCAAAATTCTGCCTTTCTTCAATCTGACTTATGTGCGTAACTACGGTGCCGCGTTTAGTTTTCTGAGTGATGCCGGCGGTTGGCAGCGTTGGCTGTTTACCGTCATTGCCGTTGGTTTCAGTGTCATTCTGACCTATTGGCTCAGACGCCAGAGCGCTGCATTATGGCGTTTGAACCTGGCGTATACGCTGGTCATCGGCGGCGCGCTGGGAAATCTTATCGATCGTTTGATGCATGGCTATGTGGTCGACTTTCTGGATTTCTATTGGAAAACCAGCCATTACCCGGCATTCAATATTGCTGACTCGGCAATTTGCGTCGGGGCGGCATTGATCATTTGGGACGCATTCATGTCACCAAAGGAACAAAATGACACAGATTCGGCAGTTAAGGAGTAACTGGATGTCTGAACGTGCACTTTTGTGCCATATGAATATTTTGCTGGCCGATGGCTCAACGGCTGACAGCACCCGCGCAGCGGGTAAACCAGCACGGTTGAATATCGGCGATGGCAGTCTGAGCCCCGCGTTTGAAGCGCAGCTTGCTGAACTGCATGTTGGTGACAGGCACAGCTTTACCCTGAAGCCTGCAGATGCGTTTGGTGAGGTGAACCCGGATGCTATTCATCATTTGGACAGAGCACGTTTTGCTGCCGATATGGAACTTAAACCGGGTGTGATCATCAGCTTCGCCGGCCCTGGTGGCGCTGAGATCCCCGGTATTATCCGGGATGTTGCCGGAGACTCAGTCACAGTGGATTTGAATCATCCGTTGGCCGGTCATACGGTGACATTCGAACTTGAAGTGATGCAGGAACTTTAATTTATGCAACAGCCTATTCAATCTCCTGCCGATACCAAGCTGAACATTATGCTTGCCAATCCACGTGGCTTCTGTGCCGGTGTGGATCGTGCCATCAGCATTGTAGAGCGTGCGTTGGAACTGTTTTCGCCACCCATCTATGTGCGTCATGAAGTGGTTCACAATCGTTATGTGGTGCAGAATCTGAAAGACCGCGGCGCGGTTTTTGTCGAGGAGCTGGATCAGGTTCCTGATGACAGTATCGTTATTTTCAGTGCCCACGGGGTTTCCCAGGCGGTTCGCCAGGAGGCAAAACGTCGCGGCCTCAAAGTGTTTGATGCGACCTGTCCGTTGGTGACCAAAGTACACTTGCAGGTGACCCGTGCCAGTCGTAAAGGGATCGAATGCATTCTGATTGGTCACGAGGGCCATCCGGAAGTGGAAGGCACCATGGGACAGTACGACAATCCAGCAGGCGGTGTGTATCTGGTGGAGTCTCCTCAGGATGTAGCTGCACTTGAGGTCAAAAATCCTGACAACCTGTGTTTTGTTACCCAAACTACGCTGTCAGTTGATGATACACTGGATATTATCGCGGCGTTGCAGGCGAAATTTCCTTCGATCGAAGGTCCGCGTAAAGACGATATTTGTTACGCCACCCAGAATCGTCAGGATGCGGTGCGTAAACTGGCGTCTGATGTAGATCTGCTGATTGTGGTGGGTTCCAAGAACAGCTCCAACTCCAATCGACTCAGAGAGCTGGCAGAAAAAGCCGGTACTCAGGCTTATTTGGTGGATAACCGGGATGATATCGATGCTGCTTGGTTTGCTGGCGTCAGCAAAGTGGCGGTAACCGCCGGCGCGTCTGCTCCAGAAGTTCTGGTGCAACAGGTTGTTGAAGCTATCGCTGAGCGGGCACCCAGTGTGGTGACCGAGATTGAAGGTCGCAAGGAAGATGTGGTGTTTGCGGTGCCGGCAGAGCTCAGGCTGAACTCTGATAATTAGGTTGTCAGCGACTTTAAGTGCAAATAGTAGATTTTTGCAGATGAAATAAAGAGGCTTCGGCCTCTTTTTTTTATGGCTGAAAATTTTTTGATGTTAATTTCCGCCAGGGCCAGATAAGTGTGCTGGATTTTGCTGGTTGGTTAGAATTCAATTTTACTCTGCGCTTACAAACTGGTCATATCGCATTAACTCGAGTAGTATTGTACTAATCAGCAGAATAATAACGAAAATCTGCAAGGACGGCGTCAGAAAACTGGCGATTTCAGGAGATTTGACAGCATGGGTCGCTCACATTCCGGTTTCTCGTTAATCGAAGTTTTGGTGGCTTTGATTATCCTGACCATCGGCCTTATCGGAATATTCAATCTTCATCTGGTTGCCAAACGTGGCAGCTACGAATCTTTTCAGCAAACTCAGGCTGCTTATCTGGCGTCCGATATCATTAGTCGCATGAAACTCAATCGAACAGAGCTGACCTCCTACGCCGGCACGTACACGGGGGGACTATCTGCTCCTGCTGTGCAATGTGACGTCGCAGTAGGGGGCAACGTGATTTGCGATACCTCGCAAACCCGACTTTGGGATCTTTATCAATGGGAAACGCTTATCCGCGGAGAGACGGAAATGGTGGCGGATAATAATGTTGGGTCGCTGGACAATGCTCAGGGCTGCATTCTGGTTAATCCTGCCAATGGTGAAGTGACAGTCATTTTGAGTTGGCGCGGGATCAGAACACTCAGAGACAGCAGTGGTGCGGTAGACAGGTTCGGTGAATGCAGTTTTTCTAACAGTGCGGATGCCGCCAAGCGTCGTGCTTATGCCGTAACTACTGTGATTATTTAGGTGAAGCGAATGGATGCAAAACATACTCAGCAGGGATTGTCTTTGGTCGAGCTGATGGTGGCCATGGTCATAGGTCTGTTTTTGACGCTGGGTGTATTCACTATGTTCAGTATGTCCTCGGGGAACGTCAGAACGACCAGTCAGTTTAATCAGTTGCAGGAAAATGGCCGGATAGCGCTGGCGTTGATGGAGCCTGATCTCAGTCAGTTGGGTTTTTTTGGTGACATCACCGGAACTGAGCTCATTCCCGGTGGCAATACTCAGGTTATTGCTGCAGTCCCTGCCGATGATTGTGTCGGTGGCGGTGTGAATAATGCGACATTACCCAACACAACTGCCGCACACTTCCGGCGCCTTTGGGGATACCAACAGGGCGGGGCAGATTCTCTCGATTGTCTGAATGGCGTACTGGCCGGAACCGATGTAATTCAAATCAAACGCTTGCTGGGGCCAGACGTCACGGCTCCCTATGATGTCAATCGTTATTACATTGGTACAACGGCTAATGAAGCAGTGATTTTTACCGGTAATCAGGCTGCCCCGACGTTGGACAATGGCCGATTCTGGGAATACCAGCACCATGTTTATTACCTGAGAAACGACAGCAATGACATTCCGGTGCTGCATCGCAAAACACTCACGTCGGGCGGGATGAATAACGACGAGCCTTTGGTCGAAGGGATAGAGAACATGCAGATACTCTATGGCTTTGACAACGATGGTGATGATACTGCAGATACCTTTATGCCTTCGCAGAATGTGACAAATTTGATGTGGGATAACGAACTGTTCCAGCGTCTGGTGGCTCTCAGGGTGTTCCTGCTGGTCAGGTCCATTGAGGCAGATGCCAGTTATGTCAATAAATCTGTATACCAATTGGGAGACCTGACGTTGGGACCCTTTGAGGATAATTTCAGGCGTAAAGTGGTGGCATCAACCATAGTGTTGGAAAACCCGGTTTTGATACGAAATTAGGCGATGAACATGAAGAAACAACAGGGTGTAGTGCTGTTTTTTTCGCTGATTGTACTGTTGATGATGACGGTTATCGGTGTGGCATTGGCGGTTAACTCAAGCCAAAGTTTGCGTATGGCCGGAGCTGGCTCTGATAGAGTCGAGGCGTTGGCTGCGGCGCAGGGGGCGCAGGCGATTGAGCTGGCTGATAAATCCGGCAGTCAACTGGCCAACCTGGATTCCACCATTGTCGAGACCCGAACGCTGAGCGGCATTACCAGTACCAATACCATTGATCCGCTCGAGTTTGGTGATGTGAATTGTCAGCGCAGCGCTGATGCCAGCAGTACCAATTTGATCAGTTGCCGTCGCATGGAGATTTCCACCGAGGCAAAATTTGGCCGCGACAATCTGGGGCGTTTGACCGTGGTTACCGGAGTAGAACAAGAGGTTTTAACAGGAAGCTAAGTCATGTTATCTAGACGATATGTTGCGGCTATGACTATGGCCGCTGCGTGTTTCGTCGGTGGCAGTATTGCCGATGATACTGAGTTATATGTGATGGAGTCGAGTTCCCGCACCGGTGCCCGACCTCAGGTACTTATCATATTCGACAACTCCGGCAGTATGGGAACACGGGAATATGTCGAAGACTTCTACCCCAGAAATGATACGGTCAACAGCGCAACCAAACTGTACTATACCTATTCGAGCGAGCATATGCCGGTGGTGGGGGACAGTCGCAGTTTTGTTCAGTCAATCAATGGTTGCGCGACTTCAAAGAAATATCTTGAAGACTACGGCATGTTTACCGGATTTATCCGTGAATATACTTTCAGCGGTCAGTCCGGTGCCTGGAAAGAACTGCCAACCGACAGTCAACCGGTTGGGATTGCGCTGGATTGCTTCGAGGATATTGATAACCGCAATTTTACCAATGCCTCTAATCAGGTCTCAGGTTTGCCGGTTGACGGGTTGGGGACTGTCGTCGCGCCGGTAATCTACACAGAGGTCGATGGCGGTTCTACTCAACATGAAGTTGATACTGCTGTTGAAAAAGCGCTCAGAACGGGATTTGGTACAGGCAGACCCGTCACCGTTTATACCGAAAATTATATTAATTGGTATCACGGCACTAAAACCTCCAGTTACAAAAGCCGTCTGTCTATCGCCAAAAGAGTTATGCAGGACACTGTGGTGACCACGCCGGGTGTAGATTTTGGTTTGGCCATTTTTAATCTTAATTGGCCTTCTGAGGGCAGCCGCGATGGTGGACGGATTATTGCCGGCATTCGTGATATGGATGAGAGCAATCGTCAGACGCTGTTATCTACAATTGACTCTTTGCCGGCAGAAACCAATACCCCATTGTGTGAAACGCTGTATGAAGTTTATCGCTATTATTCAGGCCAAAGCGTGTTGTATGGCAATGCAGACAGTAGCGTTTACAACTGGTATGTCGGTAATCGTCCCGCCAAGGATGAGTCCATTATCAAGAACGGGGTGTATGAATCGCCATTCAAACCCTGTCAGAATCGGGCTTATGTAGTATTGATCACCGATGGCCAGCCGACGGTTGACAGCAACGCCAATACTGCCGTGAAAAATTTGCCCGGAGCAAATCAAAACGCTGTTCAGTCCAACTATCTGGCAAGCTTGTCCGGCTGGATGAACACTCATGATGTTAATCCCAATGTGACCGATGACCAGAATGTCAGCACCTTTACCATTGGTTTCAGCGATGGTGCCACCAATGCTGCCCCATTGCTGACCAAAGCGGCTGAAGTCGGTGGCGGTAAGTACTTTGCCGCCAAGAATGCGGTTCAGTTGCAGTCTGCTCTGCAGCAGGTGTTTACCGAAATCCTGGAGGTTAATGCCAGCTTTACTTCTCCTTCAATTGCCAGCAATAACTTCGATCGCACTCAAACTTTTGATTCAGTGTATTACGCGATGTTTTTGCCCAATAAAGGCCCTCGATGGCAGGGCAACCTCAAGAAATTCCGGGTGACCGGCAATGGCGACATTGTTGACAGAAATGGCAATCCCGCGATTGGCGACGATGGTAACTTAAAAAACGCCGCCTGCTCATATTGGACATCCGCCGAAACCTGTGGCGGCGCTCCTGGCGGCGGTGATGGCAATGATGTGCAGTTAGGTGGTGCAGTTGAAGTGCTTAGAAAGGCATCGAGCCGGAAACTCTACGGTAATTTTGGTGGTGATGGTGCACTGAATGATTTTACTGTCAGCAATGCCGCATCGGTTGCGGGTTCGCGTCAGGGGCTTGCGGATCATATGGGCATTGATAAATCTGAGCTGGATGAAGTGTTTGCCTGGGCGCGTGGACAGGATGTGGATGACGATGATCAGGACACCAATGTCACTGAAAGTCGTCAGGACATAATGGGGGATCCGCTGCACTCCAAACCACTGGCTATTAATTATGGTACGGCAACCAGTCCGGATATTCGTATTCTGCTTGGGACAAACCAGGGTTTTTTGCACATGTTCCGTGATACCGGGGACGCAGTTTCTGAGAGTTGGGCGTTTATGCCTTACGAATTGTTGGCTAATCTTCCCGAGTTGAAGGCCAATATTCCCAGTGGCGTACATTCGGTATATGGACTGGACAGTTCTCCGGTGGCTTATATCAAAATGGGGGCGTCGGGTGTCGAGAAAGTCTGGGTATTTTTTGGTATGCGTCGTGGCGGGAAATCTTACTATGGGCTTGATATTACTGACCCGGACGCGCCTGAGCTGCTGTGGCAAGTCAGTTCAGATGACGTTGGTTTGAGCGAACTTGGGCAGACCTGGTCAGAGCCAGTGGTGACCACCATCCCCGGCTGGCCTTCGGGTAATACCGATCCCAAGAACGCAAAGCCGGTCGTTATCATCGGTGGCGGTTATGCTCCTGTGACCAAAGACACCACTGCTATAGGGGGCGCTGACAGTATGGGAAGGGGGGTGTTTGTGCTGGATGCCCAGTCCGGTGCCCTGGTGCACTCTTTTGGACTTGCCAGCGCCAATACTTATATGAATGGGTTGAGCGACAGCATCCCCAACTCAGTGGCGATACTTGACAGTAACAGCGATCATCTAACAGACAGGATTTATGCCACTGATACCGGCGGCAATGTATGGCGTATCGATATGCCCGGGCCTAATCCAGAGAGTAGTCAGAATCCCTGGACTGCATTTAAATTTGCGGCGCTGGGGAGCAACACCAGTGTGCCCTCGGACAGACGCTTCTTTGCTGAACCTGCAGTGGCGCAGACGATGTTTACCAACATCAGCCAGGTGTCAGTTTCCCAGAATGGGCAGACAACCAGCTCGCTGGCATATCAGAATGTGCCCTACGACGCCGTCGTTGTCGGGAGTGGTATGCGCCCCAGTCCGTCGGACAAGAGCCGTAATGATATGTTTTTTGCCCTTCAGGACAGACATGTGGTCACGCAATCATTCACTGGTAGTGGCGATAGCCCCATACCGGCGCCTTTGTACTTGTCCAATCTCTACGACGTCACTGACAGTGCGCCAGCGAGTGATAACACCGCAGACAATATTGAATTTGGTCAGAAGCGGGGATGGTTTTATGACTTTTCTGCTGAAGGAGAAAAGTCCCTCGCCGGCGCATCAATCATTCAGGGGCGGGTGTATTTCACCTCTTATGTCCCGGGCGATACCGGGACAGCAGATTCTTGCCTGGTTGCCGGGCAGGGGCGACTCTACAGCTTTGATTTGCATCGTGGGACTCGTACCTATAGTCATGAATTTCTTGAAGTTGGTGAGCGCGTACCTGATACTCCTCAACTGGTGATCCCGCCCAATGTTGGCGGTGATAGTTATATGTATCTGATTGGCATCGGTAAAGCAGCCACTGAAATGACACCCGTCAACAGTGTCAAGGGGTGTGCTGCCGGAGATAATCGCTGCGTCGGTGGCGGTTTGGGAGCCAATCGAATTTATTATCATATCGACGAGTAGTGAAATATGCATTGGATGCAATTCAGACGCAAAGGCAAAGGATTTACCCTGATAGAAGTCATGATAGTTGTAGTGATAGTCGGGATCCTGGCTTCGATAGCCTATCCTTCCTATACCAAGTATGTTGCCAAAGGTGCACGCTCAGATGCGATTGCAGAGATGATGCGCATTGCCAATTTGCAGGAGCAGCATTATTTGGATTTCAGACGCTATACCGCTGACATGAAAGAGCTGGGATATGGTGCAGATCCGATGGAAACTGAACGGGGTTTGTATCAGATTGACGCAACAGTTAACGGGGCGTCATTTGAAGTGAAAGCGATTGCACTCGGAACTCAGGCTGCCAGAGATGCGGAATGCACGCCGCTCACCCTGAGTTCCACGGGTGCCAAAACTAAACCGGAGTGTTGGTAATGAAAGGATTGATTTCGGTAAGTCTGGTGTTGGTGACTTGGGCGCTGTCAGCAACGGCTGTTGATGCTAAAACCGAAGATAAAAGGGATTATAAGTGTTATCTGAACACAACGATTGGAGAGCAGATCGGTTTCTATCGTTGGCCCGTGAAACAGAGAAATCTGTTGATGGCAAAGTTAGTGGGTTCTCAGGCATTCAGTAACAGTAAGCCAACGCCGTACATAAAAGAGGTGATAGAGTGTGTAGGGCTGGATGATGAGTTCAGCACTGCGCCTGCCCAGGCTCTGGATAAGCAGACCGTCAGATAGTGCTGATAAGTGTTTTTGATGTCGTTGAAAGGCATTGGCCGAACAAGAATTCTGCCGGGATTAACTCCCGGTAAGGGTATTGGTTGACCTTGATTATTCGCTGCCTGCCGCAGGGCAAGTCACAACTGCATCGCTCCTGCGGACTTTACCGCTTCGGGAAAGCTCAGTGGCAACTGAGGAAGCTGATGTACGACTGCCCGGGCAGTATTTGAATACGCCGGTATCAAAGTTCCCGGTGATTAAGCCGGTAGAGCTGAAACTCACACTGTCTTTGTCATACACCAAGTAGTCATCACTGTTGAAGCCTGAGTGCTCTTTCAATATGACCATCTCGTTATTAGGTTTTCTCAGATAAATTAAAAAACCATCAATCCAATTGTTCCCACATGCTCCATTATTATTCGGACACACAGTGACAGTGGTGCCGTAGCTAACTGCCGTTGAACGGGCAAAAGCCAGGGCTTGTTGTAACTCACTGTTGGCGCTGCTGGCGCGGATTTGTTCATAGGTGTTTTTCATAGAAGGCACACCGACTGTGACCAGAATGACAAAAATTGTCACGGTGATCATCAGTTCAACCAGAGTAAATCCCTGCGACCTTGCACTCATTGGATGTGTCCGGAATGTAATGAATGTAAGGTGATTATATCTTGCTTGGCGGGGGTTTACATCTGCCAATTGGTTGACTGTTGACCTATTATTGACAGATCACAGGTCCTTCTCCATCCCTCACTCTGCCCGCATTGTTGACGACCAATGACAGTGATTGGGTGCTGGTTTTGCTGCTTGGGCAGTAGCGAAAGGTTCCGTTGGTGCCGGATGCCAGTCCGGTTGGCAGAAAACGAATCGAACTTCTTGAATAGGAAACTGTGTCTTTCGCCGGGAAAGGCCCTATAACCTGCAGGATTCGGTCATCCCCATCGATTTCATTACCATTGCCATTATCGATGAACATCGTCAGCCCAAGAGACCAGTCATTACTGCAGCTGTTGGCGCTGACAGGACAAACGGTTATCCGGGTGCCATAGCTGATGGCCTGATTTCTGGCTGCAATCAGAAAATCCTGTACCGTGTTTATCTGACTGTCAGCACGATAGAAATCGTAGGTTTTCCCCATATTCGGTACTGCGACCATCATCAATACCATGGCAATGGTCAGGGTTATCATTACTTCGACCAGAGTAAATCCCACATATCTGTTCATCATCTCATCCTTGAGGTTCGTATGTTCCTGCTGCGCAGTCTTTCCGGGGATGCCGGGAGTGCTTTTATAGTTTAGTTGAGTGATAGGCTGCGCGGATAAAACACGACGGGATTTATCAATCGATCCGGCTCGTGCTAAGCTAAGACGTTGTTCCCCATAGATACATAAATATTCCAGGAGTGGTTAATGAAGAAGGTTGAGGCCATTATCAAGCCGTTTAAATTGGATGATGTGCGTGAAGCACTGGCTGACATTGGTATCACCGGCATGACAGTGTCCGAGGTGAAAGGCTTCGGTCGTCAGAAAGGACATACTGAGTTGTATCGTGGTGCTGAATACATGGTCGACTTTCTGCCGAAAGTGAAAATTGAGCTGGTTATTCAGGATGAATTGCTGGAGCAGGCTCTGGAAGTGATAGTTGAGACCGCCCGTACCGGGAAAATTGGTGACGGCAAAATTTTTGTTACGGATATTGAACGTGTTATTCGTATCCGTACCGGTGAAGAAAACGAAGAAGCGGTTTAATCACCACTGGCTACAAGGACACTGTGAGTGTCCTTGTAGCCCATCGCCAATCACAGAGCAATACCTATCCCAACGGCATTGTCATAGTGATTGTAGTCCGAAATGGTTAACCCATAGCCACTCTGCAATTTCAGATATCCATGCAGTTGTTTGTAAATCGGGAATTGCCAGCTAAGTTCCTCATATCCTTCTGAAAAACTGCTTTCAAGCTGATTTCTGAGCGTCAGCTTCAGCTGATGATTGCCGGGTGTCCAGGCCAGTTGGATGTCGCCATATCCCATAAAGTCTTCAATGTCTGGATTATAGTTGTGGCTGTTGTGAATTGAAGTGCGGACCCAGGGACGGATGTTTACTCTCAAGTCATCACTGCCGAATTGCAGATCCACATAAAAGCGGTTCCAGCTGCGTTCATATTTCCCGCCTTTACCATTCGACTGATGCATGAAGCCGACGCTGGTATGTCGCCATTGCCACTGCGCTGAGTTGTCCCCATGCTGGAATACCCAAAAGAGTTCAGGCTGATATTGGGTATCGCGGAAATACGCCGAGCTGTCATAAGCTTGCCAGTTGGCAATCTGGCTGTAGGCAAAGTACAGACCATCATTTTGGGTAAACATATTGGCAAGCAGGCCATATTTGAGACTCAGCTGAAACTGGAAGTTGGTTTTGCTGATCTCGCCGCCATTGGGATTTTGCGGGGCATAGTACTGCTGATTGGGTTGAGTTGTGTAATACCAGGGCAGGAAATAGTTGTCGCCATATGCACTGAGGTGGAACTGATCTTCCTGCGGTGAGTATTTCTGAGAAAATTCCTGTTCATTTGCATGTACCGCGAACGCAGTCAGTGAGCAGCCTAAAACGACTGCCAAGGTGTTCATTTTCGACATATTTGTTTCCAAGGCCAAGGACAGAATGGAAATAGTCTACTGACAAAATTCGCAGTACATCCATTAAATCTTGTTTATTGGGGGAACTTTGTCGCTGGATTCCCTGATAATTGCTTCGGGTACGAAAACGGTTGATTTCGGCGCTTTTTGTTGTTGTCTGGTGGCAATGAGAACCTGAGTAGCGACCCTGGCTATCTCGCTGTTTGGCTGATGCACGGTTGTCAGTTTGGGCCAGGTCTGACGGGAGAAGGGGCTGTCTTCAAACCCGACGATGGACAATTGTGTTGGAACTTCCACGCCGTCAAGTCTGGCAGCAACCAGCACACCGGCAGCAATTTCGTCGTTACAGGCAACAATAGCCGTGGGGCGCTGTTCAAGTGCGAGCAGCTGTTTGGCCCCATTGACTCCGGACTCGAATGAGTACTTGCCTTCAACGATATAATGCTCGGGGATCTGAACCCCTCTGGCCGACATTGCCTGTTGATAGCCCGCCAGTCGTTCAAGTGTTGACTGGTGACTCATCTCCCCGGTCAAAAAGGCGATGCGGGTGTGGCCCAGAGCCAGCAAATGCTCGGTAATATTTACTGCACCGGTGCGGTCATCTACCAGGACACTGAGCCCGGACTGGCCGTCTGCTTCAGCGCCGGCAATAATGCGAACATAATTCACATCAATGGCATCAAGGGCGTTTAACACAGCAGGATCTTCAGACAATGGAGGGGTCAGCACCAGTCCTGCCAGTCTGGCCTGATTAACCAAAGCGACCAGTTTGTCACAAATCCCTTCTTGCGCGGCATCACAAGGATGGATCAGCAACTCATATCCCTGCTCACGGCAAGCCGACAGAATGCCATTTTGCATATCAATAACGTAGTAAGCGTTGGGGTTATCGTATACGAAGCCGATCACATAGGATTTGGTGCCAGCCAAACTTCTGGCTGATTGATTGGGCTGGTAATTTAACGCCCTGATCGCTTCGTTAACCTTATCCACGGTGGCTTGCTTGACTGACGGTTCATTGTTGGTCACCCGTGATACAGTCTTGATGGAGACGCCTGCGTACTTGGCTACATCGTGAATGGTGACTTTCATTAATGGGTCCGTTTTTTGATGTATGGTGATTAATGGCTTGGGAGAGTATGAGCACGACTGTATAAATCGACGAACTCCCATTTCCTGCTGCTCCTTAAGTTCGCTAATTATTGTGCTTATTTGTATCTAAAAACAAATGTTTGTATCGCAAAGCCGGCTGATGTCATGGTTTCCCTCGGGGTATGAATATCCTTTCCAGTTCATCACTATTATCACAACATATTGTTTACATTGGCGAAATTCCTGAACGGTTCACATTTGGTTGGTATCTTGAATATCAAAATTTAACCATTGGTTATTTTGTTGTGGTGTTGTAGTTATTTTTTGTGTAATGTCTATCGCCAGACATGACAGCGTTGTCATTCCTGGTGGAATGGTTATGGATATAAAAAACGATAAGAAAAACTAAAGAAGGGAAACGAGATGCGACCATCAACCTTTAGAAAATCTGTACTGGCGACGAATATTGCAGTGCTGCTTGGCGGCGCTGTTTCTTTACATTCCGTAGCCGCGGATACCACGACCCCTGCAGCCGATGATATTGAGAAGATTGAAGTCCGGGGGATCCGGGCATCTCAAAAGGCAAACCTGAATGCCAAGCGTTTTGCTGATGCCGTTGTCGATGCGGTAACTGCAGAAGATATCGGCAAATTCCCGGATTCAGATATCGGTGAGTCCTTGGGACGTATCCCCGGGGTGACGGTTAACCGTCAATTCGGTCAGGGGCAGCAAGTCTCTATCCGTGGCGCTTCCAGCCAATTGACCCGTACATTGCTTAATGGTCATGCGGTGGCGTCAACCGGTTGGTATGATCAGCAGGCGATTGACCGCAGCTTTAACTATACCTTGTTGCCTCCGGAAGCTATTGGTGAGATTGAAGTTTACAAATCATCCCGTGCAGATCTGGTCGAGGGTGGCATAGGCGGTACTGTCATCGTTAACACCCGCAAACCAATGGATATGGATGCCAATATTGTCTATGTCAGCGCCAAGGGTGATTACGGTACGATTTCTGAAGAGACGGATCCCCAGCTATCCGGTCTGTATTCCTGGAAAAATGACGATGAAACTTTCGCGTTTCTGGCTTCCGGTTCATTTGCCAAGACAGACTATCAGCGTAATGGTATCGAATCTCTGTTGGAGTGGGGGGAAATTGTTCCCACGACTTTCCAGCAACAACGCGAGCGTACTACCGTCAATGTCGGCT
The DNA here is from genome assembly GCF_050865035.1 of Shewanella sp. GXUN23E. Taxonomy (NCBI): domain Bacteria; kingdom Pseudomonadati; phylum Pseudomonadota; class Gammaproteobacteria; order Alteromonadales; family Shewanellaceae; genus Shewanella; species Shewanella sp. GXUN23E. The sequence continues at coordinate 30,251 of NZ_JBOZWP010000001.1, read as the reverse complement.
TTCAGTATCGTCCTACCGAGAACCTGGAATTTGGCGTGAATTACCTGAGCATGGAGCTGGACGCTGACAATGCCAACACCTCCATCTTTTTGTTCCCAACCCAACAGGGTGAAAGCACCTGTAACAGCACCAACGCGGCCGGAGTGTGTACGTCTATCACTCACACAGGTAAAGATGCCTTTGCCTGGGCGCAAACCTGGGCCCGTAAGGCCAGCATGAGCTCTGACACCATTAACCTTGATTTCGAGTATGAAGGTGATGGGTTCACTATTGACGCCATGGTAGGTAACAGCCAATCGGATGGCGGCACCAAGTTGACGTCCAACTATGGCAATTCCATCGGTAATCCAGCAGATTTTGCCGGTATCTATGATGCTACCGGTGATGTGATCAAGATTGATATCGCCAACAAGTATTTTGATGCCGGCGATTTCAACGGGCAGCTTTCTCCTGCGGGCTGGTCATTGAAGAAACAACCCAATTCAGATGAAGAAACCTACGCCCAGTTCAATGTCACCATTCCGGTGGATTTTGGCGCGATCCGCAGTATCAAGACTGGTCTTCGCTACGCTGATCACGATGTGACTCAGATGACAGACATCGCCATAGTCAAAGATGGTGTGCCCGCCTATGATGCTTCCCGCTACTACAGCGGCACAGTGTCTTCCGGTGCCGGGTTTACCCTGCCGCAAGCCAACTTTGACGCCATGATCAATGACGCCTACAGCGCGATTGATGGCTTCAAAATGGATAAATCCGGTTATGGTACCCTGAATGAGAAAAACTTCGCCGCCTATGTGATGGCGACCTTTGAAGCCGAGGGAGTACGCGGTGATTTCGGTCTGCGTTACATCTCATCAGAGGTGGCGTCGGATTACTACGTGCTGAACAGTCAGGGACAATTTGCTGATGCGTTGAGCACTGACAAAGCAGATTACAGCGATGTATTGCCAAGCATGAACCTGGTGTTCGATCTGGCGTCTGACGTGCTGCTGCGCGTGACGGCCTCTCAGGTGATTTCCCGTCCAAACTATGCAGACTTGTTTGCGACGTCCACTCTGCCCGGACTGAATGATGATGTGCCCAACAACGAGAAGCTGAACAAAGGTTCGGTTGCACTGAAGCCGTTTAAGGCGACTCAGGCTGATTTGGGGCTGGAGTGGTACTTCTCTGAAGATGGTCTGGCGTCGGTGACATACTTCATCAAGGATGTCAGCTCGTTCATCACCACAGAGCAGAAGCTCAATCAGAGTATCGGCATTGTGGATGACAAGACGGCTGCTGAAGGCATCAGCTGTAACGGCAATCTGGGTGACTGCTGGACTGTGTCTTACAAGAAGAACGCCAGCGGCGGTCGGATTGAAGGTTTTGAGCTGCAGTTGCTTGATTCCTTCGATAATGGTTTGGGTTATCAGGCCAATTATACCTATGCTGATGCCAGCTCTCCGGCTGAAAACTATCCGGATGGTATAGGTGTATTCTCTGATTCATCCAAGCACACTGTTAACCTGATGGGCTTTTACGAAACGGATGATTTTGCCGTACGTCTGGCCTACAACTGGCGCAGTGAGTACATGCTCCGTGAGCTGCCGGGATTCTATGGCAACCGCGAGCATCAGCCCTATGGCACACTGGATTTGAGCGCGACCTATGCGTTGACCGATTATCTCGATGTGACGTTCGAAGCCGTCAACCTTACCGAGGAAGACAGCATTCAGAAAGGTATTTCGGCAGTGGATAATGAAAACGTAATCAAAGAATTCAAAGACGATTATCCGGTATGGAGCTTTGAAGGCGAGGCCCGTTATAAGCTGGGTGTTGCGCTGCGTTTCTAACCTGTTGAGCTATCAAAGGGCCCGGCTTAGCCGGGCTTTTTCATATCAAGGAGTTGCCGTGGAAAAACCATTCAGGATTGCTATTCTGGGCGGGGGCAGCGCAGGTTGGCTGGCCGCCAATCATCTGGGGAAAGTTCTGCAGGGACGCACTGACGTGACTGTGACTTTGCTTGAGTCTCCTGACATCCCGACTATCGGTGTCGGGGAGGGTACTGTGCCGGCAATACGTCAGTCACTGAAGTCCTTTGGTATCCGAGAGACTGATTTTATCCGCGCCGCCGATGTTACCTTTAAGCAGTCAATCCGTTTTAACAACTGGTTGTCTCACGGGCGACATGGCCGTGATAACTTTTATCACCATCTGTTTGACCGGCCCAATCTGCTGGGCTGCGATCTCACTCCCTGGTGGCTGGAGCAGCGACGCGGGCATTATGCCGCCTCTGTGTCGGTTCAGCATGCTGTGTGTGAAGCGAAGAAAGCCCCTAAGCTCATTACCGAGCCCGAATATATCGGTACGCTCGGCTATGCCTATCATCTGGATGCTCGGAAATTTGCCGCGCTGCTGGCAGAAAATGCCAGAGTCAAATTTAAGGTTAACCATATTCAGGCAAAGGTATTGCAAGCTCGTCTGGATCTCGATGGTTTCATTCAAAGTCTGCAAACGGACTGTGTGGGAGAGCTGGAGTTTGATTTTTATATTGATTGCTCAGGTTTGCGCTGTCAGTTGCTGGGGCAATCCCTGAATGTCCCGTTTGTGGATGTGTCTGATACCCTGCTGATCAATCAGGCACTGGCGTTGCAGGTTCCAACCGCGCCGGACAGTATTATTCCGCCTTACACTCTGGCGACCGCGCATCAGGCCGGATGGATTTGGGATATCGCCCTGAGTTCTCGTCGGGGAACCGGCTTTGTTTACTCTGACAGGCATATGACAGAAGCTCAGGCCTGTCGTAAATTTTCCCGTTATCTGGGGGTCGATGAAGACAGCGTTGAGTTTCGAAAAATCCCCATGAGCAGTGGTTACCGTAAGGTTAGCTGGGCGAAAAACTGCGTGGCGCTGGGGCTTGCACAGGGATTTTTGGAGCCGTTGGAGGCTACCTCCATCATGCTGACTGACTTCGCCGCAGAGCTGCTGGCCAAGCGATTGCCACTGCATCGTCAGCAAATGGAGTTATTGGCGACACGTTATAACCGGGTGATGAGCCATGCCTGGACGCGGGTGGTGGATTTTGTAAAGTTACACTATCTGTTGTCAGATCGGCGCGACAGCGATTTCTGGCGGGACAATCAGCAGTTGTCCGCTGTATCAGATGAATTGAAAGAGCGCTTGCAGCTATGGCGGACATCCGTTCCTCTGGTTGAGGATTTTGCCACCCGGTTTGAGGCCTTTGATCTGGATAACTACCGATATGTGCTGTATGGCATGGATTATTCCAGCGAGCTTTGCGCAATGTCCGATGTGTTGCGGCTTCAGTTGCAACAACAGGCTGAACAAACCCGGGATTGGGCGCAGCAGCTGGTGACCCAACTTCCCGCGCATCGTGCATTATTAGATAAGATCAAAGAGTTTGGGTTACAGCTGGCATGATCATCCGAAGCCGGGAAATCATAAGATAATTTGAATTTGTCATGCCTCAAACCGGGATCTGTAAATAGATTTGGTGTAGATTGATGCCCTGTGAATATTTCCGAACTTGTTCGACCGGGGCACGGAGTTCTTCGGTAACAATAACGATAACGAATGGAGAAAGTTATGACGCAACCTATTACTCTGCTGGACAGCAATAAACACGGTGATTTAAAGATTGGCAAAGTTGATTTCAGTCATTTGGCCGATCAGCATATTGTGCCTGTCACGCTGCATGAGATTGGTCGCGCCGCTATCGATTACCCGGTAGTGTTCGTGAAAAACAGTGAAACAGGTGAGTTTCAATCTGTGGCCATGCTGGGGCTTAAACTTGGTCAGAACCTGATGGTGAAAGATGGCCAATGGCAATCTTTGTATCTGCCTCATGTCGTTCGCGATTATCCGCTGGGCCTGGTGCTCAATCCTGATGATAAGGAAAGAGTCTGGATTGGTATTCGCGAAGCAAGCAGTGCTGTGGGCACAGAAGAAGGTGAGGCGCTGTTTAACGGCACTGAAGAGACCGAGTATCTGGCCGCCCGTAAAAATGCGCTGATTGAACACTTTCAACAGGATCAGGCCAGCCGGGCATTGGTCAAAGTGCTGGCTGAATTGGATCTGTTTCTGCCGCAAACCCTGACGGTGGAAGTGAAGGGTGAAAAGCGTAACATCAATGGCATCTATCTGATCAATGAAGCAAAATTGAATGATCTGAGTGATGAGCAGTTCAGCGATCTGCGTAAACGTGGCCTGTTGGCACCTATTTTCAGTCATCTCACTTCTTTGGGGCAGATCAACCGTCTGGCCCGGACAGAAGCTCAGGCATAACGGCTTACCTTCTTTTCTGAAACCGGCGAAAGCCGGTTTTTTTATACCTGCGATTCTTCAGTGACGCTATCTGCAAAGGTCTCGATGTCAGTGGGCGAAGGGCGTAACCGTAAATATGCCAACAGTATCAATTGGCTGACGATTTTGTGGAATAGGGATGCAACGGAATGATGTTGCCGGGCATAGGGTTATACCAACTTCATTGGTTATGTTTTACTTAAGTGTTGTTTGGCTGTGCATTTATACAGTGCAACAACAAAAGGAGCGCGATGATGTCTTCTTTATTACTTGAGTTGGATCTACAGACCGCGGAATTATCACCAGAGTTAAAGCAACGACTTATCGTTGCTCTGCAGCGGCAAGTCGACAATACTTAAAGTATTAACTTGTTGATGAAGAACGATAAAATCACCTCCCGCTGCGTACATTGTCATACCGGCGGTATCAGAAAACAGGGCAAACACAATGGTCGTCAACGTTACCGCTGTCCTGATTGCCTTAAGATCTTTATGTGTCCCACTAAAACACCATTTTCTGTCCGCTCCGAATCAAGTGAAAGCAGATAGCCTTTCAGGGATCATCGAAATAGATGAAACCTTATTTCGATACTCAGAGAAAGGAGCGCGGAATCTGAGCCTATTGACTCATAAACGCGGTGGCGACAATGCGGGACGTGGTCAAGGTAAAGGTGACTGGGTACCTGTTTTGATGGCACGAGATCGAAATCGTCAAGTCTTCGATATGTGCCTCGACTTAGCTGATGGGACCTATCTTACCAGTCTGCTGAAGGAAAGAATTGCTGATGATTCAGTCATATGTAGCGATGGATTTCTTTCCTACAAGAAAATGGTCAAAGGAATGAAGGTCAACATAGCCAATGAAGTTGGTATTATCTGTGACGGTATCAGCCGGCGGCAGGCATTGTGCCTGTAATGCCGGTGCCAGTTTGGCGTCCGGATAAAGGCATTGCGTGTTTGATTTTCGGCGCGATCAGTTGCCTCCGGATGTTGGTATAAAAGATATGGATACTGTCATCGTCACTGAGTGGTGGTCATTGCTCTGACGGTGGATTGATAGTCAGCATTGCAGCAGCGCTGGCAGTATGAGCAATGCAGGTCAGCACGCAAAGTTGCTGGTGGGAGTAGAGTCAGGCATCTGCACCTAATACAAGGCCAGAACGGGTCGATGACGGCCGATCGTTATGATGTGCCGTGGGATGACAAGCGACAACCGCCCGGCGGCACTGATGTGGCGATGTTGCGGCCTGGTCGGCGTATTATCGACGCAGAGGTCGCCTGTGTTTCATAGGCTGTGTTTAAGAAGCCAGGCCGATTAAAGAGTTTGAGCTGGTCATACTGTCGTGCCGGGCATTTTGATAAGTGCATGACGGAAAACGCCTATCAACAAGTAAAAAATATGCGTTAATAATGTGGATCTTTTTGTGTGTTTTGTGTAAATTCAAATGACAGCGTTGTCATTTGCTTGTGTGACACGCTGTTTTTTGTAAGGTCTGCATGGATAGGAAGAGGTCTCTTATTCATGTTTTCAGTCATTTGCAGCTGTTATTTGGGTGTGTTGCACCTCGCTGCCAATACTGTGTACAAACCTGTGACGGTCGGGCGACATACGGTTTGTTGTTTAATAGTCTCTCCCCAGAAACTATGATGGGCTGGGTCCTTTGGGATGCCAGCCATTTTTTTATCTGAGGATTGCAGCTACCAGCCTTTGATGGCCAATGCCGGCATTAAGCAAGGCTTAACTTGCTGCTAATAGGATGTTTGGCAGAGATTATGGATAGATAACGATAATAAGAGGACAGCCATGACAAGGAATAGACTGGCCGCAGCCGTATTGCTGCTTGGAATAACTGCCTGCAGCGAGTCCATGCCTGTGGGCAATGCCGTTGAAAGCCGACAGACGACAATGACGCAGACTCAGTTGGCAGAGCTTGGGCAGCAATTGCAGGTGCAGTATGAGTTGCTCACCAACGTCCCTGGCGAACATTGTCCGAAAAGTAAGGACAGGTGTTTTCGCGCCGCAATACACTTCACAACCAACAAGGATATGCCGCAGACAGATTGGGCTATTTATTTCAGCCAGATGCGCCCGGTTCTGTCGGTGGATTCCGCACTGTTTACCATTGAGCACGTTAAGGGCGATCTTTATCGAATTCTGCCTTTGGCCGCATTCAGGGGCTTTAAGGCCAATGAGACTGTAAGCTTGCCGTTTGTCGGTGAGCTTTGGCAGCTTGGCGAATCTGATGTGATGCCCAATTACTATCTCACTTCCGGCACGCTGACCCCGGAAGTAATTGTCAGCACTCAGACGATGATTGACAAAGCAACCGGTATGGAAATACGGCCTCATTTGGTGCCTTTTAGCCGTGCAGAACAATATCTGAGACGTGAATCTGATAACTTGAAGTGGGTTAAAGCTGCTGATTTGTATAAGGCCAATTCGGCCACGTCATTACGTCCCGAGCTGGTTGATTCAGGCATTATTCCTGCGCCTTCCCATTTGCATATTGATGACACGCAGCCGGATGTGAGCCTTAAAGCCGGGATCCGATTGCTCTGGGATGATGTACCCTACGGAGATGTTAATGCCGGTATCCAGGCGGGACTTGAACGTCTGGCGTTTCTCGGTGTCAGGCAATCCAGCAAGGGGGTTGTGTTGCGTCTTAGCCTGAATGATTCACTTCCTGTTGAGGGATACCGATTAACAGTCAGTCAGGATGTCATCTTGCTGACTGCGTCTGATGTGGCTGGCTTAAATCATGGTCTGGTGTCTTTGGCGGCACTGCTTGTGCCTGATGAGCTGACACTTGCTGCCGTTGAGGTGGAAGATGCACCTCGTTATGGTTATCGAGGGCTGCATATTGATGTCGCGCGTAATTTTCATGACAAAGTTCAGCTGTTCAAAATCATTGATCAGATGCATGCCTACAAGCTCAACAAATTGCATCTGCATATGGGGGATGACGAAGGCTGGCGGCTGGAAATCAATGGACTGCCGGAATTGACCGAAATTGGCAGCAAACGTTGCCATGATCTCAGTGAAACCCGCTGCCTGCTGCCTCAACTGGGCAGTGGCCCTCATTCGGATACCGATGTGAATGGCTATTATAGTCGGCAGGATTATATCGATATCCTCAAATATGCCGGTGCCCGTCATATACAGGTGATCCCGTCCATGGATATGCCGGGTCACAGCCGGGCGGCAGTCAAAGCAATGGAAGCCAGATACCGGAAGAAAATGGTCCCGGGCGATGACGTTGCGGCCAGGCAGTATTTGCTCACTGACTTTGAAGACCAAACCCGCTATTCGTCCATTCAATATTATGACGACAACACATTAAATGTCTGTATAGAATCAACTTTTACTTTTATCGACAAAGTAATCGAAGAGATAGCCGGTATGCACCAGGCGGCCGGGATGCCACTCTCGCTGTACCATATTGGCGCGGATGAAACCGCCGGAGCCTGGGTCCAGTCCCCCGCCTGTGAAGCCTTTATCGAGGACAATCCGCACGGCGTGACCGAAATGTCGCAGCTTGGTCCCTATTTTATCGAGCGGATCAGCGGCATGCTGGCTGCGAAAGGTATCGACGTTGCAGGCTGGAGTGATGGCATGGGACATACCCGGGTCGAACATATGCCAGCAGATGCCCAGACACATCTATGGGATACACTTGCCAGCGGCGGTCATATTAATGCTCACAAGCAGGTGAATTATGGCTGGCGGGCGATAGTGTCGTCACCGGATGTGCTGTACTTCGATTTTCCCTATGAGGCCACGCCCAAAGAGCATGGTTACTATTGGGCACAACGCCGCAACAACAGCAAACAGGTATTCAGTTTTATGCCGGATAACCTGCCGGCAAATGCTGAGCAATGGACTGATCTTGAAAATCAGCCATATGAAGCAGATGACAGAGTGAAACGGGATGAGCAAGGTAAGTTGATATCGGCGCCCATTGAAGTGGGAAAAGGTGTTGAAGGTATCCAGGGACAGCTCTGGAGTGAAACTGTGCGCAGTGATCAGCTGGTGGACTATATGCTGTTTCCTCGTGTGTTGATGTTGGCTGAGCGTGCCTGGCACAAGGCAGAATGGGAGGTGCCATATAACCATCAGGGTGCGGTGTATCATGCTAACTCAGGTTATTTTACTCCGGCGATGCGGGCAAAACAGGCCGCTGACTGGGAGCGGGTTGCCAATATCCTTGGTCAGAAAGAGCTGGCTAAGCTGGACAGAGCCGGAGTTGAGTACCGTTTGCCGGTTCCCGGTGCCATTGTGCGTGATGGGAAATTGTATGCCAATGTGATTTTCCCCGGCCTGGCGATGGAGTACCGGACTGCCGACGGTGAATGGCTGCCTTACGTCGAGGGCGTCAATGTCACTTTGCCAGTCGAGATCCGCAGCATTGCGCCTGATGGTCAGCGTCGCAGCCGCACCCAGGCAGTAGACCAACCTTAAATAGGTGAACATTCCCTGACAAACATCGGTAAGCCCCGTGAATTGTTGACGGGGCTTTTTTATGAAATGCACATATTTTCATTACATTAGCCTGATTGATGTGGTCATCGATGTTGTGTTTTGTGTTTTATATTGAAATTTCGTTAACGAATATAATGACAGCGTTGTCATTTATCCTGTAACATGCCCTTAAACTTATAAAGGGCTGAATAAATCCATTGTTGCAATCGGTCGTGCCAGTGTCGACGTGAAAGCTTCATTGTTAACAGGAACAGCCTGCAGAAAGAGTATTATCCGAAGAGGAAGGTCATGGGGGCAAGCCAGACAGCATTACCCAGATATATTGGTATTGATGGTGGCGGCAGTAAATGCCGGGCCAGTATTTACGCTGAAGATTTTACTTTGTTGGGTTCGGGGGTTGCCGGGCGCGCCAATCCACTTCATGGCCTGGAACAGGCATTCAAGTCGATTGAGCAGGCCACATCACTGGCACTGGCGGATGCCGGGCTGACAGCGGAAATCTCCGGTCAATTAATCGCCGGCGCCGGACTTGCTGGACTCAATGTCCCCAGCCTTTTGAGTGCCATGACAGCCTGGCAGCATCCATTTAAGGCGCTTTATCTGACCTCAGATTTGCACACCGCCTGTATTGGCGCTCATGGTGGTCAGGATGGTGCAGTCATTATTACCGGCACAGGTTCATGTGGTTATGCCAGAGTGGATGGCCAGGAAATATGCCTGGGAGGGCATGGTTTTGCGCTGGGAGACAAGGGCAGTGGTGCCTGGCTTGGGTTGCGCGCAGCAGAGCATGTGCTCCTGAGCATGGATGGATTTGCCGCGCACACCGAGTTGGAAGCCTGTATCAAGACTCAGTTGCAGGTTCAAACCAGTACCGGAATTGTCGAAATGCTGGCCGGTAAGTCGTCTTCAGTGTATGCCACTCTTGCCCGCAGTGTTCTGCAGTGTGCTGCAGAGGGCGATCAGGTCGCCATGGCCATCGTCCGGGAAGGCGCTGCGTATATCAGCGATATGGCACGTGCCCTGCTGGCTATCAAGCCTCCGCGATTTTCAATGATTGGTGGATTGGCGGAACCTTTGCGCCCCTGGCTTGCTGCTGATATTGCTTGTTCAATTTCAGCGACGCTGGCGCCGCCTGAGTATGGCGCCGCCTTGTATGCCAAACAATGCCATCAGAATAACGACTCAAATTAATCGTAAGGTGAAAAAATGACTGACACCATTATGGAACTGGAGGCGCGCAGTGCGCCGTTGAAGATTGCAGAGCAGCTTGCAGCCAATGCTGTTAAAGCCGGGGAGCTTGGGGGCATTCTGCGTGAACGGGATCCCAGGTTTGTGATGATAGTGGGACGAGGCTCATCCGATCACGCCGGGGTTTTTGCCAAGTACCTGTTTGAAATTGAAGCCGGTATTCCGACTTTTGCCGCGGCGCCGTCGGTGGCCAGCGTGTATGGCAAGTCACTGCGTTTGAATGACGGATTGGTGATTGTGATTTCTCAGTCCGGACGCAGCCCGGATATTCTGGCCCAGGCGAAAATGGCCAAAGCCGCCGGAGCTTACTGCGTGGCGCTGGTCAATGATGAAGCCGCACCAATCAAAGACATCGTTGATATGGTGTTGCCACTCAAGGCCGGTGAGGAAAAAGCCGTTGCCGCGACCAAGAGCTATCTGGCTACCTTGTCAGCGCTATTGCAATTGGCTGCCGCCTGGACCCAGAGTGACAGTCTGCGCCAAGCGGTGGCCGGGTTACCAGCCGCGCTGCAGCAGGCGGTGGATGCAGAGCCTCAATTAATGGCTGCGTCCCTGGAAAATGTGCGTAATTTGGTGGTACTGGGACGCGGACTGGGATATGCCATTTCCAAAGAGCTGGCACTGAAGCTTAAGGAAGTCTGCGGGATCCATGCCGAGGCCTTCTCCAGTGCAGAGTTTCTGCATGGCCCTGTGACTTTGGTGGAAAACAAGCTGACGGTGATCGACGCCTGTGTAGCCGATGAATCCTATGCCAGCCATATTGCGCAAATTGAAAACATCGCCAGCCGCGGCGCTGATCTGGTCCATTTACACCAAACGTCGCCACAGATACATCCCAGAGTGGCACCGCTGGCACTTTTGCAACGTTTTTACATCGATGTCGCGGCGGTGGCGATTGCCCGGGGCATTGACCCGGACAATCCCAAGGGGCTCAAGAAAGTCACTCAGACCCTATAGTGGGGGCGTTTGCTGACACAGCAAGAGAATTACGTAAATGAAATATACCCTGATAGCCGACAATGTATTTGATGGTGAACAATTTCTTGGTTCAGTACCGGTCAACGTGCAGGACGGTATAGTGCTGGCCCTTGATGGTGAAAGCCGGTTTGCTGAGCGGCGTTTGCCGGGCACTCTGGTGCCCGGATTTGTGGATGTTCAGGTCAATGGCGGGGGAGGGGTGTTATTCAACGCTGATACCAGCCGCTCCGGCATTGAGCTGATAGGTCAAGCCCATAGCCAATTTGGCACCACGGCCTTTTTGCCGACACTCATTACCGATGATGTTACTGTGATGATGGCGGCTGCAGATGCGGTCGCTGAGGCGATTGCCTGTGGCAGCGCCGGGGTAGTGGGCGTGCACTTTGAAGGGCCACATTTGTCTGTGCCCAAAAAAGGCGTGCATCCGCAATCACATATTCGCCGCATCAGTGACGCTGAGCTGGCCATATTTGCCCGTCAGGATCTGGGGGTAAAGGTGGTCACACTGGCCCCGGAAAATGTGTCAGCCGAAGTCATCCGCGCGCTGACTCAGTCCGGTGTTAAGGTGTGTCTGGGTCATACCAACGCAGACTATGACACAGTGGTAGCGGCCATTGAAGCCGGTGCCTGCGGTTTTACCCATCTATACAATGCCATGTCGGCTTTGGGCTCCCGCGAACCCGGTGTGGTTGGCGCTGCCATTGATGATGAGCGCACCTGGTGCGGCCTTATTGTCGATGGTCATCATGTGCACCGCGCTGCGGCGCGTATCGCCATTAAGGCGAAACCACGAGGCAAAATGATGCTGGTGACCGATGCCATGCCGCCGGTTGGTATGGCGCATGGGGAGAGCTTTGAGTTGTTTGGCACTCAGGTCGTGCGTCAGGGAGACCGACTCAATGCGGTTACCGGAGAGCTGGCCGGTTGTGTGCTGGATATGGCGACCGCGGTACGTAATACCGTGACACAGTTGGGCATACCGTTGGCAGAAGCGTTGCGGATGGCATCTTTGTACCCGTCGCAATTTCTGGGAATGGATAGCCATCTTGGACGGATCGCAGCAGGGTATCGTGCCGATTTTGCCCTGCTGGATGCGCAGCTGGTGAACCAGACCAGTTTTATCAGGGGTGAAGCGGTTTATCAGAGAACCTTAGGGTAATAATGACAGGAGGCATGATGCCCAAGTTCAGCCAGGGAACCGCTGACCGCAGCAGATCAGGCAAAGGCCTCAGGCTCATGTCTGTTGACGCCCTGAGGGGGTTTGATATGTTCTGGATCCTGGGGGGCGAAAAGCTGTTTGCCGCTTTATTCGCCCTGACGGCCTGGTCTGGTTGGCTGGTTGCCGATGCCCAGATGAAACACAGTCAGTGGCATGGTTTTACACTTTACGACTTAATTTTCCCGCTGTTTATCTTCCTGTCCGGCGTTGCCCTCGGACTGTCTTCCCAGCGTCTTGATTTGCTGCCATTTCGCCAGCGCCTGCCCAAATACCGTCATGCAGTCGTGCGACTGCTGCTGTTGCTGGGCCTGGGTATTCTCTACAACCATGGCTGGGGTACGGGGATCCCGATAGATCCTGATGCAGTGCGCTATGCCAGCGTACTGGGCAGAATTGCATTTGCCTGGTTTTTGGCGGCGATGCTTGTCTGGCATACCTCATTGCGTACTCAGGTCATGGTGGCTATTGGCTTGTTGCTGGCATACGCTGCCGTTCACCTGTGGTTGCCTTTGCCTGGCGTGCCGGCCGGCAGTTTGACTCCCGATATCTCAGTTAATGCATGGGTAGATATGCATTTTTTGCCCGGGATTCATTACCGGCATCGTCCGGTTGATCCGGAGGGCGTGTTGTCGACCATACCGGCTGTTGTCAATGCGCTGGCCGGGGTGTTTACCGGCAGGCTAATTGTATCCGGGCGAAATGAAGGCGCTAAGGTTGGCTTGATGGTGCTGTCAGGTCTGTTGTCGCTGGCAGCCGGGTGGTTGCTGGATCCTGTATTGCCCTTAAACAAGGAGTTGTGGACCAGCAGCTTTGTTCTGGTCAGCGTGGGTTGGAGTCTGCTGTTGCTGTCGCTGTTCTATTTGCTGGTAGATGTGCTGGGGTGGCAAAAGCCGATGATGCCATTTGTCGTCATCGGTGTGAATGCCATCATCATCTATCTGGCTTCAAGTCTGATGCACTGGGATTATCTGTCCAACAGCCTGTTTGGCGGAATAATCAACGCTGTGACGCCACAATGGCAGCCATTGCTGGCTGTTGTTGGGCTGTTGACAGTAGAATGGATGCTCTTGTTCTGGATGTATCGCAGAAAGATTTTTATCAAAGTCTGAGATGTGTTTGTCGCAGGTAAAAACAAATGACAGCGTTGTCTTTTTTGAAACCTTGCATTAACATCAAGAATAGCCCGGGAGGCTTTTCAGGTACCATGACGCGAAGGTAACCTTGATAGTCTGTCTTTCAGAAACCGCTGGGTGATGAGCGTTTAACGCGGGTTCAAAGGTCTGTGACGATATCGCCTTTGAGCTGAAGATCGGCGGATAACTGCCGGAATTGATTGAAATATTATTATAAAGAAGCAGGATTATGACAATGACAGTTGCGAGTAAGGTTGATGCGCAACCACGCTCAAGCGTATTGCCCATGACCATTATTGGGGTGTTGTTCTTCATCTTCGGGTTCGTTACCTGGTTGAATGGTTCACTCATCCCTTTCCTGAAAATCATCTGTGAACTGAACGAATTCCAGGCATTGTTCGTGACCTTTGCTTTTTACATTGCCTACACAGTCATGGCGTTGCCCATGTCTTTTATTCTAAGGCGCACAGGCTATAAAAATGGCATGGCGCTTGGGTTGGGGATCATGGTCGTTGGCTCATTGCTGTTTATTCCTGCCGCTAAAAGTGCCGATTACACAGCATTTTTGATCGCGTTATTTGTACTTGGCACGGGCCTGACGATCCTGCAGACAGCATCCAATCCTTATGTTGTGCATATCGGTCCGCGTGAGAGTGCGGCTATGCGTATCAGCATTATGGGGCTTATCAACAAAGGCGCCGGCGTTGCTGTGCCGCTGCTGTTTACTGCGCTGGTACTGTCGGGACTTGAGAACTTTAACTCGGAACATCTGGCCGCACTGTCCGCTGCTGAGCGACAGGCGCAGGTGGCTGAGCTGTCTTCCCGCCTTATCATGCCCTACATCTATATGGCCGGTGCTCTGCTGTTTCTGGTGGCGCTGGTGAAGTTCTCATCATTGCCTGAACTCGAGTTCGAAGAGGAAGAGGCGGTACATGGTGACAAGGCTGGCATATTGCAGTTTCCACAGGTAGTGCTTGGCGCCATTGCACTGTTTGCCTATGTGGGTGTAGAGGTTATTGCCGGTGATACCATTGGGTTGTTCGGCGAGAATCTGGGAGTGATCAACTTTGCTTCCCTGACGTCTTATACCATGGTGTTCATGGTGTTCGGTTATCTGATTGGTGTCACCTGTATTCCAAGGTTTCTGAGCCAGCAAACTGCTTTGATGTTATCGGCCATTGCCGGAGCCTTATGCATTATTGGCGCGGCGACCGCATCGACTGACAGCACTTTGATTGCCGATTTACTGTGGGGCTGGAGTGGCATTCCGGTTATTCCTGATGCCGTGACTTTTGTCGCCATGATGGGCATGGCGCATGCGCTGGTATGGCCGTCAGTATGGCCTTTGGCGCTGGAGGGGTTGGGTAAATACACTGCCCAGGGATCAGCATTGCTGATCATGGGGATATCCGGTGGCGCGATTTTGCCGCTGGCATTTGGCAAAATTGCGTATTACTCAGGTTCCACACAAGTTGCCTATTGGATAGGTTTGCCCTGTTACCTGTTCATTCTGTTTTATGCTCTGAAAGGTCACAAAATGCGTAGGTGGTAATCACGGGATTACTCCAAAATCAAAACAACAAGGCCTGAGCGGAGACTCGGGCTTTGTTGTTTCCGTCAGACCTGTGCGCCGGCGAGCAATTAATTCAGCTCCATTAATCGTCTGAACAATTCAGATCGTGCGGGTTTCAATGCACTTGATACTGTGTTGGGTCGCCTTGACGCAGCACCACTATGACTTCGTCGGGTCGCAAGCTACATGGATGCAGGAACGTTTGCCTGTGCTTTGCGGCAGCATAGCCATCAAGTTAACACTATCTGCTCTAATTCAATGCGTTATGTTTTGTTTTGATGGGGGGCAGATTTTTGGAATGAGAAACAACCCCGCGCTCACGGTATATCAACTGCACGCGGGGTTGTTGACGGGCTGGTAACTCAGGCCTGGTAGCCGTTAGGATTGTTGGACTGCCATTTCCAGCTTGAGTTCGCCATGTCTTCAATACTGTGAATCGCTTGCCATCCGAGTTCTGCCATAGCTTTATCCGGATTGGCGTAACAGGCGGCAATATCACCCGGGCGACGGGGGGCGATCTGATAGGCAATTGGTTTACCACAGGCCTTTTCAAATGCTTTCACCATATCCAGTACACTGTAGCCTGTGCCGGTTCCCAGGTTGTAAGTCACCAGGCCTGGTTGGGTTGCCAGTTTGTCCAAAGCCTTGAGATGACCTATTGCCAAATCAACCACATGGATATAGTCGCGTACACCGGTACCGTCGTGGGTATTGTAGTCGTCGCCAAAGACACTCAGAAACTCACGTTTGCCGACGGCTACCTGGCTGATAAATGGCATCAGGTTGTTGGGAATATCATTGGGGTCTTCACCAATGCGACCGCTGGCATGAGCGCCAACAGGATTGAAATAGCGCAGACGGGCGATATTCCAGCTCGGATCAGCGTGATGCAAATCGGCCAGGATATGTTCCACCATTAACTTTGACTGACCATAGGGATTGGTGGCCCCGGTGGGGAAGTCTTCCGTGATAGGCAAACTTGCAGGATCGCCGTAGACAGTTGCAGAGGAGCTGAATACCAGATTTTTGACATTATGCTCAGCCATCACCTGGCACAGGACAACTGTGCCGGTCACATTGTTTTCGTAGTAACGCAGTGGTTGAGCGACGGATTCTCCGACAGCTTTCAGTCCGGCAAAGTGGATCACCGCTTCAAAGTTATGATCGCTGAACAGTTTTTTCAGCAGGGCTTTATTCAGGATGTCACCCTGATAAAAGGTCACGCTTTTGCCGGTGATCTCTTCCACACGTTTTAGGGATTCCATGCTGGAGTTCGACAGGTTATCCAGTACCACCACATCAGCACCGGCATTCAGCAGTTCCACCACTGTGTGGGAGCCGATATAACCTGCGCCGCCTGTCACCAGAATCGTCATGAGTTCATTCCTTTGGTCAGAGTGTTCAAATAGTCAGTAAAAGCATTGCCAATGGCCGGGTGACGCATGCCATATTCAACGATGGCCTGCATATAGCCCAGTTTGTTGCCGCAGTCATGGCTTTTGCCTTTCATGTAATAAGCATTGACGGTTTGCTGCTGCATCAGCATGGCGATGGCATCGGTCAACTGTATTTCTTCTCCTGCGCCAGCCGGGGTTTTTTCCAGTAATTCCCAGATAGCGGCAGGTAACACATAACGTCCCACCACTGCCAGATTAGAGGGCGCCTCGTCCAGAGCCGGTTTTTCAACCAGCTGGATCAATGGGTGTGACTCACCCGGCGCCAGGCGATGACCGTCTACATCGGCGATACCGTATTGATTGACCAGTTCATGGGGCACGCCTTCCACCATGATTTGTCCGATCTCAGTGGCATCAAACAGATTGACCATCTCGGCCAGATTGTCTTTCTTCAGATCGCTGCCGGCATCATCGATAATCACGTCAGGCAGCAGCACTGCAAATGGTTCATTACCCACCACCGGGCGGGCGCACAGGATGGCGTGTCCCAGCCCTTTGGCCTGCGCCTGACGTACACCAATAATAGTTACCCCTTTTGGGCAAATGCTTTGAACTTCGTCCAGTAACTGTCGTTTAACCCGTTTTTCCAGCTGGGCTTCGAGCTCAAAGCTGGTATCAAAATGGTTTTCGATAGAGTTTTTACTGGCATGGGTGACCAGCACAATTTCTTTGATCCCGGCAGCAATGGCTTCGCTGACAACATGCTGGATCAGAGGCTTATCGACCACGGGCAACATCTCTTTCGGGATGGCTTTGGTAGCAGGCAGCATGCGGGTTCCCAGACCCGCAACAGGTATCACGGCCTTTCTGATTTTGTGCTTAATCATGAGCGAATTGCATCTCCATTATTGATTCGACGCCATATTGTAATTGTCGGGATTACAATTGCCATCACTAACTTGGTGGAAGCCGGGAAATAAGCGGTTTTGGGGAGTGTGTCAACAATTGCCCACACACATGGAAACGCCGCCATCAGGGCTTTGATGCTGAATGTTGTGGTTTGTAACGCCTGATTTACGTCCAGAGTGCTTTAGCAACCAGAATTCCTTTCTACAAAAAGTTAACAAAGCGTGCAGCCTGTCACACTATTGCTTGAGGACACTGATTGTGAGAGAGCCACAGGATGAGCAAGCACACGCAATACACGGCACGACAGCCTGATGAGAAGGGGGTGATTTCCTATCCGGCGGATGAACATGATACCTGGCGACAACTCTATGCCCGTCAGGCCGGAAATTTGCCCGGGCGAGCCTGTCAACAGTATCTGGATGGGTTGAAGGCGCTGGCGTTGCCCGCCGACCGCATTCCCCAATTACCTGAAGTGGACAACATATTGATGGCGGCGACCGGTTGGAAAACAGCGGCGGTGCCGGCTCTGATCTCTTTTGGCAAATTTTTTGAGTTACTGGCCAGTAAACAATTCCCGGTAGCAACTTTTATTCGTGCCAAAGAGGAATTTGATTATCTGCAGGAGCCGGATATTTTTCATGAAATATTTGGCCATTGTCCCCTGCTGACCAATCCGGCATTTGCCAGATTTTCTGAGGTGTATGGCAAATTGGGGCTGGCGGCCAGCAAAGAGGAGCGAGTGTTTCTTGCCAGGCTCTATTGGTTTACCGTGGAATTTGGTCTGGTTCAGGCCCCCGGGGAGGCGCTGCGCATCTATGGCGGTGGCATATTGAGTTCACCCGGAGAAACCCTGTATGCCATGGGCGACGCACCTCAGCGCAAGCCATTTGATTTGCTGCAGGTACTGCGGACACCTTATCGTATCGATATCATGCAACCTATTTATTACGTGATTGACAATATTGAGTTTCTGGATGAAATCGCGGGCATGGACATTATGGCGGCAGTGCGTGAAGCTCAACGCTTGGGGTTGTATGCGCCTTTGTTTGAGCCCAAGGTGAAGGTCGGTTGATGAGCATCTGCGGTAGCACTTGCCTGTCTCTGTGGGCTTGTTACAGGCAAACAGTTCGCGCGACAGCATTGGCTGCGGATGCCGGCAGTTTATCCCGGTGCCTTGGCAGCATAAAATAGAATAACAAGGAGTTAAGGATGTCTGAATTAGCAAAAATGAAGTGTGAAGCCTGTCAGGCGGACGCCCCCAAGGTCACGGATGCGGAATTACCTGAGCTGATCAGGGCGATCCCAGACTGGAGTGTGCAGGTGCGCGACGGCATCATGCAACTTGAGCGTGTATACAAGTTCAGGAACTTTAAACAAGCCATGGCATTTACCAATAAGTTGGCAGACTTGGCGGAGGAAGAGTTTCACCATCCCGGCATTTTGACTGAATGGGGCAAAGTGACAGTGACCTGGTGGTCACATTCCATCAAGGGACTGCATCGCAATGATTTTATCATGGCGGCAAAAACCGACTTATTGCTGGACTGAATGGGTGGCCAGCCACCGCTATCCACAGTGTTGAAACCCGGGGGACAGATTGAGTCCCAAGTAAGGTTAAACCTTTTTCAAGCTCGGTAATCGTTGGTCGCTGAGCTGAATATCACAAACGCGTCACTGTTGGTGACGCGTTTATTTTTCTGCAATCACCGCTTCAAGGCGGCTGTTTACGCTACGACGATTTACTCTGGCGCTACATGCTGTAAACAACTCTTGCCAGCCAGCACTTTTCCTTTTAACGTATACCGCGAGCCGCCCGGGAAATTCAAAGAAAGACATTCAGAGGGACACATCAACACTTTTTCTGAATCCCGACAGGCCCTGCTCATACTGATATTTGAGCTGTTGAGGGGCGTTACAGTCTTGCTTTGTGTCGCTGTCAGTCAAGAGCTCCATGCTCTGAAAACAATAGTCTGCAAGCAATAGTCTGAAAACGGGCTGCGGTATCCCCCGACAATCTGTTGTTGTCTGCTCGTCGCGGCGATGCCCCAGCAATTTTGCGCAGCGCAACGACTTCTGCGGCAGCTCAAATGCGAACAGCCCCGGATTTTTGGCAAAGTCAGAATCATAACAAAGCCGAAAACCATTGAATAGGAAGCATAACATGCGCTTGGAAGTCAGTTGTCAGGATAGAATCGGTTTGGCCAAGGATATTCTGGTGGTACTGGAGCGTTACGGCATCAATCTCATTGCCATCGATGCCAGCAATAAAGGGTTTTTATATTTTCAGTTTGCCGAAGTGAGCTTCAATACCCTCAGTGCCCTGATGCCACAAATCCGTAAAGTCGAGTCGGTCAACGATGTGCGCACTGTGTCATTCATGCCTTCTGAGCAGGAACACTACGCCCTCAAAACCTTGCTCAAAACCCTCCCGGACTCGGTATTTTCCCTCGATGCCAAAGGTCGTATCCGTATTGTCAACGAGTCTGCACTGATGACCCTGGAAATGGGGGAACATGAAGTGCTGGATGAGCCATTGAACCATTGGGTTCAGGGATTTAATTTCAGTCGCTGGCTGGCTGAGTCGCAGGTACTGGCTCAGGCGACCCGGGTGTATATCGGTCAGAATGAATATCTGGCTGAAATGTTACCCATTTATCTGCCTGATGAGAATGACAGCAGCATTCTTGCCGGCGCCGTGGTGTCGTTGAAATCTCCCGCCAGAGTCGGCAAACAGTTCAATGCGCTGCAAAACCAGATTGCCGGTTTTGAATCTGTGCTTGCCGTCAGTGACAAAATGAAACAGGTGGTGGAGCAGGCCAAACGTATGGCACAGCTGGATGCGCCGCTGCTCATTACCGGTGAAACCGGTACCGGCAAGGAGCTGATGGCTCGTGCCTGTCATGATGCCAGTATGCGCCGGGAAAAGCCGTTTATTGCCATTAACTGCGCAGCCTTGCCTGACAGCGTGGCGGAGGAGGAGCTTTTTGGTTATGTCAGTAATGGTCAGGTGGTAAAAAAAGGTTTCTTTGAAGAAGCCAAAGGCGGCACGGTATTTTTGGATGAGATCGCGGAGATGTCCCGTGCCGCTCAGGTGAAATTACTCAGACTGTTGCAGGATGGCAGCTTCCGGCGCATAGGCGGTGATGAAGAGGTGAGGGCCGATGTGCGGATTATCTGCTCTACCCAGAAGAATCTGGCAGAGCTGTGTCAGAGTGGTGAGTTTCGTGAAGATCTCTACTACAGAATTCATGTGCTGAGTTTCCATTTGCCGTCGCTGCGGGAGCGCAGAGTCGATATTCTGCCGCTGACAGAGATGTTCCTGGAACATTACAGTCAGCAGCTCTCAAGCCCTGTGCGGCGAATTTCAGCCCAGTGCCGTGAACATTTGCTGACTTATGCCTGGCCTGGCAATGTACGCCAGTTGAAAAATGCCGTGTTCAGAGCGGTGTCCATGTGGGATGGCAGTGCCGAGCTGACGGTTGAGCAGCTGAAGTTGCCTTCCTATGCCGAGGGTTTTGGTTATTTTGATCATCAATTTGAAGGTTCGCTGGATGACGCGATGAAGCAGTTTGAGGCCAGTTTGCTCAGACGCTTGTATCCGGCTTATCCCAGTACCCGCCAGCTGGCGAAAAAACTTGGTATTTCCCATACGGCCATTGCCAACAAGTTGCGTGAGTACAAGATCAATAAGCCCAAATAGTATTCAGCGTGCTTAAGCCAAGCGGCCAATCACGCATTTTGACCTGTTTCTCAATCAGGTTCTCAGACATGCCCGTCGCAATTTGCCCGGGCATTTCTTTTGGCTGTCAGGGCAGATTTGCTTACTGTAATCGGGACTTTACAAACCTGACCGGCAACTAAAATAGTGTGATTCAGTTCACGCTGTTTATTTGTCGCAGGACATGAGGTAGAAATTAACGCCAGTCGGGCAGGACGCTGCCGAAAATTATAAGGATAAAGATAATGAAACTAGCCACATATCAGAATGGTCGTCGTGATGGACAGTTGATGCTGGTCAGCCGTGATCTTGCCAATGCCGTGGCCGTGCCCGATATTGCTCATACACTGCAGCAATTGCTTGACGATTGGCATGAGCTGTCTCCCCGGCTGGAACAAAAATACCAGGCATTGAATGCCGGGACTCTGGATGGCGTAGTGGCTTTTGATGAAACCCTGTGTCTGTCCCCCTTACCGCGTGCTTATCAATGGGCGGATGGTAGTGCTTACGTCAACCATGTGGAACTGGTACGCAAGGCCCGTGGCGCCGACATGCCGGAAAGCTTCTGGACAGATCCTTTGGTGTATCAGGGCGGCTCAGACAGCTTTATTGCGCCGCGCGCCAGTATTCCACTGGCCAGCGAGGACTGGGGGATTGATTTTGAATCGGAAATTGCGGTGATCACCGACGACGTTCCCATGGGAATATCTGCGGATAAGGCTGCCGGTCACATCAAACTGCTGATGCTGGTCAACGATGTGTCGTTGCGTAACCTTATCCCGGCAGAGCTGGCCAAAGGCTTTGGTTTCTTCCAGTCCAAACCCTCCAGCAGTTTCTCGCCGGTGGCGGTGACTCCCGATGAGCTGGCTGGCAACTGGCAGGATACCCGGGTTCATCTGCCGCTGGTGACTCACCTCAATGATGGGCTGTTTGGCAAGCCCAATGCTGGCGTGGACATGACGTTCAATTTTGCCCAGCTGGTTGCTCACGTGGCTAAAACCCGGCCGTTGGGCAGCGGCGCGATCATTGGTTCAGGAACCATTTCCAATTATGACCGCAGCGCCGGCTCCAGCTGCCTGGCTGAAAAGCGTATGTTGGAGGTCATCGCTGACGGCAAGCCGTCCACGCCATTCATGGGGTTTGGCGATCGGGTGCGCATTGAGATGTTTGACGATGCAGGGCACAGCATTTTTGGCGCCATAGATCAGCAGGTTGTTGAATATAAGGGGTAAGCACATGATGACCTTATATGGTTACTGGCGCTCAAGTGCCGCTTACCGGGTTCGTATCGCCCTTAATATTAAAAACATTGAGGCGGCTCATAAATCAGTACATTTGGTGAATAACGGTGGTGAGCAGCACAGCCCTGAGTATGTCACCCTGAATCCTCAGCAACTGGTACCCGCTCTGGTTCTGGACAATGGCGAGGTGCTGACTCAGTCGCTGGCGATAATCGAGTATCTCGAGCAGGCGTTTCCCGTCCCACGCCTATTGCCGACCGATGCCGTTACCCAGGCCAAAGTCAGGGCGCTGGCTGGTACGATAGCCTGTGATATTCATCCACTCAATAATTTGCGGGTGTTGCAATACTTAACCGGCACGCTGGGTGTCGATGATGAGGCGAAAACTGAGTGGTACCGACATTGGATCAATATCGGTTTTTCTGCCATCGAGCCGCAGCTGGCAATATCGGCCGGGCAGTACTGTTTTGGTGACACCATTACCCTG
This sequence comes from Shewanella sp. GXUN23E, assembly GCF_050865035.1. Taxonomy (NCBI): domain Bacteria; kingdom Pseudomonadati; phylum Pseudomonadota; class Gammaproteobacteria; order Alteromonadales; family Shewanellaceae; genus Shewanella; species Shewanella sp. GXUN23E. The sequence continues at coordinate 7,564 of NZ_JBOZWP010000001.1, read as the reverse complement.
GCCGATGTCTGCCTTGTTCCTCAGGTGTATAACGCGCGGCGGTTTAATATGGATTTAACCGCATTTCCCCATATCGTCAGGATTGCGGACAGCTGCAATATGCAGCCAGCTTTTGCGGCAGCAGCTCCGGAAAACCAGGCTGACGCCAGCTGAACCGAGGTTTACGTTATTTCGCTTCATCTCTCCCCGGCTTCCGTCCGGGGAGTTTTTTGGTAACAACCGTCATGCCCGGGCTGACTCAAAAGAGTGCCGTTGATATTAACGGGCATGCTTGCCGGACGCCGTGACCCATTCATCATCTCAAAGAGGGCGTTCTGGGTTTGCTATCGTCTTAATCGGTTAATCCTGTTTTCTGTAAATTAAAAATTCGATTACTCTTTCGCTATACCTGATTTGGGATGGCTGATATGAGCTTCCCGGTATTGAGCCTTTCCGGTGGATGTCATCGAGAAGGAATGCCAATTTGATTAATCGATGGCTTCGGTAAGCACAATGGCTATTGCCTGCCGGAGACTGATGAGGAGAACGGAATATGAGTTCAAGCAACAAATGCCCTGTAATGCACGGTGGTGCAACGTCCACTGAAACATCCAATCAACGCTGGTGGCCCAAGTCACTCAATCTGGACATTCTGCATCAGCACGACAGCAAAAGCAGCCCCTATGGCACTGACTTCAACTATCGCGATGCGGTGAAACAGCTGGATGTCGACGGGCTCAAGGCCGACCTCAAAGCTTTGATGACTGACAGCCAGGAGTGGTGGCCAGCGGATTGGGGACATTACGGTGGTTTGATGATCCGCATGGCCTGGCACAGTGCCGGTACTTACCGGATCGCTGATGGCCGCGGTGGCGCCAGCAGCGGCAGTCAGCGCTTTGCGCCGCTGAACTCATGGCCGGACAACGCCAACCTGGACAAGGCCCGCCGTCTGCTGTGGCCTATCAAGCAAAAATACGGCAATAAAATCAGCTGGGCCGATCTGATGATCCTGGCCGGTACCATAGCCTATGAGTCGATGGGGCTGAAAACGTTTGGTTTTGCCTTTGGCCGCGAGGATATCTGGCATCCTGAAAAAGATATCTACTGGGGCTCCGAGCAGCAGTGGCTGGCACCCAGTGGCAGTGAAAACAGCCGCTACTCAGGTGAGCGGGATCTGGAAAATCCACTGGCGGCAGTGATGATGGGTCTTATCTATGTCAATCCTGAAGGGGTTGATGGCAATCCTGATCCGCTGAAAACAGCCAAAGACATGCGGGTGACCTTCGAGCGCATGGCCATGAATGATGAGGAAACCGTGGCCCTCACTGCTGGTGGTCATACTGTGGGTAAGGCCCATGGTAACGGCAGTGCTGCCAATTTGGGGGCTGAGCCGGAAGGCGCAGGTATTGAAGAGCAGGGCCTTGGCTGGAACAACCATAGCTCACGCGGAATTGGCCGCAATACTGTGACCAGCGGTATCGAAGGCGCCTGGACCACCAATCCGACCCAATGGGACAATGGTTTCTTCCATCTGCTGTTCAGTTACGACTGGGAACTGAAAAAGAGTCCGGCCGGCGCCTGGCAGTGGGAACCTATCGACATCAAAGAGGAAGACAAACCAGTAGATGTGGAAGATCCAAGTATTCGCTATAACCCGATTATGACTGATGCGGACATGGCGCTGAAGATGGACCCTGAGTATCGCAAAATCTCTGAACGTTTCCATAACGATCCTGAGTACTTCTCAGAGGTGTTTGCCCGAGCCTGGTTTAAGCTGACTCACAGGGATCTGGGGCCCAAAAGCCGTTATATCGGCCCGGATGTACCGGCAGAAGTGTTGATTTGGCAAGATCCTGTGCCAGCAGGTCGCACTGATTATGATGTGAATGCGGTTAAGGCAAAGATTGCTGCCAGTGGTTTGACGCAACAGGAACTGCTGAATACTGCTTGGGACAGCGCCCGTACGTTCCGTGGCTCTGACCGTCGCGGTGGCGCCAATGGGGCCCGTATTCGTCTGGCTCCGCAGAAGGACTGGGCAGGAAATGAACCAGAGCGTCTGGCTAAAGTGCTGGCGGTATTGGAGCCGATTGCCGCTGAGTTTGGGATCAGTGTGGCCGACACCATTGTGCTGGGCGGCAATGTAGCACTGGAGCAGGCGATTAAGGCAGCCGGATTCGAGGTGCCGGTACCGTTTGCACCGGGCCGTGGCGATGCCACTGCCGAGCAGACAGATGCGCATTCCTTTGCCGTGCTGGAGCCGCTGGCGGATGGTTTCCGCAACTGGCAGAAGCAGCATTATGTGGTAAGTCCAGAGGAGATGTTGCTGGACAAAGCTCAACTGCTGGGGCTTAGCGCGCCGGAAATGACAGTATTGATTGGCGGCATGAGGGTTCTGGGTACCAACTTTGGTGACAGTAAACAGGGTGTGTTCACTGATAGAGTCGGCGTGCTGAGTAATGACTTCTTCGTCAATCTCACTGACATGAATTACACCTGGAAGCCAACCGGCCGTAACTCTTACGATATCTGTGAGCGCAGGAGCGGCGCTGTGAAGTTTACGGCGTCGCGGGTAGATCTGGTGTTTGGTTCCAACTCAGTGCTGCGTGCTTATGCTGAACTGTATGCCCAGGACGATAACAAAGAGAAGTTCGTCAAAGACTTCGTGGCTGCCTGGACCAAGGTGATGAACGCCGACCGGTTCGATCTGCTGTAACGCTGATCAGCCAGCTGTAAATTGATGCAATGAAAATGCCCCGGCTGGTCCGGGGCATTTTTGTTAGGGATGGTGCGAACAAGTCCTCGCGGCACTCTGGCTTATGAGCAGAAGCGAGTTCGGGCTATTCAGATAAAGGAAGGCTGGTTGCCTTTCAAAGTTGAATACCAAAGAAATCGTGATTGCTCGAAAGCCCTGTAGGGCGAGGCTGACAGCTCTATCTGCTTGGTTGCAGCTCTCGATAAGGACTAGGGCCATTAACTTCAAATTGCGCCGCGCATCTGGAAGCGGTCAGCACTCGCAGAGCACTCACGGGACTTATTCGCACCTTCCTTAGGCATTGTCCAGCAGGAAGTCCACAAATGCGCGGTCGGCCTGACCCAATGGCCTTTGTTGTTTCCAGGCAATATGCAAATCCAGAAATACCGGCGGGCAGAAAGGCTTGCAGACAATGCCTTCATTGGCCGATACCGCCATATCCAACATGCTGGTGATGGCAAATCCCTGAGCAACCAGCTGTTTAATCAGGTTGATCAGGTTGGTTTCAAAGGCGATATCCAGTTTCAGTCCCAACTGCTCGGCCTGTTGTTGCAGCCACTCACGGTGAAAGTAGCCTTTTTTGAACATCACCAGCTCATGCTGGAAAAACGCCTGCAGCGTGACACTTTCCTGCGTTGCCAGCGGATGGTCATCGGCCACGGCGACCACCATTTGTTCCCTCACCAGATGTTTGTGGGCAAACTCGGGCCTGAGATCGTCGGCAGTAATAATCGCCACATCCACCTCTTCCTGTTGCAGCATTCTCAGCGCATCCCGGGTGCCGCCGGAAAACAGTGACAGCTTCAGGCCGGGATACTGATGTTTAAAGGCCATCAGGCGTGAGGGCAGGTAGAAGGAGCCGAGCATACCGGGGACCGCAATACGCACCTGACCGACGTCGAGCTGTGCCATTGCCCTTATTTCGGTGCGGGCGTTTTTTACCTGACTTAAGATCAGCTGCGCATGTTGCTCCAGTACTGTGCCTTCAGCGGTTAATGCCACCGAGCCATTTTGTTTGCCGGCACGCCGGATCACCAGAGTAACCCCGAGATCCTGTTCCAGTTTTTTGATGCTTTGGCTGAGCGCTGGCTGCGCCATGTTGAGCTCTGCGGCGGCCAGGGTAAAACTGCGCCGTTTGGCGAGCGTATGAAACTGCTGAAGTTGCCGGATTTCCATGTCATTGCCGGTAGAGATAACAGACCAAATATAATATTTGCATATATTTGCTGTGTTAAATATCTATTATTGTTATTTTTGCAGCACTGCTAGCATTGGCTATCTGTATTTGGTCAGCAAGGTGTCCGGTGGTGTTGTTGAAGTCCCATCAATCCAGAGCTCTGATTGGCGCGTTATCCCTGGCGTCAGTGGTCGTTTATATCAATCTTTACATCATGCAGGGGATGCTGCCGCTAATTGCCCAGCAATTTCATGTCAGCCCGGGGCAGTCGACCTTGTTGCTGTCTGCCACTGTGTTTTCATTGGCGCTGGCACTGCTGCTGGTGGCCGCGCTGTCTGACCGTTATGGGCGCTACCAGCTGATTGTTGCTTCGCTTGTCCTGCTGTCGTTATCCAATCCGCTGTTAGTGTACGCCGGCAATTTTGAACAACTGATGGGACTCAGATTGCTTCAGGGCGCGATTCTGGCGGTGATCCCGGCCTGCGCCATGGCCTATTTTCGCGATGAACTCAGCAGTCAGTGGTTGCTGACTGCCGGTGCCTTTTACATTGGTGCCAACAGCGTAGGCGGCATAGTCGGGCGGCTTTTGGGTGGGCTTGTGGCCCAGTATCTCAGCTGGCAGCAGGCCATGTGGGCGCTGACGCTGCTGACGCTGTTGGCCACTTTGGCGGTATTGCTGCTGTTACCCAAACCGGTTGCTGGATTGCAGCAGACAGAATCGGGCAAGCTCAGGCAGGTGTTGAATGGTTTTGCCTCGCACCTTAAAGATCCGGGATTGCGTTTGGCTTATGTGATGGGTGGCCTTGCCTTTATGGTGATGGTCAACCAGTTCAGCTTTATCCAGCTGCATCTGATGCAGGCGCCTTATCAGCTGGGACGATTTGAGGCCACGCTGATTTTTCTGTGCTATCTCAGCGGCACCTGGGTGTCGTTCAAATCTGCCAGGGTCATTGCCAGAAAAGGTATTTATCGACTCTGGTATATTGCGAGCCTGGCGATGCTGGGGGGCAGTTTGCTGACTTTGATGGACAGTCTGCCGTTTATCGTGGCGGGATTTCTCATCACGGCCTGGGGATTTTTCCTGACCCATGCCTGCTGTAATACCTATGTGGCGCAGCGCGCTCGGCATCACAGAGCGAAAGCCACGGCTTTGTATCTGTGCAGCTATTATCTGGGGGCGGCGCTGGGTGGTCCTTATCTGATGCCATTTTGGCAACATGCCGGCTGGCCGGGAGTGGTGCTGGGCTCAGTGGTGATTATCGCACTGTTGATGCTGTGGCTATGGCAGGCAAAGCGCGGTGGGCTGATGCAGGGAGATTTGCTGCCAGGCAATCAATAAGTCATCCGGCGGCCATGATTATCCCGGTGATTGGTATTGTCGGGTGAGGTTGTCAAAGCACTTCATTCCTGATTAAGCACCAAGCTCTTGATTAAATGCCAGGTTGTTGAATAAGTGCCTGAGTATTCACCGGTTGAAGCAACGATTGGGATGAAAGGAGCTCAATCGTTGTTCAGTTTGTGAATGACTGCATCGCTTGGCAATAATTCCAGATGTCCCTGCTCGTCAAAGTACCAGCCGGTAATGAAGCCACGTTGTCTCATGGTCACCAGATTGTGCATGACTTCCTTGGCCTCTTTCATGGCCGTGGACTCGTCATAGTTACCAACCAGTTTCAGGTAGGCCGCAATACTATCCAGGGAGGCGGATTGACTGACATTGGCCATGGCAACCTCCTTTTATCGTGAGTGATGGCGTTAGCTTAGTAGACCCGACTTTCTCAAGTAAAACTCAATCTACCCCATTTCCTATGCGGTTTTTTTCTATTCATAGTTGTTTTAGGAATTAAGTAAGCCAACTGATTGATCATGCTGGATGACATAGATGAAAGCAGGGGAGTGGTTTTACACCAGCCTGGCATTGAGGCTTGGCTAAATCTGAGCCGGAACATTCTCAAAGGGCGCTGCCCTTTTCCGTTTTGGCTTTTGACTGTTAGAATATGACCCACTTTTTCCCGTGAAAGCCTGAGTCCTCAGGCCAGACAAAATAGGTTAGTGTCCCATTATGACAATCAAGACGCGTTTTGCACCCAGCCCAACCGGCTTTTTGCATGTAGGTGGTGCCCGTACTGCGCTGTATTCATGGCTTGAAGCCCGCGCCAATCAGGGCGAATTTGTTCTGCGTATTGAAGATACCGATCTTGAGCGTTCCACTCAGGAAGCGGTAGACGCCATTCTCGAAGGTATGGAGTGGCTGGGTCTGAATTGGGATGAGGGTCCTTACTATCAGACCAAGCGTTTCGACCGCTACAACGAAATCATCGCCAAAATGCTGGAAGAGGGCACTGCATACAAGTGTTACTGCAGTCGTGAGCGCATTGAAGCGCTGCGTGAAGAGCAGGCCGCAAAGGGGGAACGTCAGAAGTATGATGGTTGCTGCCGTGATAAAGCGCCACGCGACACTGACGAGCCATTTGTGGTGCGATTCAAAAACCCAACAGAGGGCAGTGTGGTATTTGATGACCATGTCCGTGGCCGCATTGAGATTGCCAATGAAGAGCTGGACGATTTGATCATTGCCCGCAGCGACGGTACTCCTACCTATAACTTCTGCGTAGTAGTGGATGACTGGGATATGGGTATCACCTGTGTGGTTCGCGGTGAAGATCACATCAACAATACGCCACGTCAGATCAACATCCTCAAAGCGTTGGGTGCGCCTATTCCAGAGTATGCGCACGTCTCTATGATCCTGGGGGATGATGGTGCCAAGCTGTCCAAGCGTCACGGTGCCGTGAGTGTGATGCAGTATCGCGATGACGGTTACCTGCCGGAAGCGCTGCTGAACTATCTGGTACGTCTGGGTTGGTCCCATGGCGATCAGGAAATCTTCTCTCTGGATGAGATGAAGCAATACTTCAAGCTGGACGATATCAACAAAGCCGCTTCTGCATTCAACACCGAGAAACTGGTGTGGCTGAACCAGCACTATATCAAGAGCCTGGATCCTGAGTATGTGGCCAAGCACCTGGCATGGCATATGGCAGATCAGCAGATCGATATCAGCAATGGCCCGGCACTGGCTGAAGTTGTTACTGCCCTGGCTGAGCGCGCCAAGACCCTGAAGGAACTGGCTGCATCAAGCCGCTACTTCTACGAAGATTTCGCTGAGTTTGAAGAGGGCGCCGCCAAGAAGCACCTGCGTGGTGTGGCGCTGGAGCCTCTGCAGCATATTCAGAAGAAGCTGGCTGCTTTACCTGAGTGGACTCAGGAAGCGCTTCATAACGCTATTGAAGAAACCGCGGCAGAGCTGGAAGTGGGTATGGGCAAAGTCGGTATGCCACTGCGTGTAGCAGTGACCGGTGCAGGCCAGTCTCCTGGTCTGGATTTGACCATGTTGCTCATTGGAAAGGCCCGTTGCGAACAAAGAATCTCCAAGGCGATTGAATTTGTAGCAACCAGAATGAATTCCTAAAAAAGCCGTTGACACATTTGGGTGTGCTGCATAGAATGCGCCTCGCAGTTGAGGGGAGCGTCGGTAAACGGCAGTGCACTCAAATGCAAAGGAATTTTGGGGTTATAGCTCAGCTGGGAGAGCGCTTGCATGGCATGCAAGAGGTCCGCGGTTCGATCCCGCGTAGCTCCACCACCTTTCTTTG